>NZ_CP032543.1:6628645-6933419 GCF_003610995.1 Streptomyces griseus subsp. griseus
GAGCCAGGGCAGCAGTTCCTTCTGCTCCTCGGCCTTGTAGCTGGGGACGCCGTTGGCGTCGCGCGGGTAGTCCACCCCGCCGCCCTGCGGGGAGTACCAGATGTTGTTCGGGGTCACCGGCGGCAGTTTGACCAGGCCGTTGTTGTGCGGCGACTCGTTCTTCGGGGCGTTGCAGTCGTACCAGCCCAGCGGCTTCGACGGGTCGGGCAGATTGCGGTCCCGGTAGGGCTGGTTGTTGCCCATGCAGAACGGCCAGCCGTGGTTGCCCGCCTTGGTGATCGCGGCGAACGTGTCGTACTTCGCCGGGCCCCAGGTGGTGGAGGCCGAGCCCGCGTCGGGGCCGACCCAGCCGGCGTACAGCGTGTCCGTCGAGGGGTCGACGGAGATCCGGGCCGGGTTGCGCACGCCCATCACGTAGATCTCGCCCCGGGTCTTGCCGCCGCCCTCGTCAGGCTCCTTGCCGGTGAAGAGGTTGCCGGAGGGCAGGGTGTAGGTGCCGTCGTCCTCGGGGTGGATCCGCAGGATCTTGCCGTTGAGGTTGTTGGTGTTGCCCGAGGTGCGCCGGGCGTCGGCGAAGGCCATGCCCTTGTAATTGGGCTCGGGGTTGTTGCCGGAGTAACCACCGGTGAATCCGGAGGAGTTGTTGTCCCCGGTCGCGATGTACAGGTTGCCCTTCGAGTCCCACGCCATGCCGCCGCCCGAGTGGCAGCAGCTGTTGATCTGCACCGGCCAGCCGAGCAGCACCTTCTCCGAGGCCAGGTCCAGCCTGCCGGCGGCCTGGTCGTAGGTGAACCGGGAGACCTGGCGGACCGCCATGCGCTTGTCGCGGTCGATCTTCGCGTGCGGGGTGTAGTGCAGATAGACCCAGCCGTTGGAGGCGAAGTCGGGGTCCAGCTCGATGCCGAGCAGCCCCTCCTCGACCTTCACCAGCTCGTCGCCGCCGCCCTTGTTGCCGAAGACGTCCAGCGCACCGGCGAGGGTGACCTTCTTCGTCTTCGGGTCGTAGACGTGGATCTCGCCCTTGCCCTTGCCGATGTTCGGGTTGTTCCAGTCCGTGACGACCGGGACGCTGCTGTCGGCGCCGCCGCGCCCGATGTAGAAGACCTTGCCGTCCGGGGCGGTCACCAGGCCGTGCGGCTCGCCGATCTGGTCGTTCTGGCCCGGCTGGTTGGGCTGGGTCAGGCGCTCGGCGGTGTAGTTGGCGGTGATCGTCGCCTTGCAGTCGGCCTGCGAGGTGCGGTTCGTCCAGGCGAGGGCGCCGCGCAGATGGTCGCGGAAGTCGGTCTCGGCGAAGCTGTCCGCCGTACCGCCCATCGCCGTGTAGAAGGAGCGCCCGCCGTCGTAGTCACGGCACCAGGAGACCGGGTGGTCCCAGCCGTTGGCGCTCGCACCCGGCTTGTACGTCAACTCCCTCACGCGCGCCACCGTGTGGACCTCACCGGACGGGTTCTTCGTCCAGTTCAGCCACTTGTCGGGGCGCTTCCACTCCAGCGGCAGGCTCTTGGTCGCCGGGTGGACCCGGTCGCCGATCTCGACGGTGGCCCGCTGGACGCCGGTCGGGCTGTTCGCCGCCGGGCGGGCGCCGATGAGGCCGGTGAACCAGTCCGAGTACGGCTCGGTCCGCGCCGCGTCATGGATGCCGAGGAAGCCGCCGCCCGCCTCCATGTACGCCTCCAGGCCCGCCTCCTGCGCCGGGTCCAGGACGTCACCGCCGCCGGTCAGGAAGACGACCGCGTGGAAGGAGCCGAGCCGCTTGCCGTTGGTGAAGACGTTCGGGTTGGCGGTGGCCACGGTGGTGAACCGCCCGGCCTCCGGGCCGGTCTGCCCGATCTTCTCGATGGCCGCGATCCCGGCGTCCGCGTACGGCGCCTCGTCGCCCGCCGACGCGTGGAAGACCAGCACCTTCACCTGGTTCTTCGCGCCCGGCGGGGTCGGCAAGGACAACGTTGTCGCCATCTTCTCGACCAGATCCCGGTCCGGCGACGTGTCCGCGTTGGCCGGACCGCCCGCGCCCAGCAAGGACACGGTCAGTGCGCCGGCCGCCACGGTCGCCGCGAGGCCGCGTCGGCGTCGTGATCTGGACCGGTGATGCGGTGCGCCTTGCATGTGGGTCACCCAACCCTTCTGTGGTCACTACAGCGTTGACTGCGACAGCGCCCGAAGCTAGACCTCTTTTCGCGGTCCGCCAATAGCTATGGCAGCAATCGCACAAACTTTGTCCTGAGTGTGGATAAACGCTCGGCCCCCGGCTACGGTGTGGCCCGTTCCGGTTGCTCCGGGACCCGCCCGTCTCCGCCAGTTTGTTTATCCCAGTGGGGAGTTCGACATGGACCGAAGGACCTTCAGCCGGCGGATGCTGATCGGCGGCGCGGCTGCGGCGACCGCCGGTGTGACATCGTTGTCGCTCGGCGCGGTGGAGGCAACCTCCGCCGAGAACCCGCCGCGTACGGCCCCGGACGGCGGAGCGGTGCGCCGGATCAAGATGTACGCCGAGAAGCTGCCGAACGGCGAGCTGGGCTACGGCTTCGAGAAGGGCAAGGCGTCGATCCCCGGTCCGCTCATCGAGCTGAACGAGGGCGACACGCTGCACATCGACTTCGAGAACCTCACCGACGTGGACGCCAGCCTCCATGTGCACGGCGTCGACTACGACATCGCCAACGACGGCACCCGGATGAACAAGAGCCACGTGGAGCCCGGCGGCAGCCGTACGTACACCTGGCGCACCCACAAGCCGGGCCGCCGGAAGGACGGAACGTACGAGCCGGGCAGTGCGGGCTACTGGCACTACCACGACCACGTCGTCGGTACGGACCACGGAACCGGCGGCATCCGCAAGGGGCTGTACGGTCCGCTCGTGGTGCGCAGGAAGGGCGACCTGCTGCCCGACCAGACGTGCACGGTCGTCTTCAACGACATGATGATCAACAACAAGACGGCTCACAACAGCGTCAACTTCGAGGCCACGGTGGGGGACCGGCTCGAATTCGTGATGATCACGCACGGCGAGTTCTACCACACCTTCCACATCCACGGTCACCGGTGGGCGGACAACCGGACCGGCATCCTCACCGGTCCCGACGACCCCAGCCGGGTCATCGACAACAAGATCTGCGGCCCCGCCGACTCCTTCGGCCTCCAGATCATCGCGGGCGAACGCGTGGGCGCCGGGGCGTGGATGTACCACTGCCATGTGCAGAGCCACTCGGACATGGGAATGGCCGGGCTGCTGCTGATCAAGAAGCCGGACGGCACGATCCCGGGGTACGAACCGCACCATGTGGCGAGCGGGGCCGGGAAGAAGGCCACCGCGGACAAGAGCGAGGGCGGGGGAGCGGCGGAGCACCAGCACTGACCGGGCGCCCGGCCCGGCGTCCGGTCACTCCGGGCGGGCCAGCCGCTGCTGCTCCTCCTCCACGATCCGCCGGGCCAGCTCACCGTCGGACACGTCGACGGCGTCCGGCGCGGCCTCCGCGAGGTCGCTGCGCCGGGCGTACGCGTCGAAGAGCCGGTCCTTGCGGGCCAGCAGCTCCACCATCCGCTGGTCGACGCTGTCCGCCGCGAGCAGCCGGTGCACCTGGACCGTGCGCACCTGCCCCATCCGGTGGGCCCGGGCGACGGCCTGGTGCTCCAGCGTCGGCTTGATCTGCGGCTCGCACAGGATGACCACGGACGCGGCCTGCATGTTGAGTCCGGTGCCCCCGGCCTGGATCTGGCTGAGCAGCACCGCGTGCCCGTCGGCGGCGGAGAAGGCGTCGACCAGCTCCTGCCGGCGGGCGGCGGGCAGGCTCCCGGAGATCGGCCCGAACGCGTCGGGCCCCAACGCCTCGCCGACCGTGGCCAGCACCTCGCGGAAGTAGGAGAAGACGACGACCTTCAGCCCGTTGTCCCGTGCCTCGTCCACCAGTTCGCGCAGCCGCTCCAGCTTGGCGGAGGTCGCGGGCACGGCGTACGCGGCCCGGCGCATCCGCATGAACTGCCCCGACGCCACCGCCTCCCGGTAGACCACCAGGTCCTCGGCGCCGAACTCCTCCCACTCGTCCACATGGACCAGCGCCGGCAGTTCGGCGAGCACGTCCACCTGGTTGCGGCGCAGATAGGCGGGGGCCACAGCCCGCCGGAAGGCCTGCGAACCGGCGGCGCCATGCGTGGACGACACCACATCGGCGAGATTGGGGCGGAGTTGACGGACAAGACTCCGGAACTCCTCCACCCGGTTCTCCATCGGCGTCCCGGTGAGGAACAGGACGTGCTCCGCGCGCTCCGCCCACACGGCGACGGCCTGCGCCCGCCGGGTGGCGGGGTTCTTCACGAAGTGCGCCTCGTCCACGATCAGCATCGACAGGGAAAGGCTCTCCCCGGGAAGGGTGCGCAGCGCGTCGAACGTGGTGAGGGCGACCCCGCCGCCCGCCACCCACTCCGCGTACGCCTCCAGCCGCTCCGCCCCGTGCAGCGGCAGCGCGCGCAGCGTGGAGCGGGCCCGGAGCTCCCGGCTCCAGTTGATCAGCACGCTCGCCGGGCACACCACCAGGAAGTGGCTCTCGCCCCGCGCCGCGAGATGGGCGAGGGCGGCGATGGCCTGCACGGTCTTGCCGAGCCCCATCTCGTCCCCGATGACGACCCGCTTCTGCGCCAGGGCGAACCGTGCCCCGAACGACTGGTAGCCGCGCAGCGAGACCCGCAGCCGCGAGTCGTCGAGTCGCAGCGCCCGCACCCGGTCCGCGATCCCGGCGGGCAGGAACCCCTCGGCGGCGTCCCGGTCCGGTCCGCTGCCGGACAGCTCGGCGAGCAGGCTGTAGAACTCGGCGGACCGCAGCTCGAAGTCCACCCACGCCCCGGGCGCCGACTCGGGCGCCCGCAGCAGATCGACCGAGACCTGCCCGAAGAGCATCGGCAGCCCCTGGTCGTCCGCCTCCGCGAGCGCCGTACGCAGGCCGGTCACGGCGTCCAGCACCCGTCCCCGCGCCCCCTTGCCGCTGAACAGCATCCGCAGCCGGCTCCCGGCCGGTGCGGCGGCGGTCACCAGGGGGCCGAGCCGCTCGGCCAGCCGCTGCGCCGCCTCCACCGCCCGCCGCGCGTCCGGCCCGGCCTCGACCAGCCGGTGCAGGGCGACGACCAGCGCGGTCACCGCCTCGTCCGGGGCGTCCATGTCGATCCGTACGGAGACGGTCTCGCGCACCGCGTCGGCGATCTGCCCGGCCGCCGCCAGCGCCTGATCGGCGGTGTGCGCGCCGACACCGGGGATCAGCCGCAGCTCGTAGCGGGCGGTGCCGTGGACCTGCCCGACGCTCGTGAACCCGGCCTGTTCGAGAGCGACGAGACGCAGCCGGCCCTCGGTGACGTCCTTCAGCCGGCCCACCGGGATGGCGGCCAGCTCCCGGTCGACCAGGGAGCCCAGGAGCGGGTCGAGGACGGCCCGTACGGCGTCGACGGCGCGGGCATGGTCCTCCCGCACGGCACGGGCCCGGCCCAGCAGGGCCTCCGCCCCGGCCAGCAGCTCCCGGGCGGCGCGGCCCGTGGTCGCCGGGCGGGCGGTCCTGGCCCCGGTGTCGGTCATCGTCACTCTCTCCGCCGTGCGCCGCGACCGGCAGGTGGCGGTCCCTTCGCTATGGGCAGCCATCGTCCCACGGCCCACCGACAGCCCTCGGCCCGCCGGCTGCACCTGGCCCACCGACAGCCTCGGCCCACCGACAGCCCTCCGCGCACCGGCAGCCCCCGGCCCCGCTACCGCGCGGGCGGTCGCCGTTCCGCTGGGGAGAGCAGCAGCACCTCCAGGGCCCGTGCGCAGGACCGGGCCTCGGTGAGCAGCCACTCGGTGCGCTCGGCGGTGATCAGGGACGGGGTCGCCCGTACGGCGAGGGCGAAGCGCGCGTACCCCGCACCGTCCAGGACCGGCACGGCCAGGGTCCGCACCCCGTGCGCCGACTCACCGTCGTTGAGTGCGTAGGCCTCGGCCCGTACCTTCACCAACTCCGCCTCCAGTGCAGCCGGTTCGACGATCGTCCGGTCGGTGAACGCGAGCAGCGGCGGCAGCGACCCGGGGCCGCCCTCGTCGGGACGGGCCCAGGCGAGGAGCACCTTGCCCAGCGCGGTCGAGTGCAGCGGCCGGCGCAGCCCCGTCCTCGGCGTCACCGAACCGCCCGCCACGATCACCGCGTGCGGCCCGCTGCGCAGCGCCAGGTCCGCCGTCGCGCCCGTCCGCTCGGCCAGGTCCGCCAGCTCCGGCGCGGCCAGGTGCAGCCCGCGCTGGTGGTAGGAGAGCCGGCCCAGCTCGGTGACGGCGGGGCCCAGGCGGTAGCGGGCGGTACGCGGATCCTGCTCCAGGAACCCCGCGCCGAGCAGCGTGCGCGCCAGCCGGTGCGCCGTGGACACCGGGAGTTCCAGCCGCCGGGCGAGGTCGGAGGCGCTGAGGTCGGGCCCGTTGTCGTGGAAGCAGTGCAGGACCTCCAGCGCGCGCCGGACGGCCTGGGCGCCACCCGGTGCGCGTGCTGTCACGGCCTCGGCCATGTCGCTTCACTCTCCGCTCGTCGAAGGGGCACACAGGTGTGTTCGGTTGCCACATTACGGGAGTTGAACAAGGGCTCCACCCTGCTGGGAAACACTCTGTTCACACGTGATCCCACATCATGGGAAGAGAGTTGTCGCGCCTCGTATCGCCGTGGCAAGCTGCGGCCACCACCACCGACGAGCGGGAAGGAGCAGCGAGCCATGGCCCGACGTACCGCCGTGCACGCGCTCTCCGCCCCGGGCGCCCCCGTGCCACTCACCCTCACCGTGCGCCGCCACATCGACCTGGCGCGCGTCTCCAGCGCAGCCTGTCGCTGACCCCTCGCGGCACCCCCTCCCGCACCTTCCGGCCGCCCCTCGCGCCGCCGTGGACCCGCCGCACCGCGCCCTGTTCCCCGTGTGCCGCCGTGCGTGCCAGGGGTCTCCGGGCCACCCCGCGCACCCCGCATCCCTCGCGCCCCACCGACCCCTGTGGAGACACACCCCCATGACGTCTGGCCCCGCCCTGCCCGCGACGCTCTGGTTCACCCGCTGTCCCGTGCCCACCGCCACCGGGATCGCCGCCGACCGGCAGTGGCTCACCGACGAGTTCGCCCCGGACGGGATCACGGTCCGCTCCCTCCAGGACGCCGAACCGGACGCGGACCGGGAGGCCCACTTCACCCACGCCCTGCCCGGGCTCTTCCGGGAAGGCGGCAACGTGCCTGCCCTGTGGGCCCGTTCGCGCGGTGAGCGGACCCGGCTGATCGGCCTGACCTGGATCGAGGAGCGCCAGGTCGTCCTGGTCGCCCCCGGGTCCGGCATCCGGTCCGCCGGTGACCTGCGAGGGCGGCGGATCGCCCTGCCGGTGCACCCCATCGACATCGACTTCTGGCGGGCCATGGCGGTGCGCGGCTTCGAGGGCGCCCTCGCATCGGCGGGTCTCTCCCTGGCGGACGCCGACCCGGTCGACGTACCGGCGGACGGGCGCACGGGGCAGTGGGCCGCCGAACTGGCCGCCCTGCGCCGGGGTGACGTCGACGCGGTGTACGTCAAGGGGGCCCTCGCGGTCGAAGCGGCCCGCAGGTCCGGGGCCGAGGTCGCGGTGGAACTCGACGACCTGCCGGACCGCCGCTTCCGGATCAACAACGGAACCCCCGCCCGATCACCGTCCACCAGGACCTCCTGGACGAACACCCCGCGCTCGTCGACCGCTTCCTCGCCGTGCTGCTCCGGGCCGCCGACTGGGCGGCGGAGAGCCCGGCGGAGGTCGACCGGATCCTCGGTGCCGAGACCGGGGCCGGGGCCGAAGGGGTCGCGGGTGCCTACCGCCCCGGCACCCACCTCACCCTCCACCCCGACCTCTCACCGGAGCGCCTCGGCCTGCTCGCCGAGCAGGAGAGCGCCCTGCGTGCCCACGGCTTCCTGCCCGAGCCCGTCCCCGTCCCCGCGTGGGCCGACCCCGAACCGCTGCGCCGCGCCGCCGCCCTGAACGCCGCCCGTCCGGCATCGCCCCTGCCCACCGCCCCTTGAGCCCGAGGACCACCGTGAACTCCACCCGACCACGTCTCCGTACCACCGTCCCGACCGCCCTCCTCGCGGCCGCCGCCCTCCTCGTCCTGTCCGCCTGCTCCACCTCCCACGACACCGACGGCAGCGCCCCGCGGGCAGTTCGGGAGAGACCGTCGACGTCCGTATCCCCGACCCCGGCAACTCCGGCATCCTCGCCCTCGGCAAGAAGGACGGCAGCCTCGACAAGGCGCTCGGCAAGGTCGGTGCCAGGGTGAGGTGGACCGGCAGCGCGGGCCCGTTCGCCCCGGCCGCCCAGGCGATGAACGCCGGCCAACTCGACATCGCCACCGGCTCCATCACCTCCGGCATCACCTCGCTCTCCCAGCGACCCGGCTTCAAGTTCTTCACCGCCGTCGACCCCGACGCGAAGGGCGAGGGCATCCTCGTCCGCGACGGCTCCGGCATCGAATCCGTCGCCGACCTGGTGGGGAGGAAGGTCGCCGTCAACCAGGGCGGCACCGGGGAGTACCTGCTGCTCAAGGCGCTGGCCAAGGAGAAGATCCCGGCGGACAAGGTGGAGCGGGTCCATCTGCGCCCCGACCAGACCGCCGCCGTCTTCAACGCCGGGCAGGTCGACGCCTGGGCGGTCTGGGCCACCTACGCGGTCGCGGAGATCGGCAGCGGCAAGGCCCACTTCCTCGCCGACGGAGAGGCCATCGGCTCGGACAACTACAGCCTCAACGCCGTCCGCACGGGCTTCGCCGAACAGCACCCGGCCGTCGTCAAGGCCCTCTACGACTACCTCCACACGGCCAGCGCCAAGGAGAAGAAGGACCCGGCCGCCTATCTGAACGTCTTCACCGACGTCGGCCCGACCGCCGTCACCGGCAAGGCCAAGGAGGTCCAGACCGAGATCACCGCGGAGTCCGGCACCGTGGACCCGATCGGCCCCGAGGACATCGCCCGCTTCGAGTCCGTCGCGGCCTTCTACGCCGAGCAGCAGGTCACCAAGGAGAAGGTGGACATCGCCGCGCACCTCCTCGACGTCGAGAAGCTGACATGAGCGACACCCGTGTGAAGGCCGTCGACTCCCCGCCACCCCCGGGACTCGTCACCCCGCGCCCCCAGCTCCGGAAACCCCGCAGCCGCGCCTACGCCCTGACCGTCCGCGCCCTGGGCCCGTTCGTCCTGCTCGGCCTGTGGTGGGCCGCGTCCGCCACCGGCCTGCTCACCCCGGACGTCCTCGCCTCTCCCGCAGAAGTCCTCAGGGCAGTCGCGGAGTTGTGGGAGAACGGGCAGCTGCCCGACGCGCTCACCACCTCCCTGACCCGCTCCGGGCTCGGGCTGCTCATCGGCCTCGGCGCCGGACTGACCCTCGGCATCACCACCGGGTTCACCCGGCTCGGCGACGAGCTGCTGGACTCCTCCCTCCAGACCCTGCGCACCATCCCGTTCCTCTCCCTGGTCCCGCTGTTCATGGTCTGGTTCGGCATCAACGAGACGGCGAAGATCCTCCTCATCGCGGTCGCCACCACCTTCCCCATGTACGTCTCCGCCTCCAGCGGCGTCCGCAACACCGACCCCAAGCTCGTCGAGGCCATGCGCTCCTTCGGCATGAGCCGTCCCGCCATCGTCCGCGAGGTCGTCCTGCCCGGCGCGCTGCCCTCGCTCCTCGCCGGACTGCGGCTCTCGATGACCCTCAGCGTCATCGCCCTGATCGCCGCCGAGGAGATCAACGCCACGGCGGGCATCGGCTACTTGATGTCCCAGGCCCAGAGCTACGCCCGTACCGACATCCTCGCCGTCTGCATCCTCGTCTACGGGCTCCTCGGCCTCACCGCCGACGTCCTCGTACGGCTCCTGGAGCGCTTCCTGATGCCGTGGCGCACCCCGCAGGGAGCCCGCCGATGACCGGGAACGCCCACCGTCAGGCAGCCGTACGGGTACGGGGCCTGCGCCGGGTCTTCGGCTCCCGGGCCGTCCTCGACGACCTCGAACTGGACATCGCGCGCGGTGAGTTCGTCGCCCTGCTCGGTGCGAGCGGCAGCGGCAAGACGACCCTGCTGCGGATCCTCGGGGCTCTCGACGGCGCCGACGGGGGAGAGGTGCTCGTCCCCGAGGCCCGCACCGTCGTCTTCCAGGAACCCCGCCTCGTACCGTCCAAGAAGGTGCTCGCCAACGTCACCGTCGCCCTGCCGCGCGGCCGGCGCGACGACGGGCTGCGGGCGCTCGCCGAGGTGGGGCTGGAACGGCACGCCGACGCCTGGCCCGCCACCCTCTCCGGCGGCGAGGCCCAGCGGGTGGCCCTCGCCCGGGCGCTCGTACGGGAGCCCGAACTCCTGCTGCTGGACGAACCGTTCGCCGCCCTGGACGCCCTGACCCGGCTGAAGATGCAGGACCTGGTGGACGAGCTTTGCCGCAAGCACCGGCCCGCCGTCCTGCTGGTGACCCATGACGTCGAGGAGGCCGTACGTCTCGCCGACCGGGTCGCCGTCCTGCGCGACGGGCGGCTCGTCACCGACGAGAAGGTCAGCATCGCCCGCCCCCGCGACCCCGGCGATCCCGCCTTCGCCGCCCTGCGCCGCCGCCTCCTCGACGACCTAGGCGTCCCGGCCGCGTCCCACCCCGTGAGAACCCCCGAACTCGACCGTTTCGGAGTGATCTGAATGACCATCACCATCGGTGTCCACGCCAGCAACCCGTCCCTCTTCCACCTCTACCACCTGACCCGGCTCGGCCTCGCCCAGCAGGAGCTGGAACCCCTCGGCGAGACCGTCGCCTTCCACCCGTACAGCGACGGCGTCCGCACCGGCGAACTCCTCACCCAGGGCGTCATCGACTTCGGCGGCACCGGCTCCACCCCGCCCGTCACCGCCCAGTCCGCAGGCCACGACCTCGTCTACACCGCCGTCTCCGCCCCGCGCCCCGAGCACGGCGCCCTGCTCGTCCCCGAGGACAGCCCGGTCCGTACCGTCGCCGACCTCAAGGGCGCCACCGTCCACCTGGCGATCGGCTCCTGGCAGACCCACCTCGTCGCCAAGGCCCTCGACGACGCGGGCCTCTCCTACGCCGACGACATCACCGCCGTACGCTCCACCGACGAGAGCGAGCAGCTCCTGCGCACCGGGGCCGTCGCCGCCTGGGTCGCCCAGGGACCCCAGCTCGCCGCCGCCCGCCGCACCGGCGGAGTACGCACCCTGATCCCCACCGGCGACGTCATCAGCGACCGGTCGGTGTTCTTCACCCGCCGGGAACTCGCCGAGCGGCGGCCCGAGATCGTCGAGGCGCTGACCCGTGCCCTGCGCCGCGCCGACGACTGGGCCGCCGCCCACCCCCGCGAGGCCGCCCACCTCGCCGCCGCCGACCTCGGCGGCGAGGTGGGTGACTGGGAGGCCGCCCTCACCGCCCTGCCCTGGCGGATCGAGGCGGTGAGCGAGGAGTTCCTCGCCGAGCAGCAGGAGGCGGCCGGCATCTTCCACCGCACCGGCTTCATCGAGCACCCGGTCACCGTGGCCCGGGCCGTGGCCCGCACCTCCGCGACCGCCCCGGCCGCCGCGAAGGCGGTCTGAGCAGCCATGGCCACCGAAGTCCTCTGGTACATCATCCCGCGCGAGGGCGCCTACCCGTGGGAGCCGGCCGGTCGCCGCCCCACCGGCCTCGGCTACCTCACCCGGCTCGCCGGAACGGTCGAACAGCTCGGCTACAGCGGGGCGTTGCTCGCCACCGACCTGCACGACGTCTGGCCGCTGGGCAGCGCGCTGTCCGCCGCCACCAGCACCCGCTTCAAGCCGCTGCTCGCCGTCCACCCCGGACTGATCTCGCCGACCCTGCTGGCGAAGATGGCGCTCACCTTCGACAACCTCTTCGGCGGACGGCTGCGCTTCAACGTCGTCAACGGCTCCACCAAGTCCCTCCAGGAGTACGGGCTCCATGTGGAGCATGACGAGCGGTACGCGCTGAGCGCCGAATACTGGTCCCTCGTCAAACGGCTCACCGCGGGCGAGGTCTTCGACCACCAGGGCCGGTTCTACGACCTGAAGAACGCGGGTGCCTCGTTCCGCGAGCTCAACCCCGTCCAGGACCCGCACATCCCGCTCTGGTTCGGCGGCTCCTCCGCCCCCGGCATCGAGATGGCCGCCCAGCACGTCGACGTCTTCCTCACCTGGGGCGAGCCCCCGCACCTGCTCAAGGAGAAGCTGGAACAGGTCCGCGCCCGGGCCGCCGCCCACGGACGCACCCTGCGCATCGGGCTCCGCCTCCACCTCATCGTCCGCGACACCGAGGACGAGGCATGGGCGGCGGCCGACCGGCTGCTGGACGTCACCAGCGAGGCGACGTACGCCCGGCAGCTCGGGGACCGGGCGGGGGAGGACGGCGTCGGCTGGCAGCGCCAGTTCCGCCAGCACGGCGGCAGGGTGCCGGCCCGCGCCCGCGAGCTGGAGACCCACCCCAATCTGTGGCCCGGCATGAGCCTCTTCCGTCCGGGCCCCGGCACCGCCGTCGTCGGCTCGACGGCCCAGGTGACCGAGCGGCTGAAGGAGTACGAGGAGCTGGGCGTCGACACCTTCATCCTCTCCGGCAACCCGCTCCTGGAGGAGGCCTACCGCGTCGCCGAGACGGTCCTCCCGGCCCTGGGCATACGCCGCTGACCCGCGTGGAGGCGGGGGCACGGCCCCGGTCGGCCCCGCGCGGACTGCGGTGGTCGGCGGCCGGTGCGAGACTCGACGGGACAGGGAGAAACCCTCGCGCCACCGTGTGCGGGTGCGGGGCCACGGGATCCGCCGAAGGAGCACGTCATGCTCAACCCCACCTTCCCCGACGGATCGCCCAACTGGGTCGATCTCGGCACGCCCGACCTCGACGGGGCCACCGCCTTCTACGGCGGCCTCTTCGGCTGGGAGCTGGTCCCCGGCGGCCCCGAGGTCGGGGGATACGGGATGTTCACCCTGGACGGCAACACCGTCGGCGGGGTCATGACGGTCCCCGAGGAGCAGTCCGCCAGCGCCTGGTCCCTCTATTTCCGGACGACCGACGCCGACGACACCGTCGAGCTGGTGGCCCGGGCGGGCGGCCGCTCCGCCTTCGAGCCGATGGACGTCCTCGACCACGGCCGGATGGGCGGCTTCCTGGACCCGGCCGGAGCCTATTTCGGCGTCTGGCAGCCCCGGCAGAACCCCGGCCTCGGCGTCATCCAGCAGCCGGGCTCGCTCCTGTGGGCCGAGCTGTACACCCCGGACGTCCCGGCGGCGGCCCGGTTCTTCGGCGAGGTCTTCGGCTGGAAGACCGACGCGCTGAAGGTGGAGGGCACCGACTACGTCTACACCACGGTCCACCCGGCGGGCACCGGATCTGAGCTGTCGTTCGGCGGCCTGGTGACCATGGGCGACGTCCCGGCCGAGGCCGCGCGCGGCCCGCACTGGATGCCGTACTTCGCGGTCGAGGACGTGGAGGCCACGGTGGCCGCCGCCAGGACGCTCGGCGGTGCGGAGGCGCTGCCCGCCATGGAGGTGCCCGGCGTCGGCACCATGGCCAACGTCACCGACCCCTTCGGCGCGGTGTTCGCGGTGATGAAGCCCCAGCCGAGGCAGTGACGGCATACACAGGGCGGAATCAGGGCAGATCCAGGCCGTACGCCGACCGCTCCAGGCCGTCCTCCGACCGCCGCGCCCGGCGATTGATGAATCGTTGATCAGTCGTTTATCGCGGCCGGGCACCGTATCTCCCATGCTGATCAACACGGTGACCGAGGACGCGCTCGACTGGCAGGAGACCGCGTTGTGCGCGCAGGCCGGACCTGAGTTCTTCTTCCCGGCCCCGGGCAGTTCGACGCGCGAGGCCAAGCAGCTCTGCGGAGCCTGCGAGGGGCGCGTGGCCTGCCTGGAGTACGCACTCGCCAACGACGAGCGGTTCGGCGTCTGGGGCGGGCTCTCCGAGAAGGAGCGCGAACGACTGCGCCGGGAAGAGCGCAACCGGGGCTGAACCGCCCCGCCCTCGCCGCCCGGACCGCGGGCACCGTCGGACGGCGCGTCGAGGACGCCTGAGGAGCGGGCACCGGTGTCACGGACACCCTGCTGGTCGTCGCGCGGCCGGCCGGGAGCGGGGACGCGGCCGAGGGCCTGTTCGCCGCCGAACTGACGGTGGCCTGCGCCCGGCGCACCGCGTGGACCGGGCCGAGGCGCACCCAGCGGCGGATGCTGCGCCGGCACCCCCGCGGCGACGTACACGACGTGGCGTACGCGGAGGTCACGGCGGTGGAGTGAGGGGCGACGGGGGTCAGGCGCGGCCGCGCGCGACCATCCGCGCCTTGCGTGCGGCGAGCTTCTCGTCGAACTTCGACGCCTCGCTGTCCAGCCCGCCCATGTACAGGCCGAGTTCCTCCTGCGCCTTCACGCCCTCCGGGCCGAGCCCGTCGATGTCCATGACCTTCAGATAGCGCAGCACCGGCTGGATCACATCGTCGTGGTGGATGCGCATGTTGTAGATCTCGCCGATCGCCATCTGCGCGGCGGCCCGCTCGAAGCCGGGCATGCCGTGGCCGGGCATCCGGAAGTTGACGACGACATCGCGCACGGCCTGCATGGTCAGGTCCGGGGCCAGTTCGAAGGCGGCGCCCAGGAGGTTGCGGTAGAAGACCATGTGCAGGTTCTCGTCGGTCGCGATCCGGGCCAGCATCCGGTCGCAGACCGGGTCGCCGGACTGGTGGCCGGTGTTGCGGTGCGAGACGCGGGTGGCCAGCTCCTGGAAGGCGACGTACGCGACGGAGTGCAGCATCGAGTGCCGGTTGTCCGACTCGAAGCCCTCCGCCATGTGCGCCATGCGGAACTGCTCCAGCTTGTCCGGGTCCACGGCGCGCGAGGTGAGCAGGTAGTCGCGCATCACGATGCCGTGGCGGCCCTCCTCGGCGGTCCAGCGGTGCACCCAGGTGCCCCAGGCGCCGTCGCGGCCGAAGAGTGAGGCGATCTCGTGGTGGTAGCTGGGGAGGTTGTCCTCGGTGAGGAGGTTCACCACGAGCGCGATCTTGCCGATGTCGGTGACCTTGGACTGGTCCGCCGCCCATGCCTCGCCGTCCTCGAAGACGCCGGGGAAGTTGCGGCCGTCGGAGAAGGGGACGTACTCGTGGGGCATCCAGTCCTTGGCGACCTTGAGATGGCGGTTGAGCTCCTTCTCCACCACCTCTTCGAGCGCGTACAGCAGTTGGGCGTCGGTCCACGCCTTCGAACTGCCGAGGTGGGGAGAGGTGATCGTCACGGGGAGCTCCTGGGGACGGGAGAATTACCTACGGCTTCGTAGGTTACGTGACCGTAGGTTAAGGCGACGGTAAGGGCAAAGCCAAGCCCGTCCCCGAGGGCACCCGGTCACGTATCGTGATGCGTGCAGCTCATGCCGGACTTCGCCGTACGTCCAGGGGTCTTCGCAGGTCAGCGGGGCTCCTCGGGCAGGCCGAGGTCCCGGCGCAGATACCGGGCGGTAACCGAGACGGGGTCCGCCAGCAGCTCCTGCGGGGTCCCCTCGAAGACCAGCTCGCCGCCCTTCTTCCCGCCGTCCGGACCGAGGTCGACGACCCGGTCCGCCCGCTTCACCACCTCCAGGTTGTGCTCCACACAGATCACCGTGTTCCCCGCGTCGACCAGCCGGTCGAGCAGGTCTACCAGCGCCCCGGTGTCGGCCAGGTGCAGCCCGGTCGTCGGCTCGTCCAGGACGTAGACGCTGGAGGTCCGGTGCAGCTGGGTGGCGAGCTTGATCCGCTGGCGCTCACCGCCGGAGAGGGTGCTGAGGGGCTGCCCGAGCGTCAGATAGGTGAGGCCGACCTCGTCCAGGGTGCGCAGCTTCCGCAGTAGCGCCCGATCCTCGAAGAGTCCGACCGCCTGTGCCGCCGTCATCTCCAGCACGTCCACGATGGACCGGCCGCCGACCCGGTGTTTCAGGACGTCGTCGTGGAACCGGCGGCCCTCGCACTCCTGGCAGGTCGTGGTCACCGGGTCCATGAACGCCAGGTCGGTGGAGATCACCCCACGGCCCGAGCAGCCCGGGCAGGCGCCGGTCGAGTTGAAGCTGAACAGCCCCGCGTCGACACCGTTCTCCCGCGCGAAGACCTTGCGGATGGCGTCCAGCGCACCGATGTACGAGGCCGGGGTGGAGCGGGAGGAGGCGGTGATCGCGCTCTGGTCGATGACCACCGCCTGCGGGTGGGCCGCCGTGAACACCTCCGAGACGAGCGTCGACTTGCCCGAACCCGCCACCCCCGTCACCACGGTCAGCACTCCGGTGGGGAACGACACGTCCAGCCCCTTGAGGTTGTGCAGCTCGGCGCCCCGGACCGGGAGATGCCCGGTGGGGGAGCGGAACTCGCTCTTGACGGGGGTGCGTTGACGCAGACAGCGGCCGGTGAGCGTGTCCGCCGCACGCAGCCGGTCGAACGGCCCCTCGAAGACGACATGGCCGCCCTCCGAACCGGCGCGCGGCCCCATGTCGACGATGTGGTCGGCGACCGCCATCACATCCGGGTCGTGCTCCACCACCAGCACCGTGTTGCCCTTGTCGCGCAGCCGTACCAGCAGATCGCCGAGCCGCCCGACGTCCCTGGGGTGCAGCCCGATGCTCGGCTCGTCGAAGACGAAGGTCAGCCCGGTCAGGGAGCTCCCCAGATGGCGCACCATCTTGAGCCGCTGCCCCTCGCCGCCCGAGAGCGTGGTCGTCTCCCGGTCCAGGCTGAGGTATCCCAGCCCGATCCCCACGAGCCGCTCCAGCCGCTCACGGGCCGCCGCCGCGATCGGGCCGCCCACCGGGTCGTCGATCCGCGCCAGTACGCCGACGAGATCGGCGACCTCCATCCGCCCGTAGTCGGCGGGCGAGAGCCCGTCGACGCGGGTGGCGAGCGCCGCCGCGTTCAGCCGCGCGCCGCCGCAGGAGCCGCAGACCCTCTCGACGGTGAACCGGTCGGCCGCCGCACGCCGCTTGTCCGACAGCGACGCCGTGTCGCGCTTGAGGTAGAGCCGCTCGAACCGGGTCACCACCCCCTCGAACCGCATGTCCGCCGAGCCCGTGCGCAGGTCGAGGCGGACGGTGAACCCGGATCCGTACAGCAGGAGTCGGCGCTCCTCCTCGCCGTAATCGGAGAGCGGCAGATCGTTGTCGAACCGCCCCGACCCGCCGTACAGGCTCCACTCCCAGCTGCCCACCGAGAGCCCGGGCAGCAGCAGCGCCCCCTCGTTCAGCGACTTCGACCAGTCCACCGCCCGGTCCAGATCGAGGCGGACCGTCCGCCCCACCCCGTCGCACTCCGGGCACATCCCCGCCGGGTCGTTGAAGGAGTACGCGCTCGCCCCGCCGGCGCTCGGGGCGCCGTACCGGGAGAACAGCACCCGGAGCACCGACCAGATGTCCGTCGCCGTGCCCACGGTCGACCGGACGTTGCCGCCGAGCGGCCGCTGGTCGATGACGACGGCCACGGACAGGTCCTCCATGGACTCGGCCCGTGGCCGCTCGTACTTGGGCAGCCGGTTCCGCAGGAACGAGGTGAAGGTCTCGTTCAGCTGCCGCTGGGACTCCACGGCGATCGTGTCGAAGACGACCGACGACTTCCCCGAACCGGAGACCCCCGTGAAGACGGTGATCCGGCCCTTCGGCAGGGTGAGGGAGACATCGCGCAGATTGTTCTCGTGCGCCCCGGTGATGGCGATGGGGCGCACGGTCGGCTGGTGGTGGTTCGTGGCGGTGCTGTGATCCATACCGGCGACGGTAGGCGGGATACCCGACAGCTTCTGTCGCCTTTTCCCGAGATCCTCCGCGACGGCTCACCGCCCGGCCCGCACCTCCTCCGCCGAGGTGTCCCGCAGCTCCCCGTCCAGCCGCAGCCACCGGGTGATCCCGATCGACTCCAGGAACGGCACGTCGTGGCTCGCCACGATCAGCGCCCCCTCGTACGCGTCGAGGGCCTCGGTCAGCCGCCGTACGCTCGCCAGGTCGAGGCTGTTCGTCGGCTCGTCCAGCAACAGCAGCCGGGGCGCCGGGTCCGCGAGCAGCAGCATCGCCAGCGTCGCCCGGAACCGCTCCCCGCCCGACAGCGTCCCGGCCGGGTGGTCGGCGGCGCCCCCCGTGAAGAGGAAGCGCGCCAGCCGGGCCCGGACTTCGTTGTCGGTGAGGCCGGGGGCCGACCACTTCACGTTCTCCGCCACCGACAGCGCGTCGTCCAGCGTGTCCAGCCGCTGCCGGAGGAAGCCCAGCGGCAGCGGCGTCGAAACCTCGCCGGAGACCGGGGCGAGCTCGCCCGCGATCGTCCGCAGCAGCGCCGTCTTGCCCGCTCCGTTGCGCCCGGTCAACGCGATCCGCTCGGGCCCCCGGACCGTCAACTCCCCGCCCAGCGGCGGCCCGTAGGGCGGCACCGGGTCGCGCAGGAGGAGCACATCGCTCCCCGGATGCACCCGCGTCCTCGGCAACTCGATGCGGATCTCCGCGTCCTCGCGCACCGCCGACTCCGCCTCGTCGAGACGCTCCCGGGCCTGGGCCAGTCGCTCGGTGTGCAGGGTGCGGTGCTTGCCGGCCGACTCCTGGGCGGACCGTTTGCGCTGGCCCATCACCACCTTGGGCTCCCGCCTGGTGTCCCACATCTTCTGCCCGTACCGCCTGCGCCGGGCCAACTTCATATGTGCCTCTGCCAGTTCGCGCTTCTGCCGCTGGACATCCGACTCGGCGGCCCGCACCATCCGCTGCGCCGCCTCCTGTTCGACCGCGAGCGCCTCCTCGTACGCCGAGACGTTTCCGCCGTACCAGGTGACCGAGCCGTCCCGCAGATCCGCGATCCGGTCGACGCGCTCCAGCAGCTCCCGGTCGTGGCTCACCATGAGCAGCGCCCCGCTCCAGGAGTCGACCGCGTCGTACAGCCGCTTGCGGGCCACCGCGTCCAGGTTGTTCGTCGGCTCGTCCAGCAGCAGCACCCCGGGGCGGGCCAGCAGCAGGGCGGCGAGGCGCAGCAGCACGCACTCGCCGCCGGACATCTCCCCGACCGTGCGGTCCAGGCCGATATGGCCGAGGCCGAGCCCGTCAAGGGTGGCGCGGGCGCGCTGCTCCACGTCCCAGTCCTCGCCGATCAGGGTGAAGAGCTCCTCGCGTACGTCACCGGCCGCGACGGCGTCGATCGCCGCCCGCCGGTCCGCGATGCCCAGCACCTGATCGACCCGGAGCGCGGTGTCCAGGGTCACCGTCTGCGGCAGATACCCGAGGCCGCCACGGATCCTGATCCTGCCCTCCAGTGGGGCGAGTTCACCGGCGATCAGCCGCAACAGGGTGGATTTGCCGCATCCGTTGAGCCCGATGAGCCCGGTGCGGCCGGGGCCCGCGGCGAGGTCGAATCCGGCGAAGACCTCGGTGCCGTCGGGCCAGGAGAAGGAGAGGGAGGTACAGCTGATGTGGGTGTCGGACGCAGACATACGGATCTCCCGTGTACGTCGGGGAATGAGCGCGGGACGGCTGACGAGCTGAGATCGCACACGGGCGCCTGAGGCCACGGACGAGCCGTGGCGGCGCTGCGCGGTGCGGGGATCTCAGATCAGCAACGTCCCTCTCCGATCCGACGACAACAGGAACATCACCAAGGTAGAACCGGGGCGCACGGCCCGGCAACGGGTTTTCGGCCGGGAGCCCGTGCGGCCGTTCCGTTCAGCTGAGCGGTGGCCCGCCGGTCAGCAGGCGCCGCCCAGCAGATCGGTCAGATCCCGGTCCAGCTCCAGATAGCGGTACTCGTCGCCCGCCGGCACCAGCTCCTGCGCCCGCTCCAGGAAATGGCGCAGCTCAGCCGTGCGCACGTGGACCATGGCGATGCCCTCGGCCGCGTGGAACTCCAGCACCGTCCGCTCGTACCCGAACGGCCTGACCCGGACGTCGCCCTCCCCGGCCGGGGTGTCGACCCCTGCCGTCAGCAGCTCGCGGGAGAACTCCCAGGACACCTCGGTCCCCTCCAGGGTCGCCGGGGCCGGGAACGCCATCCGCACGGCGAAGGGGTCCTTGCGGTCGTAACT
Source organism: Streptomyces griseus subsp. griseus (assembly GCF_003610995.1). Classification (NCBI taxonomy): domain Bacteria; kingdom Bacillati; phylum Actinomycetota; class Actinomycetes; order Kitasatosporales; family Streptomycetaceae; genus Streptomyces; species Streptomyces griseus. The sequence goes on from NZ_CP032543.1 coordinate 6,648,658, forward strand.
CAGTGTGGCCGGCAGGGTTTCCATCCGCGGGGCGGACGCGACCATGCGGGCCTGCACGGACTGCTCGATAACGCTGGACAAGACCTGCTCCCTCTCGCGGCTGGGCGAACGGTTCCCGGCATTGGAGTAGACGACGGAACTCATCGATCCGTGCACCGGCGGGCGGCGTGAGCTGCGTCACCGCCCACGCCCCGCCCTCCTCCGCGCTCTCCTGCACCCCTGGCCTCCTGCCCGGTTCTCGGCGGCGCACCCTGGAGGGCGCGCGTTCCCGGTGGGAGGGAGCGTGGCCCGTCCAACCTACTGGCCGCGCAACTCCTGCTTGTAAGCGCTGAGTTCCGGTGCCGTCCTGGTCACGAGAAATTCGGTGATCCGATAGGCGCAGACGCCGTGTTCGGCGAAGGGGTCGGCCGCGGCGATCGCCTCGATCCGCTCCCGGTCGTCCCCGACGGCGAGGATCACCCCGCCGTCCCGGGGGTTCTTGCGGCCCGAGGCGATGAAGACGCCGGCCGTGTACTGCTCGTCCAGCCAGGCGATGTGCTCCCGCATCAGCGCGTCCGCGCGCTCGACCGGGGCCGTGTAGGTCAATTCCAGTACGAACATGATCGCCAGGCTACGGGACCGGGGGCACCCGGGAACCGCCTAAGCTGCTGGTCATGACGGAACAGCCCCCTCCCGCCCATGAGACCCCCGCAGACGAAGCCGAGGGCCGGACGATCCAGGACCGCCTGCGCGGCCTGGTGGTGCTGGACGAGCCGGGCCCGGCGCCCGGCACCGGCCTGGTGACCGGTGTCGACGTGGCGTACGACGAGGAGAAGGACGTCGTCGTCGCGGCGGCCGTCGTGCTGGACGCCGAGACGCTGGAGACCGTGGACGAGGCCACGGCGGTCGGCAGGATCACCTTCCCGTACGTCCCCGGGCTGCTGGCCTTCCGCGAGATCCCCGCCGTGCTGGAGGCCCTGGAGTCGCTGACCGCCGACCCCGGCGTCGTCATCTGCGACGGGTACGGCCTCGCCCACCCGCGCCGCTTCGGGCTCGCCAGCCATCTGGGCGTGCTCACCGGGCTGCCCGTGATCGGCGTCGGCAAGAACCCCTTCACCTTCACGTACGAAGCCCCCGGCCCCCGGCGCGGCGACTCCTCCCCGCTGGTGGACGGCGACGAGGTGGTGGGCCGGGCGCTGCGCACCCAGGAGAACACCAACCCGGTCTTCGTCTCCGTCGGCCACCGGATCAGCCTCGACAACGCCTGCGCCCACACCCTGCGCCTGGCCCGCCGCTTCCGCCAGCCGGAGAGCACCCGCCGGGCGGACGCCCTGTGCCGGCAGACCCTGCGGGAAGCGACCGCCTGAGGTCCGCCGCTCGCCGTCGGATTCGACTGAGTATCCGTACGGATGGCGTAAAGCGATCTTGCTGGGCAGGCTGAACGTATGAACACCTCTCGTACGGCCGTCCGTCCCATGCCCCTCGACCCCGCCCAGCGCCGTATGGCGCTCGGTATGGCACTCGGCGGGGTCGTCGGCCTCGTCTGGCTGGGCGCGATGCTCTACACGCTGGTCAGCTGGATCTTCTGACAGCCCCTCTTCACCGCACAGCCGCCACCCGGAAGCGCAGCCCCGCCGCCGTCAGGCGCTCCAGCAGGGCATCGCCCATCGCCGCCGCAGTGGTGACCTGGCCGGAGGTCTCCGGAAGCTTGTCCAGCGCCAGGCAGAGGGCCGACTCGGCGAGGATCTTGGCCGTCTCGTCGTAGCCCGGATCGCCGCCCGACACCTCGGTGAAGACCCGCCGCCCGCCGCCCTCCCCGACGAAGCGGACGGTGAACCAGCTCCGCCTCCGGCGCTCCGCGTCCGGTCCCTGCCCCGCCTGGTACCGCCCCATCAGCCAGTCGCGCACGAGCCCCACCTGCGCGGCGGCTACCAGGGCGCCTACGGCCGCCGGACCGCCGAGGGCCATCGGCAGCGTCTTGACCGAGGCGAAGTGGCGGTAGCGGAAGTCGGGGCCGTACCGTTCCAGCGCCCGCGCGGAGCGGCCCACGACCGCCGGGTCGACGGTCGGCAGCGGCAGCGCCCAGGTGCCGGTGGCCCCGCTGAAGTGCGGGGAGCCCGCGGGGGTGCGGACCCGGCGGCCGACCTGGCGGGGCTCGTACAGGCGGCGCTCCCGGGCGGCGAGCAGCATCTGCGGGCCGCGGCCCATCGCGGTGAGCGCCGAGGCGAACGTACCGCCGGAGAAGACGGCGTTGCTGCGGACGAAGCCGTCGACGGCCAGCGGCACCCCCTCCGGCAGCTGCTTGACCGTGAAGTAAGCACCCAGGTCATGGGGTACGGAGTCGAAGCCGCAGGCGTGCACGATGCGGGCGCCCGTCTCCCGGGCCCGCGCGTCGTGGCGCACGTAGGTCCGGTCGATGAACTCCGCCTCGCCGGTGAGGTCCAGGTAGTCCGTCCCGGCCTCGGCGCAGGCGGCGACGAGCTTCTCGCCGTACAGGATGTACGGGCCCACGGTGGTGGCCACCACCCGTGCGGAGGCGGCGAGTTCGCGCAGGGCCTCCTCGTCGTCGGCGTCGGTCTCCAGCAGCGGCAGCCCGGCGCAGCGCGGCTCGATCGCGGTGAGCCGTTCGCGCAGGTGCGCCAGCTTGGTGCGGCTGCGGCCGGCCAGTCCCCAGCGCAGCCCTTCGGGGGCGTGCGCCGCCAGGTACTCGGCGGTGAGCACCCCGACGAAGCCGGTGGCACCGAAAAGGACGACATCCAGGGGGCGTGCTGCCCCGTTCTGCCTGTTCACGAGGGCCTCCGGAGGGCGGGACGGGGAAGACGTGGCAGGCAGGCTAGCGGAGGGGGCCGACGGGTGTGCGGCCGGGCGGGGCGCGGACATGGATCGTCCGGGAGGGATGCGAGAGGATCGTGGAGGAAGAACTAAGCGCTTGCTCGGCCCGGGGGGTTGTGGAGAGCGGGGCGTGTTCTTAGCATCATTGATGTTACATCGGTTGTGTCACACCCCTGGGGCTCAAGGATGGCAAGGACCGGGCACGGCCCGCTGACCGGAGTCCGTGCCGTCGAGTTGGCGGGGATCGGCCCCGGGCCGTTCGCGGCCATGCTCCTGGCGGACCTCGGAGCCGATGTCGTGCGCGTCGACCGGCCCGGCGGCCCGGCGCTCGGCATCGACCCGGCGTACGACATCACCAACCGCAACAAGCGCTCCGTCCTCGTCGACCTCAAGGCCGAGGGCGGCGCCGACCGGGTCCTGGACCTGGTCGAACGCGCCGACATCCTCGTCGAGGGGTACCGCCCCGGCGTCGCCGAGCGGCTCGGCGTCGGGCCCGACGCCTGCCTCGCCCGCAACCCGAAGCTGGTCTACGGGCGGATGACCGGCTGGGGCCAGGACGGGCCGCTGGCGCAGCGGGCCGGGCACGACATCGCCTACCTCGCCCTGAGCGGCACTCTCTCCATGATCGGCAAGCCGGACGAGCCGCCGGTGGTCCCCGCCAACCTGGTCGGCGACTACGCGGGCGGCTCGCTCTACCTCGTCGTCGGCGTCCTCGCCGCCCTCCAGCACGCGCGTACACCCGGTGGCTCCGGCCAGGTGGTGGACGCGGCGATCGTCGACGGCGCCGCCCACCTCGCCTCGATGATCCACGGCATGCTGGCCGCCGGGAGCTGGCAGGACCGGCGCGGCACCAACCTGCTGGACGGCGGCTGCCCCTTCTACGGCACCTACGCCACCTCCGACGGCGGTCACATGGCGGTCGGGCCGCTGGAGGGGCAGTTCTACGCCCGGTTCATCGGCTCCTCGGCCTGGCGGACGCCTTCCCCGACCGGTGGGAGCTGGCCCGCTGGGACGAGCTGCGCGCCGCCGTCACCGAGCGCTTTCTCACCCGTACGCGGGCGGAGTGGACCGAGGTGTTCGACGGCACCGACGCCTGCGTGGCCCCCGTGCTCTCCCTCCGCGAGGCGTCCCACCACCCGCACCTCGCCGCCCGCTCCACCTACGTCGACCACAGCGGCATCACCCAGCCCGCCCCCGCCCCGCGCTTCTCCGCCACTCCCGTCTCCGTCCGCAGCGGGCCCGCACAGCCGGGCGCCGACACGGACGCGGTCGCCGCCGACTGGGACGTACCGGGGCTCCGGCCCCACCCTCACGACTAGGAGACCCCGTGCAACGCCAGATCTTCACCGAGGAGCACGACGCGTTCCGCGAGACCGTCCGGGCCTTCCTGGCCAAGGAGGTGCTCCCGCACTACGAGCAGTGGGAGCGGGACGGCATCGTCTCGCGCGACGCCTGGCTCGCCGCCGGACGCGCCGGGCTGCTCGGCCTCGCCGTCCCGGAGGAGTACGGAGGCGGCGGCTCCAGCGACTTCCGCTACAGCGCCGTCCTCGCCGAGGAGTTCACCCGGGCCGGGGCGCCCGGCCTCGCGGTCGGCCTGCACAACGACATCGTCGGCCCCTACCTCACCGGCCTCGCCACCGACGAGCAGAGGCGACGCTGGCTCCCCGGCTTCTGCTCCGGCGAGACCATCACCGCCATCGCCATGACCGAGCCGGGCGCCGGCTCCGACCTCCAGGCGATCCGCACCACCGCCGAGGACAAGGGCGACCACTGGCTGCTCAACGGCTCGAAGACCTTCATCTCCAACGGCATCCTCGCCGACCTGGTGATCGTCGTCGCCAAGACCACCCCCGACGGCGGTGCCAAGGGGCTCTCGCTGATCGTCGTGGAGCGCGGGGCCGAAGGGTTCGAGCGCGGCCGCAACCTCGACAAGATCGGCCAGAAGTCGCAGGACACCGCCGAGTTGTTCTTCAACGACGTCCGCGTCCCCAAGGAGAACCTGCTCGGCGAGCTGGACGGCGCCTTCATCCACCTGATGACCAACCTGGCCCAGGAGCGCATGGGTATCGCGGTCGCCGGGATCGCCGCCGCCGAACACCTGCTGGAGATCACCACGCAGTACGTCAAGGAGCGCGAGGCCTTCGGGCGGCCGCTCTCCAAGCTCCAGCACATCCGGTTCGAGATCGCGGAGATGGCCACCGAGTGCGCCGTCACCCGGACCTTCCTGGACCGGTGCATCGTCGACCACTCCGACGGGGCCCTCGACGCCGTCCACGCCTCCATGGCCAAGTGGTGGGCCACCGAACTGCAGAAGCGCGTCGCCGACCGCTGCCTCCAACTGCACGGCGGCTACGGCTACATGAGCGAGTACAGGGTCGCCAAGGCGTTCACCGACGGCCGTATCCAGACCATCTACGGCGGCACCACCGAGATCATGAAGGAGATCATCGGCCGCTCGCTGCTCGCCTGACAACTTCTCCGCCCCTCGCCACCACCCCCGAAAGGCAGCTGTCTTGAGTACCGAAGCATTCGTCTACGACGCGATCCGCACCCCGCGCGGCCGAGGCAAGGCCAACGGCGCCCTGCACGGCACCAAGCCGATCGACCTGGTCGTCGGCCTCATCCACGAGATCCAGGGCCGCTTCCCGGACCTCGACCCGGCCGCCATCGACGACATCGTCCTCGGGTCGTCAGCCCGCTCGGCGACCAGGGCTCCGACATCGCCCGCATCGCCGCCATCGCCGCCGGGCTCCCCGACTCCGTCGCCGGGGTCCAGGAGAACCGCTTCTGTGCCTCGGGCCTGGAAGCCGTCAACCTGGCCGCTGCCAAGGTCCGTTCGGGCTGGGAGGACCTCGTCCTCGCCGGGGGCGTCGAGTCGATGTCCCGGGTGCCGATGGGCTCCGACGGCGGGGCCTGGGCGATGGACCCGATGACCAGCTTCGAGACCGGCTTCGCCCCGCAGGGCATCGGCGCCGACCTCATCGCCACCATCGAGGGGTTCAGCCGCCGCGACGTCGACGAGTACGCCGCCCTCTCCCAGGAGCGCGCGGCAGCGGCCTGGAAGGACGGCCGCTTCGCCCGCTCCGTCGTCCCGGTCAAGGACCGCAACGGCCTGCTGGTCCTGGACCACGACGAGCACCTGCGCCCCGGCACCACCGCCGACTCCCTCGCCGGCCTCAAGCCCTCCTTCGCCGCCATCGGTGACATGGGCGGCTTCGACGCGGTGGCCCTCCAGAAGTACCACTGGGTCGAGAAGATCGACCACGTCCACCACGCGGGCAACTCCTCCGGCATCGTCGACGGCGCCGCCCTCGTCGCCATCGGCTCGAAGGAGGCCGGCGAGCGCTACGGCCTCACCCCGCGCGCCCGCATCGTCTCCGCGGCCGTCTCCGGCTCCGAGCCCACCATCATGCTCACCGGCCCCGCCCCCGCCACCCGCAAGGCGCTCGCCAAGGCCGGGCTCACCATCGACGACATCGACCTGGTCGAGATCAACGAGGCCTTCGCGGGCGTCGTCCTGCGCTTCGTCAAGGACATGGGCCTGAGCCTGGACAAGGTCAACGTCAACGGCGGCGCCATCGCGCTCGGCCACCCGCTCGGCGCGACCGGCGCGATGATCCTCGGCACCGTCATCGACGAACTGGAGCGCCGCGACCAGCGGTTCGGCCTGGTCACCCTCTGCGTCGGCGGCGGCATGGGCGTCGCGACCATCGTCGAACGCATCTGACCCGTCCTGCCCCCGGCCACCCCTGCTTACGGAGAAGACACCGACATGACCGAGAGCACCACCATCCGCTGGGAACAGGACGAGACCGGCGTCGTCACCCTCGTCCTCGACGATCCGAACCAGTCGGCCAACACGATGAACCAGGCCTTCAAGGACTCCATCGCGGCCATCGCCGACCGCGCCGAGGCGGAGAAGGACTCCATCCGCGGCATCATCTACACCTCCGCCAAGAAGACCTTCTTCGCGGGCGGCGACCTCAAGGACATGATCAAGGCCGGCCCCGAGAACGCCCAGGCCGCCTTCGACACCGGCACCGAGATCAAGCGCTCGCTCCGCCGCATCGAGACCCTCGGCAAACCGATCGTCGCCGCCATCAACGGAGCCGCCCTCGGCGGCGGTTACGAGATCGCGCTCGCCTCCCACCACCGCGTCGCCCTCGACGCCCCCGGCTCCCGTATCGGCCTGCCCGAGGTCACCCTCGGCCTGCTCCCGGCGGGCGGCGGCCTCACCCGTACCGTACGGCTCATGGGCATCGCCGACGCGCTGCTCAAGGTGCTCCTCCAGGGCACCCAGTACACCCCGCGGCGCGCTCTGGAGAACGGCCTCGTCCACGAAGTCGCCGCCACCCGCGAGGAGATGATCGAGAAGGCCCGCGCCTTCATCGACGCCAACCCCGAGTCCCAGCAGCCCTGGGACGTCAAGGGCTACCGCATCCCCGGCGGCACCCCCTCCCACCCCAAGTTCGCCGCCAACCTCCCCGCGTTCCCGGCCAACTTGAAGAAGCAGATCGCGGGCGCGCCCATGCCCGCGCCGCGCAACATCCTGGCGGCGGCCGTCGAGGGCTCGCAGGTCGACTTCGAGACCGCCCTGACCATCGAGGCCCGGTACTTCACCGAGCTGGTCACCGGCCAGGTCGCCAAGAACATGATCCAGGCGTTCTTCTTCGACCTCCAGGCCGTCAACTCCGGTGCCAACCGCCCCAAGGACATCCCCGAGCGCCCCGTGCGCAAGGTCGCCGTGCTCGGCGCCGGGATGATGGGCGCGGGCATCGCCTACTCCTGCGCCAAGGCCGGGATCGAGGTCGTCCTCAAGGACGTCTCCACCGAGGCGGCCGCCAAGGGCAAGGCGTACAGCGAGAAGCTGCTCGCCAAGGCGCTCTCCCGGGGCCGTACGACGGAGGCGAAGCGCGACGAACTGCTGGCCCGCATCACCCCGACCGGCGACGCGGCCGATCTCGCGGGCTGCGACGCGGTGATCGAGGCCGTCTTCGAGGACACCGGGCTCAAGCACAAGGTGTTCCAGGAGATCCAGGACGTCATCGAGCCCGACGCGCTGCTCTGCTCCAACACCTCCACCCTCCCCATCACGGTCCTGGCCGAAGGCGTCTCCCGCCCGGCCGACTTCATCGGCCTGCACTTCTTCTCACCGGTCGACAAGATGCCGCTGGTCGAGATCATCAAGGGCGAGCGGACCGGCGACGAGGCGCTGGCCCGCGCCTTCGACCTCGTACGGCGCATCAAGAAGACGCCGATCGTCGTCAACGACTCGCGCGGCTTCTTCACCTCGCGCGTCATCGGCCAGTTCATCAGCGAGGGCGTCGCCATGGTCGGCGAGGGCGTGGAGCCCGCCTCGGTCGAACAGGCGGCCGCCCAGTCCGGCTATCCGGCCAAGGTGCTCTCCCTGATGGACGACCTGACCCTGACCCTGCCGCGCAAGATCCGCAACGAGACCAAGCGCGCGGTGGAGGAGGCCGGTGGCACCTGGCCCGGCCACCCCTCGGACGCGGTCGTCGACCGCATGGTCGACGAGTTCGGCCGCCCCGGCCGCAGCGGGGGAGCGGGCTTCTACGACTACGACGAGGAGGGCAGGCGCACGGGCCTCTGGCCGGGCCTGCGCGAGCACTTCACCACCAAGTCCGAAGCGGACGTGCCCTTCGAGGACATGAAGGAGCGGATGCTCTTCTCCGAGGCCCTGGACAGCGTCCGCTGCCTGGAGGAGAACGTCCTCATCTCCGTCGCCGACGCCAACATCGGCTCCATCATGGGCATCGGCTTCCCGCCGTGGACCGGCGGCGTGCTCCAGTACATCAACGGGTACGAGGGCGGCCTGCCCGGCTTCGTCGTCCGCGCCCGGGAGTTGGCCGAGCGCTACGGCGACCGCTTCCTGCCGCCCGCGCTGCTCGTGGAGAAGGCGGAGAAGGGCGAGACCTTCCACGACTGACCCTGCACCGGGCCGCGTTCACCGTCACTCGGTGGTGAACGCGGCCCGCAGCTCCTCCTTGAGCGAGCGCTGAAAGGCCGTCACCAAGGCCTGCACGACGATCGGTTGCATATGGGCCGACAGCGACTTCATCGCGGCCACGTGCTCAGGATCGCCCTCGCGCTCCCGGTAGGGATTCCACACCTCGTCCCGGAAGAGCCGGGTCATCTCCTGCGCGGCGGACCGCGTGTGCTCCAGCAGGACGGTCCGGGCCGCCAGGATCGTCTCGTGCGCGATCGGCACGTCCAGCAGCTCCACCCCGAGCCGCAGCAGCCCGAGATCCACCCGGTACGCCTGGACGTCCTCCTCGGTCCGCACCAGCACCCCCATCGCCGCCAGCCGCTCCACGTCCGGCGCGGCCAGTGCCCGCCCCGCCCGCTTCTCCAGCTCGGCCCCCGTCATGTCCTCCGCCGTGTCCGGCGCCCAGGAAGCGACCAGCGCGCGGTGGATCGCGAGATCATGGGCGCTCAGGTCGGGCGGCAGCTGCTCCAGATACCGTTCGATGGCGGCGAGCGTCATGCCCTGGTGCTGAAGCTCCTCGATCAGCGCGAGCCGGGAGAGGTGATCGGCCCCGTAGTGCCCGACCCGGCGCGGCCCGATGACCGGGGGCGGCAGCAGACCCCGGGTGCTGTAGAACCGCACGGTACGTACGGTGACTCCGGCCCGCGCCGCCAGCTCGTCCACCGTGAGCGTGGGCTCGTCGGTCCCCGTCGCCATCTCTGCTCCCCGCCGTCGAACCGTCGTATCGGACAGTGCCGCTGTCTCACCACTACTGCGAAAGTCTCCGGCACCGGGGGCCCGCCGTCCACCCCGGCCGCTGTCGGTGCCGGACCGTACGGTGAAGCCATGACCGGGACGGCCCCGGCCCCGCCCTGACGACCACCCGCCCGCGAGGGACCATGGAGGGAAGGGACGGGCAGCGCACCGCAGGTCCGCCGGGAGTGCGGGAGCACCGGATGAGCAGCGCGAAGGACGTCGAGGAGCCCCTGCCACCGCCGCCCGGCGGGGTCCTGTGGAGCCTGTCCGGGGACATCCGGGCTCTGCTCATGCTGCCCGCCGCCCTCACCCTCCAGGTCGCCCACCCCGCCGTCGGCGCGGGCGTCGATGAGCACTCCGTCTTCCGTACCGACCCCTGGGGGCGCGGCGAACGCTCCCTGCGGTCGCTCCAGCTCTGGGTGTACGGGGGAGCGGAGGCCGCCGAGGAGGGGCGCAGGCTGCGGCGGCTGCACCGGACGATCCAGGGCACCGACACCCGGGGCCGTGCGTACCACGCGCTGACGCCCGCCCACTACGCCTGGGTGCACGCCACCGGCTTTCCCGTCCACCGGCACGCGGCGCGCTATCTCATCCGGCCGATGAGCCCCGCCCAGGAACGTGCCCTGTACGCGGAGTGGCTCCAGGTCGGCCGGATCCTCGGCATCCACGACCGGGACATGCCCCGGACCATCGAGGAGTTCTGGCCGTACTGGGAGAAGATGCTCGCCGGGGAGATCGAGGCGACGACCGTGGTGCGCGAACTGGTCGACGTGGACCAGCCCGTGCCGCCGCCGGACTGTGGCCCGTGGCCGGTGCGGACGGTCCTGCGGGCCTTGTGGCCGGTGCTCCTGCCGCCGCTGTCCCGCGGCCGGCGGTTCGTCACCATCGGGCTCATGCCGCCGGACGCCCGCGCGGCGATCGGCCTGCCGTGGACGGCGGCGCAGGAGAAGCGGCTGCGGCGGATCTGTGCCGTGCTGCGGGTGGTCGTGCCCGCTCTGCCGGAGCGGCTGCGGTATCTGCCGATGGCCCGGGCGGCCCGCGCCGCGCACGCCACCGGGGGCCGCAGGAACGGCTGAACTTCACCGTTCCGACGACCCCCGGTCCCACCGGCGCGCAGTGATCAGCGGTGACTGTGACCGCCGTGGGCCCCATGGTCCCCGTCGGCCCCGTGGTCCCCATGGTCATGGACCGTGTTTGTCGCCGCGATCTTCTTCCACGACGCGGGCCGCTCCGGCCGCCCCGCCGCACGGGACGACACCGCGCCCTTGGCGGCCCCCGTCGAGGACGCCGCAGGCAGCGCCGGCCGCTTCGGCTGGTAGAGCCAGGTGTCGAAGAGCGTCGCCAGCGGCTTGCCCGAGACCCGCTCCGCGTACCGCAGGAAGTCGCCCACCGTCGCGTTGGAGTGCGCCTTCTCGGTCGGCCACCCCTTCAGCAGGGCGAAGAAGGTGTCATCGCCCACCTCGTTGCGCAGCGCCTGGAGCGCCAGCGCGCCCCGGTCGTAGACGGCGATGTCGAACTGCTTGTCCGGACCCGGGTCGCCCGGCCTCACCTTCCAGAACGGGTCGTTCGCCGGATGCTGGGCGTAGACGTAGTCCGCCAGCTCCTGCGCGGTGCCCTCGCCCTCCTTCTCCGACCAGAGCCACTGGCTGTAGCGGGCGAAGCCCTCGTTGATCCAGATGTCCTTCCAGCCGGCGACCGAGACGCTGTTGCCGTACCACTGGTGCGCGATCTCGTGGACGACGACCGAGACGTTGGCCCCGTTCGCGAACTGCCGCGGGCTGTAGAAGGGCCGCGTCTGGGTCTCCAGCGCGAAGCCGCTCGTCACATTGGGCACATAGCCGCCGAGCGCGTTGAACGGGTACGGGCCGAAGACCTCGCTCAGCCACTCCGCGACCTCGGCGGTCCTCTCGATGCTGGCCCGGGCGGCACCCGCGTTGGCGCCGAGGTCCTTGCTGTACGCGTTCAGCACCGGCAGGCCGTCGGCCGTCCTGTCCGTCGTGATGTCGAACTTGCCGACCGCGAGCGTCGAGAGGTACGAGGCCTGCGGTCGGTCGGAACGCCAGTTGAAGCGCGTCCAGCCGAGCTTCGAACTCTGCGACACGAGCACGCCGTTGCTGATCGCCTGCGTGCCGTCCGGCACGGAGACCGAGATGTCGTACGTGGCCTTGTCGAGGGGGTGGTCGTTGCTCGGGTACCACCAGACCGCCGACTCCGGCTCCTGCGCGGCGACGCCGCCGTCCGGGGTCCGGGCCCAGGCGGTCCAGCCGTTGACCTTCACCTCGGAGGGCTTGCCCGCGTACCGGACGACCACCGAGATGTCCCTGTCCTTCGCCAGGCGGTCCGCCGGAGTGATCTCCAGCTCCTGCTCGCCGCTCTTCGCGAAGCCGGCCTTTCTGCCGTTGACCCGCACCTCGGAGACGGCGAGCCCGAAGTCGAGGTCGAACCGGGTCAGCTCCTGCGTGGTGGTGGCGATGATCGTCGCCGTGCCCTCCAACAGGTCGGTCGTCGGCTGGTACTTCAGCCGCAGGTCGTAGTGGGAGACGTCGTAGCCGCCGTTTCCGGCGACCGGGTAGTAAGGGTCGCCGATACCCGGGGCACCCACGGTGCCGGTGGCGGCCGATGCCGGGATCGCCAGCAGGAGGGTGGCCGCCAGTGCGCTGGGGACGATGAATCTGCGGTGCACGCATACTCCAAGTCGTCGGGACGGTCGACCGGCCGGAGGGTGTCGCCGGCCGGTCGTGGAACCGGGCGGTGGATGGGTTCCGACCGGTCAGGAAAGAGGCTAAGCAGCCCGCCGGGCAGGCCGGTCGATTCCGGGCATCTCTGTCACATGATCGCCATGCCCTCGTCACGACCGGCAGTGATCGCCCCCTGTTGCACGGGAGTTCACCCAGGTAACGTCCGCGGCACCGACCGACCGGGCGGGCACCTCGGTGTCCGCCGCCCGCGCCCGCCCGTACTCCGTCCGTACCCCGGGAGACTGCCGCTGATGACCCCTCGCACCATCCGCGCGCTCCGCATGCTCAGCCCGCAGCCCTGGCTCGGACCGGTCGCCCATCCCGGCCGCCCGCCGTCCGGTGCGCGGCGCGGGGGCCCGGCGGTCCGGCGCCGGAGTGCGGTGGTGGCGGCGGTCTTGGGCGCGCTGGCGGTTCCGTTCGCCATCGCACCCGCCGAGGCCGCGCCGCATCCGCCGCGCACCGGGTTCGAGGCGAGCGACGGGGCGCGCTGGACCGGGCCGCGGGAGGAGCAGGCCTTCCTGGGGGCGGTGGACCGGGGGAGCGACCGGGCCGCCGTCGAACGGATCGGGACGACCGGGCAGGGCCGCCCCCTCCAACTCGTGCGCATCGGGAAGCAGTTCCCCGCCGCCACCACGATCCTGCTGATCTGCAGTCAGCACGGTGACGAGCCCGCCGGGCGTGAGGCCTGTCTGACCACCCTGCGCGACCTGGCCTTCGCCGAGGACCGTGCCACCCGCGCCTTCCTCTCCCGTACGACGGTGCTGGTGGTGCCCACCGCCAACCCGGACGGGCGCGCCGCCGACACCCGGGGCAACGCCGACGGCGTCGACGTCAACCGGGACCACATCGCCCTGGAGACCGCGGAGGGCCGGGCGATCGCGGCCGTCGTCCGCGACGAACGGCCCGATGTCATCTACGACTTGCACGAGTACGGTGCCACGCAGCCGTATTACGACAAGGACCTCTTCGTCCTGTGGCCCCGCAACCTGAACGTCGACAGCCGTGTCCACGGCCTCTCGCGCACGCTCTCCGAGCGGTATGTGCGGCCCGCCGCGACCGAGGCCGGCTACAGCAGCGGCCACTACGGCATCTGGACCGACCCCGTCACCGGCGACCCCATCAAGCAGACCGCCGGTGACGGCCAGGAACGCATCCTGCGTAACGCCTCCGGCCTCAAGCACGCCGTCGGCCTCCTCGTCGAGTCACGCATCGACGCCCTGAGCGAGGCGGAGAAGGACGACCCGGCCCTCAACCACCGGCGCCGGGTCCACTCCCAGCGGACCGCGCTGGGCGGCCTCTTCGACTTCACCCAGGAGCAGCGCGCCCGCATCCGCGCCGCCACCGCGCTCTCGCGTCTGAGCGGCTACGCCGACCGCGGCCCCGTCCACCTGGGCGGCGCCGACAACGATCCGGCCGGGCCCGGCGAGGTCCTCACCGACCCGCCGTGCGGCTACCGGCTGGACGCGGCCCAGTACGCCGGGGTGAAGGAGCGGCTCGCCCTGCACGGTGTCCGGTCCCACCGGGACGGAGCTGGCGCATATGTGCCCCTGCGGCAGTCGGCCAGGAGCCTGATTCCGCTCCTCCTCGACCAACGGGCGTCATATTCCATCACATCTGGTCAAGCTGTTACGGCTTGTTGATTCTTCGGGATCGTAGGCAGGTGTGGTACTGCCTACGAAGAGTGTTTTTCGGACTCGGTGAAAGGTGCCATTTGTGTCCCAGGACGACCAGTCAGCCGGGAGCCGGGAGGAACTGTCGGTCACGGCCGACCTTCCCCCCGAACCGCTCAACACCCGGGCCCCGACCACCGACCGGGTGGTGTTCGGCGTCACGGCGGTCCTCACCGTCGCCTTCGTCGTCTGGGGCGCGATCGCCACCTCATCGCTGGAGACGGCGTCCGGCAAGCTGCTCAAGGGGCTCATCCACAACGGCGGCTGGGCCTTCATGCTCGCCGCGTCGGGCTTCGTCATCTTCGCCCTCTGGCTGGCCATCAGCCGCTACGGGAAGATCTGCCTCGGCCAGGAAGGGGAGCCGCCGGAGTTCCGGACCATCTCCTGGGTCGCGATGATGTTCAGCGCCGGTATGGGCATCGGGCTGATGTTCTGGGGCGTCAGTGAGCCCTTGGCCCACTTCCGCACCCCGCCGCCCGGCACCGACCCCGCCGACTCGGCCGAGGCCATGCAGACGGCGATGGCCACCACCCTCTTCCACTGGACGCTGCACCCCTGGGCGATCTACGCGGTGGTCGGCCTCGCCATCGCCTACAGCGCCTACCGGATGCGCAGGAGGCAGACGATCAGCGCGGTCTTCGAGCCGCTGATCGGCGAGCGCCACGCGCGCGGAGGCGTCGGGCGCGTCATCGACATCCTGGCCATCTTCGCCACGCTCTTCGGCTCGGCGGCCTCGCTGGGCCTCGGCGCCCTCCAGATCGGCAGCGGTATCCAGGAGCTGGACTGGCTGGAGAAGGCCGGCACCGGCCTCCTCGTCGCCATCATCGCCGTGCTGACGGTCGGCTTCGTCGCCTCCGCGGTCTCCGGTGTGGAGAAGGGCATCCAGTGGCTCTCCAACATCAACATGGTGCTGGCCCTGCTCCTGGTCGTGTTCGTCTTCATCGTCGGCCCCACGATCTTCGTCCTCGACCTGATCCCCACCTCGCTGGGCGCCTACATCAGTGACCTCGGACAGCTCGCCGGCCGCACCGAGGCCACCGGCGGCGGTGAAGTCGCCGACTGGCTCGGCGGCTGGACGGTCTTCTACTGGGCCTGGTGGATCTCCTGGACGCCCTTCGTCGGCATGTTCATCGCCCGTATCAGCCGGGGCCGCACGATCCGCCAGTTCGTCGGCGGCGTCATCCTGGTGCCCAGCACGGTCAGCCTGATCTGGTTCGCCGTCTTCGGCGGCACGGCCATGAAGCTGGACGAGGCGGGCAAGCTCACCGGCGCGGACACCCCCGAGGCCCAGCTCTTCGGCGTCCTCCAGGAGTACCCGATCGCCACCGTCACGAGCATCCTGGTGATGATCCTCGTCGGCATCTTTTTCGTCTCCGGCGCCGACGCCGCCTCGATCGTCATGGGCACGCTCTCGCAGAAGGGCATCCTGGAGCCCAGCAAGTGGGTCGTCATCTTCTGGGGTGTCGTGACCGGGGCCGTGGCCGCGATCATGCTGCTCATCGGGGACGGCCAGGAGAACGCGCTGGAGGGGCTCCAGAACCTCACCATCCTGGTCGCCGCGCCCTTCGTCGTCGTCATGGTCGGCATGTGCGTGGCCCTGATGCGGGACCTGCGCAGGGACCCGCAGATCGTCCGCGAGGAGTTCGGCGTGGAGGCGGTCGAGTCCGCGGTGATCGAGGGGCACGCCAAGTACGACGGCGACTTCGAGATCCGTATCGGCCCCGGCACCACGGTCACCACGGACGAGCGCCACAAGGACACCCCGATCGAGAAGGGCCCCCAGGGCTGAGTCCCGGGGACCCCTTCGCACGTACGGCGGCGGCTCAGCCCACCAGGGCGGCCGCCGCCCGTGCGCAGCCCCACGCCACGGTCACGCCCGCACCCCCGTGCCCGTAGTTGTGCACCAGCAGACCGCCGCCGGGCAGGGGCTCCGCCTCGATCCGCACCCCGGCCTCCCGCGCCGGCCGCAGTCCCACCCGGTGCCCCAGCACCCGGGCGCCCGCGATCTCCGGCCGGACCCGCGCACACCGTGCCAAGATCTCCCGGGCCGTCCCCGCATCGGGCTCCCGTCGCTCGTCGTCCGCCTCGGCGGTGCCCCCCAGCACCAGACCGGCCGGCTGCGGGAAGAAGTACGTCGTCGCGGCCGACGCCTGGTCCGCCTCGGTGAACCACTCCTCGATCCCCGGGTTCTCCACCACGACCAGCTGCCCCCGCACCGCCCGCACCCCCGCGTCCGGCACCAGTTCGCGCGCGCCCAGCCCCGTGCAGTTCACCACCACCGGGGCGGACGCCGCCGCCTCCTCGAACCCGGCCACCGCCCGCCGCTCCACCGCACCCCCCGCCGCCGTCAGCCGCCCCTCCAGCCACGCCAGGTGGACCGGCATGTCCAGCAGCGGCAGCACCACCTGCAGCCCCTCGGCCACCTCCACGGCACCCTTCAGCTCCGCCGCCCAGGGCCCCAGCGCCGCGAACCGCTCACCGCCGTGCACCCCCGCCACCACCCGCACGCCGCTCCCACCGGCCCCGGCCGCCAGCTCCTCGTACACCGCGAGTGTCTCCAGCGACCAGGCGCCGACCCGCTCCGCCGGTTCGATCCGGTACGGCCACCACAGCGCCCCCGCCACCGCCGACGTCGTCACCCCGGCCGGATCGCGCGACCAGACCCGCACCCGCAGCCCGCGCTCCGCCAGGGTCACGGCGGTGGTCAGGCCGATGACCCCGCCGCCCACCACGATCACATCCGCCACATCCGTCGTCATGGTCACTCCTGTCCCGTCCGTACGCACCTGTCGCTGCCCGGACGCTAACGGAAACCCCACGTCGGGGGCAGAGGGCAGCGGAGGGCACCCGTCACCGGCGACTAGGATCGGCACCCTGATGACTGCCACCCTCGTCGCCAAGGACCTCGCCGCCGGACACGGCGACCGCACGCTCTTCGCCGGACTCGACCTCGTCGTCGCCCCCGGAGACGTGATCGGTCTCGTCGGAGTCAACGGCGCCGGAAAATCGTCCCTGCTCCGCCTGCTCGCCGGACTCGACCGCCCGGAGGAGGGCGAGCTGCGGCTCTCCCCGCCCACCGCCACCGTCGGCCACCTCCCGCAGGAGCCGGAGCGGCGCGAGGGCGAGACCGTGGCCGCGTTCCTGGCCCGCCGCACCGGCGTCGCCGACGCCCAGCGCGCCATGGACGAGGCGACGGAGGGCCTGGTCTCCGGGGCCCCGGGCGCGGACGACGCGTACTCGGAAACCCTGGAGCGGTGGCTCGCCCTCGGCGGCGCGGACCTGGAGGAGCGGGCCGCGCAGGTAGCCGCCGAGCTGGGCCTCACGGTCAGCCTGGACCTGCCCATGACGGCCCTCTCCGGAGGCCAGGCGGCGCGCGCCGGACTCGCCTCCCTCCTCCTCTCCCGCTACGACGTCTTCCTGCTGGACGAGCCGACCAACGACCTCGACCTCGACGGCCTGGAGCGCCTGGAGCGCTTCGTCTCGGGGCTGCGGGCCGGGACCGTCGTCATCAGCCACGACCGCGAGTTCCTGATGCGCACGGTCACCAAGGTGCTCGAACTCGACCTGGCCCAGCAGCAGATCAACCTCTACGGCGGTGGCTACGCGGCCTATCTGGAGGAGCGCGAGACCGCCCGCCGGCACGCCCGCGAGGGGTACGAGGAGTACGCCGACAAGAAGGCCGCCCTCGAAGCGCGCGGCCATATGCAGCGCTCCTGGATGGACAAGGGCGTCAGGAACGCCCGCCGCAAGGCCACCGACGGCGACAAGCTCGGCCGCAACGCCCGCAGCGAGGCCAGTGAGAAGCAGGCGGCGAAGGCCCGCCAGACCCAGCGCATGATCGAACGCCTCGACACCGTCGAGGAGCCGCGCAAGGAGTGGGAGCTGCGGATGGAGATCGCCACCGCCCCGCGCTCCGGATCGGTCGTCGCGACCCTGCGCGAGGCCCAGGTGGTGCGCGGTGAGTTCTCGTTCGGGCCCGCCTCGCTCCAGATCGACTGGGCCGACCGGGTCGCCATCACCGGCGCCAACGGCGCGGGCAAGTCCACCCTGCTCGCGGCCCTGTTGGAGCGGCTCCCGCTGGACTCCGGCCAGGCCACGCTCGGTTCGGGCGTCGTGGTCGGCGAGGTCGACCAGGCCCGTCGGCTCTTCCTCGGCTCCCAGTCGCTGCTGGCGGCGTTCTGCGCCGCGGTCCCCGACACGGAACCGGCCGAAGTCCGCACACTGCTGGCCAAGTTCGGCCTGCGCGCCGACCATGTGATGCGCCCGGCCACCAGCCTCTCCCCGGGCGAACGCACCCGCGCTGCCCTCGCCCTGCTCCAGGGCCGGGGAGTCAACCTCCTGGTACTCGACGAGCCGACGAACCACCTGGACCTGCCCGCCATCGAACAGCTGGAAGCGGCCCTGGAGAGCTACACGGGCACCCTGCTGCTGGTCACCCACGACCGGCGGATGCTGGAGGCGGTCCGCACCACCCGCCGTATCGAAGTGGCGGACGGCCAGATCAAGGAAGTCTGAGCGGAGTTACGGGGGTGGGGGCGGGCCGCACGTGGCGGCCCGCCCCCACCCGTCTCCGGGCTCAGCGCCCCCGGCCGCCCTGCTGCGGATCGGTCAGCCCGGCCCGCCGCAGCGCATCGGCCATCGCGCTGTTCGCCGGAGCCGGAGCACCCTGCCCCTGCCGCGAGCCACCGCCACCGCCGCGCCGGTCCCGGCCGCCGCCCTGACGGCCCTGCCCGCCGCCGGACCCCTGGCCGCCGCCCTGGCCCTGTCGCTGCTTCGGCGGACGGGCGCCGCCCCGCTCACCACGGCCCTGCCCGCCGCCCGCGCCCGGCTCGTCGTCCAGCCGCAGCGTCAGCGAGATCCGCTTGCGCGGCACGTCGACGTCCATGACCTTGACCTTCACGATGTCCCCGGGCTTCACGACATCGCGCGGGTCCTTCACGAACGTCTTCGACAGCGCCGACACATGCACCAGGCCGTCCTGGTGGACGCCGATGTCGACGAACGCCCCGAACGCCGCCACATTCGTCACGACGCCCTCCAGCACCATGCCGGGCTCCAGGTCGCCGAGCTTTTCGACGCCCTCCTTGAAGGTCGCCGTGCGGAACGCGGGCCGCGGGTCGCGCCCCGGCTTCTCCAGCTCCTTCAGGATGTCCGTCACGGTCGGCAGACCGAACATGTCGTCCACGAAGTCCGCCGCGCGCAGCGACCGCAGCGCCTCCGTGTTGCCGATCAGCGAGGCGACCTCGCCGCCCGCCGTTCCACTCATCCGCCGCACCACCGGGTAGGCCTCCGGGTGCACGCTGGAGCCGTCCAGCGGGTCGTCGCCGCCCCGGATACGCAGGAAGCCCGCGCACTGCTCGTACGCCTTCGGACCCAGCCGAGCCACGTCCTTGAGCGCCTTGCGGGAGCGGAAGGGGCCGTTGGTGTCGCGGTGCGTCACGATGTTCTCGGCGAGTCCCGAGCTGATCCCCGAGACCCGCGAAAGGAGCGGCGCCGAGGCGGTGTTGACGTCCACGCCGACACCGTTCACACAGTCCTCCACCACCGCGTCCAGCGAACGCGACAGCTTCACCTCGGACAGGTCGTGCTGGTACTGGCCGACGCCGATCGACTTCGGGTCGATCTTCACCAGCTCGGCCAGCGGGTCCTGGAGCCGCCGCGCGATCGAGACCGCGCCGCGCAACGACACGTCCATGTCGGGCAGTTCCTGCGAGGCGAAGGCCGAGGCGGAGTACACCGAGGCGCCCGCCTCCGAGACCATCACCTTGGTGAGCTTCAACTCCGGGTGCTTGTCGATCAGTTCACCGGCGAGCTTGTCCGTCTCACGGGACGCCGTGCCGTTGCCGATCGCGATCAGGTCGACCGCGTGCTCCTTCGCCAGGTGCGCGAGCTTGGCCAGCGCCTGGTCCCACTTGTTGGCGGGCACATGCGGGTGGATCACCTCGGTGGCCACCACCTTGCCGGTCGCGTCGACGACCGCGACCTTCACCCCCGTACGGAAACCGGGGTCCAGGCCCAGCGTGGCCCGCGTCCCGGCCGGGGCGGCGAGCAGCAGGTCGCGCAGGTTGGAGGCGAAGACCCGTACGGCCTCGTCCTCCGCCGCCGTGCGCAGCCGCAGCCGCAGATCGATGCCCAGGTGCACCTGGATCCGGGTCCGCCACGCCCAACGCACCGTGTCCGCCAGCCACTTGTCGCCCGGCCGGCCCCGGTCGGCGATCTCGAAACGGCGGGCGATCATGTTCTCGTACGTCGAGGGGCCCGGTCGTTCGGCCACCTCCGGCTCCTCCGGCTCCAGGACCAGGTCGAGGACGTTCTCCTTCTCGCCCCGGAGCATCGCGAGCACCCGGTGCGAGGGCAGCGCGGTGAACGGCTCCGCGAAGTCGAAGTAGTCGGCGAACTTGGCGCCCGCCTCCTCCTGGCCCTCACGCACCTTCGCCGCCAGCCGGCCGCGGGTCCACATGCGCTCGCGCAGCTCACCGGTCAGGTCGGCGTCCTCGGAGAACCGCTCGGTGAGGATGGAGCGCGCGCCCTCCAGGGCCGCAGCCGCGTCCGCCACGCCCTTGTCGCCGTCCACGAACGCGGCGGCGGCGGCGAGCGGATCGACCGACGGGTCGGCGAGCAGCCCGTCCGCCAGCGGTTCGAGCCCCGCCTCCCGGGCGATCTGCGCCTTCGTCCGCCGCTTCGGCTTGAACGGCAGGTAGATGTCCTCCAGGCGCGCCTTGGTCTCGGCGCCCCGGATCGCGGCCTCCAGCGCGGCGTCGAGCTTGCCCTGTTCGCGGACGGAGTCGAGGATCGACGTGCGCCGCTCCTCCAGCTCCCGCAGATACCGCAGCCGCTCCTCCAGCGTGCGCAGCTGCGCGTCGTCGAGCGATTCGGTCGCCTCCTTGCGGTAGCGCGCGATGAACGGCACGGTGGACCCGCCGTCGAGCAGCTCGACGGCCGCCCTGACCTGTCGCTCACGTACGCCGAGCTCCTCGGCGATCCTGCCTTCGATGGACGTCGTCACGGTTTTCCCGACTCGCCTTCTCGTACTGGCTGTGCTGGCCGTGCTCGCGGTGCGATGAGCACGTTCTTCCCTGGGCTTCCCCAGGCCTGCATTCTGCCGGGTGGCCGGGGCCGATGTCGCGCGACCTCGGGGAACACGCCCGGAGCCCCCGCCACCGTGTGCGAGGGCTCCGGGCGCGGCAGGGTTCAGCCCTGGCCGGTCGCCTCGGCCGGGAAGGCGCCCGCGGCGGCCGCCGTGAACAGGAAGCCGCGCCCCAGCTCGGTGAGCCGCTCCACACCGTCCGCGCCCAGGTGTTCGTACGGGGCCCGGTCCATCCGGTCCGTCGCCTCCTCCACCTCCGCGCGCAGCGCCGTCCCCGCGTCGGTCAGCGCCGGCTCCTCGCCCGCCGCCAGCAGCCCGCGCTCCCGCAGCCGGGCGGAGGCCGCCTCCCAGTCGGTGCGGCGCCAGCCCCGGGAGGAGAGGAGCCAGCGGATCGCCATGCCCTTGCCCGTGGCGGTGTGGCTGACGAGCGACTCCACCGGGTCCAGACCGGCGGCGAGCAGCGCCGCGAGGTGCGCGTCGCCGCGGTGTTCGCGCAGCAGGGTCGCGGCGTGCCAGAACGCCAGGTGCGGCTCGTCGGGCACCGGCAGCTCCGCGTGCGCGGCGTAGAGCGGGCGGGCGTGCGGGGTGCAGGCCTCGGTGGCGCGCAGCGCGAGCCGGGCCGCCTCCGCCATCTCGTCCGAGGCGATGATCTCCTCACCGAGCAGCCGCCGCAGCGTCGCGTCCGCCGCCCGCAGCCGTGCCCCGAGCACCTGCTCGGGCGAGGCCACGGACCAGACGGCGGGCACGTGCTCGGCCACCAGGGCGGGGTTGAAGTTGTAGAAGGTCGCGGTGACGGTGCCCGCCCCCACGGCCCCGAACGCTGCGGCGCGGGTGGCGAAGTAGGCGGCGCTCGGGTCCTCGATGCCGAGCTTGCCCAGCTCGGCGCCCAGGTCGGGGGAGAAGAAGAGGCAGGAGTGCAGCGGGTTGACGGCGTTGTGGCAGCGGCGTTCCGCGCGGACCGGAAGAGAACTCATACCCGCACGTTACCGACTGGTCGGTACGGCGGGAACCCTGGGGAGGGCCCCGGCGCGGAGAACGGCCCGATGGCAGAGAAGGTGGGGTACTCGTCGTTGCGGCCACCGCCGCCCGCCGCCCAGGATGGCAGGTGTGATCCAGCGAACCGTGCTCGTCGTCCTCTTCGACGGCGTCCAGAGTCTCGACGCGACCGGCCCGATGGAGGTCTTCGCCGGGGCCTCCCGGGCGCCGGGCGTCTCCTACGACCTGCGGACCGCCTCATGCGACGGCGGCCCCGTCTGCGCCTCCAGCGGGCTGACCCTGATGCCCGACAGCAGCCTGGCGGAGGCACCCGTACCGCACACCCTGCTGGTCCCCGGCGGGCACGGCAGCCGCGCCGCCCACCCGGAGCTGACCGACTGGCTGCGGGCCCACGCGCCACGGGCCGAGCGGCTGGTCTCCGTCTGCACCGGGGCCCTGCTCCTGGCCCGCGCCGGCCTGCTGGACGGGCACCGGGTGACCACCCACTGGGCCTTCTGCGAGCAGCTCGCCCGGGACTTCCCCGACGTCCGGGTGGACCCCGACCCGATCTTCGTACGGGACGGGCGGCTGGCCACCTCGGCGGGCGTCACCGCGGGCATCGACCTGGCGCTCGCGCTGGTGGAGGAGGACCACGGCCGGGACCTGGCGCTGACCGTCGCCCGCCACCTCGTGGTCTTCCTGCGCCGCCCCGGCAACCAGGCCCAGTTCAGCGCGCAGCTCAGCGCCCAGACCGCACAGCGCGAACCCCTGCGCGAGGTCCAGCACTGGATCACCCAGCACCCGGACGCGGACCTCGCCGTGGAAGCCCTCGCGGCCCGCGCCCGGCTCTCGCCCCGGCACTTCGCCCGCGCGTTCCGGGCGGAGACCGGTACGACACCGGGGCGGTACGTCGACCGCGTACGCCTGGAGCACGCCCGCAGGCTCCTGGAGGACACCTCCGAACCCGTCGAACGGATCGCCCGCGCCAGCGGCTACGGCACGCCCGAAGCCATGCGCCGCGCCTTCGTGAAGGCCCTCGCCACGGCACCGGCCGAGTACCGCCGCCGCTTCCGTACGCCGATGTCCGCCACCTGACCCGACCCGCCCACCGAAAGGCAGCCCGTGCAGATCGCCATCACCCTCTTCGACCGCTTCACCGCCCTGGACGCGGTGGGACCCTACGAGATCCTCAGCCGCGCCCCGGGAGCCGAGGTCGTCTTCGTCGCCGAACGGACCGGCCCCGTGGCCAACGACACCGGCAGCCTCGAACTCGTCGCCCACCAGACCCTCGCCGAGGTGCCGGCCCCCGACCTGGTGATCGTGCCGGGCGGTCCGGGGCAGAGCGACCAGATGGAGAACGGGACGCTGCTCGGCTGGCTGCGCACGGCCGACGCCACCACCACCTGGACGACCTCCGTCTGCACCGGCTCCCTGCTGCTCGCGGCGGCCGGACTGCTGGAAGGCCGGCGGGCCACCTCCCACTGGCTGGCGCTGGAGGCCCTGAAGGAGTTCGGCGCCGAGCCGACGGGGGAGCGGGTGGTGTTCGACGGCAAGTACGTCACCGCCGCCGGGGTCTCCTCCGGCATCGACATGGGGCTCACCCTGCTCGGCCGGATCGCGGGCGACGACACCGCGCGCTCGGTTCAGCTGCTCACGGAGTACGACCCGCAGCCGCCCTACGACTGCGGGTCCCCCGAGAAGGCCCCGGCTGCCCTGGTCGAGGAGTGGCGGGCCAGGAGCCGCCACCTCACCCGGTAGGGCCCGTCGGGTAGGTGAAGCGCGGCGCGCGCCGCTCCAGGAAGGCGGCGACCCCCTCCGCGGTGTCGCCGCTGGCCTGCGCCTGACCGGTCCAGTACACGTCCCGGTCCTGCCGTCCCGCCGCGAACTCCTTCGCCGCCGCCTGCGTCAGCTGGGAGCGCGAGGCCAGCACCCCGGCGTACGCCGCCACCCGCTCGTCCAGTCCGCCGGCGGGCAGCACCTCGTCCACCAGGCCGGTGCGCAGGGCCCTCTCCGTATCGATCAGCTCCCCCGAGAAGAGCAGGTGCTTCGCCGTGGCCGGGCCGACCAGCGCGACCAGCCGCCGGGTGGAGGAGGAGGGGTAGACGATGCCGAGCTTGGCCGGGGTGACGCCGAACAGCGCGCCCTCCCGCGCGAACCGCAGATCGCAGGCTGCCGCCAGCTGGCTGCCGCCGCCCACGCAGTAACCGCGCACGGCGGCGAGCGTCGGCCGGGGGAAGGCGGCGAGCGCCTCCTCGGCCGCCACCGCCAGGGCCTGCGCGTCCCCGGCGCTCTCCCGCAGCGTGGAGATGTCCGCCCCGGCGCAGAAGGTGTCGCCTGCACCCGTCAGCACCAGCACCCGGACCGCCGGGTCGGCGGCCAGCCGCTCCAGCAGTTCCGGCAGGCTCCGCCACATCGCGGCGGTCATGGCGTTGCGCTTGGCGGGGTGGCTGATCACGACGGTGGCGATCCCGCCGTCGACGGAGCAGAGCAGCTGGGGTTCCGTACGGTCCATGCGCCGGATGCTATCCGCAGGGTTCGAACCTATGATCAAGAAGGGGTCGCGAAGCGGACACGCACCGTGAAGGAGCTGTCGATGAACGGACCCACCGCCGAGAGCAGCAACCACGGCCCCGGCACCAGGCGCGGAAAGCGCGGACCTACCACCGAAGGCAGAAAGCTCAGCCGCGGTTTCAGCTGGCTCGCCCTCCTCGGCACGCTGCTGGTGATCGCGGGCATCGTCGGCCTGGTCTACACCGGCGTCGCCACCCTCACCTCCATGCTGCTGTTCGGCTGGCTGCTGCTGATCGGCGGCATCGTCGCTCTGGCACAGGCGATCCAGTCGCGCGGCACCAACTACTTCTGGCTGGGCGTCGTGGTCGCCGCCCTGAACCTCGCCGCCGGTGTCGTGGTGATCCGCCACCCCGAGGGCACCGCCGAGGCGCTGACCATGTTCGCCGCGCTGCTCTTCCTGACGGGCGGGGTGTTCCGGCTGGTCGGCAGCGTCGTCGTCCGGGGGCCGCAGATGGGGTGGACGCTCCTCCAGGGCGCCTTCGGGCTGCTGCTGGGCCTGCTGGTGCTGTTCGACTGGCCGCACAGCAGCCTGTACGTTCTCGGCGTCTTCTTCTCGCTGGCCCTGCTCTTCGACGGCCTCGGCCTCATCGCCATCGGGGTCGGCGGCCGGCGCATCGTCAGCATGGTCTCGGACCGGCTCGAAGAACCCGGCCCGGCTACGGACAGTCCGCCCCAGGCCCCGGGAGATGGGCGGAAGTAGTCCACCACCTGGCGCCATCGCGCACCTTCGGTCAAATAGCGCCGATACACAGCTATTTCCGATCAGTGGCACGGTACGGACCAAGCCATTCCCAACACTCTTTACTCGACGGTCAGTGCAGTGCGAGTGAGAGCTGGTGCCGGACGATGGAGAGCCTCGGGAGTGCCCCTGCCGAACCCGTGTCGTACGAGGGGGTGTGGCGCTTCACCGCCCCCGCCGTCGACGTGTCCGTGCCCCAGGCCCGGCACGCCGTACGCGACCTCCTCGGCCGCCAGGGCGTGCCGATCGAGGACGACATCCTCCAGGGCCTGCTGCTGATCCTCTCGGAACTGGTCACCAACGCGGTCAAGCACGCGGCGCTGCTCTCGCCGGAACTGGCGGTCGAGGTGGCCATCGGTGCCGACTGGGTCAGGGTCTCCGTCGAGGACAGCCACCCCTACCGGCCCACCGCGCTGGAGACGGACTACGCGCAGACAGGCGGCCGCGGGCTCCTGCTGGTCAAGGAGATCACCGCCGAGGCGGGCGGGACCTGCGACGTGGAGCACACTGCGAGCGGCGGCAAGATCATCTGGGCGGCGCTGCCGTTGAAGACGCAGCTCTGACCGCCCCGTACGCGATCCGTGCGAGGGTCACCAGCCCGCGGACGGACCCGTCAGCTCACGGATCGCCGGACGCGCCGCGTCCAGCACCGTCATGAACCACGCCGAGAACGGCGCCCGCGCATGCCGCTCCGCCAGCTCCGCCGCCGTCACGAAGGCCGTCTCGCCGACCTCCTCCGGGTCCGGCTTCAGCGCCTCCTGGGCCATCCCCACGAACAGATGGTTGAACTCCTGCTCCACCAGGCCCGAGGCCGGGTCCGGGTGGTTGTAGCGGACCGTGCCCGCCTCGGCGAGCAGCGAGGGCGCGATCCCCAGCTCCTCGTACGTACGTCGCGCGGCTGCCGCGAAGGGGGCCTCACCCGGGTAGGGGTGGCCGCAGCAGGTGTTCGACCAGACACCGGGGGAGTGGTACTTGCCGAGCGCCCTGCGCTGGAGCAGCAGCCGGCCCTGCTCGTCGAAGAGGAAGACGGAGAACGCGCGGTGCAGCTGCCCGGGGGCCTGGTGGGCCGCCAGCTTCTCCGCGGTGCCGATGGTGGTGCCGTTCTCGTCGACCAGTTCGAGCATGATCGCTTCTGCGGTGCCGTTCGACGAGCTGTGCGTCGCGGTGGCTGGTGTGGTCGGCATACCCATCCTTGTCTGTGGTCCCCGGCCTCGTGCGCCGGACCCCTCGAGTCCGGTCAAGTCTGCCGTACAAAAGCCGCTTGTCCGCACTTCGGGTCCGGGCATGTCCGCCCCGCCGCGCTCCTCGCGCACGCCGGGGCGGACGGGTCGTCAGACCCCGAAGGCCGCCGGATAGCGGATCATGCCCACCGGAACCGGAGCGGAATCGTCCAGCACCAGCGCCATCATCGCCTCGTCCGGCACCTCGAAACCGGCCCGGATCCCGTAGCGGGACGCCGGTACGAAGCCGAAGCGCGCGTAGTAGCCGGGGTGCCCGAGCACCACCACGAGCGCCTCCCCACGCACCCGTGCGCCATCGAGGACCGCCCGCACCACGGCCTGCCCGGCCCCCTGCCCCTGGTGCGCGGGCGAGGTGGCCACCGGGGCCAGGGCCAGCGCCGGGGCGTCGCCGACCCGGCACCGGGTCAGCAGCGCGTACGCCGCCGGGGACCCGTCCGGCGCCTCGGCTACGTACGAGAGCTCCGGCAGCCAGGCCTCGGGATCGGCCCGCAGCGCGTCCACGAGGCCGGCCTCCTCCCGGGTCGGGAAGGCAGCGGCGTTGACCGCGTACACGGCCTCCCGGTCCGCCGCCGTCTCCGGCCGGGTGGTCCAGCGGGGATCGGCCGGGCGCAGCAGGTACGCGGCGTAGCCGTACTCCGCGCCGTGCTTCCGCCGTACGGCCGGCTCCTCGCGGGTGGCCGCCGGCGCGCACTCCATGCCGGGAACCGCCCGGTCGGCGCTCTCCATCCGTTCGTCGAGCGGGACGTGGTGGGTGTCCCCGTCGCTGTCGGGGTGGAGCAGGACCGCCCAGACCGTACAGCCCGCGGCGACGGCCGCCGCGGTGGTCTCCGGCAGGGTGCGCGGGGAGCCGTCGCGCTCCCGGAGGGCGCGCGCCCCGGCCGATGGCGCGCCGGTGGTCCGGACGTACTCGGAGACCATCAGCGCGCCGCCCGGAGCGAGCAGCCGCTGCCAGTCCCGTACGGCGGTGGCGAAGCCGGTGCGGTACGCCGCCCCCTCGGGGGTGCCTTGCCGGTCAAGCCGGGCGCGCGGGTGCCGGCACCGCTCCCTGAGCCGGTCCGGCCGACAGGACACTCCCCCGGCCAGGACCAGGTCGAAGGAGCCCGCCGGGACATCGGGGCCGGTGAGGGCGCCCATGTCGGCCCGGACCGTACGGATACGGTCGCCCAGGCCGCGCGCCTCCGCCGCCTCGTCCAGCTCGTCCAGGAACGGCTGATGCAGGTCGACGGCGGTCACCCGGGCGCCCGCCTCGGCGGCGAGCAGCAGCGAGGCCCGGCCCGGGCCGCAGCCCAGGTCGAGGACGCGCGGACGGTCGGGGAGAGGCCCGGCCAGAGCGAGCAGCCGGCGCGTGGTGGCGTCGGAGCCGGGGCTCTGCCGGGGGAGAGGGTGGTGCAGGGCGAAGAACGCCTCGGTGCGCGAGGCGTCGTCGGTGTGGTCGGTCAACGGGGGAACCCTTGGGTGCGAGGGCTCCGACCTGATCCGGACAGAGGTGGACCTAGCCGGAGACCCGGGAGATGAGGGGGAACGATTGCTGCGCCCAGAAGGCGTCGTCGCGACCGTCATCAACCTCAGCTCCTCTCGAAAGGGGTCCCGGTCCACCGGGGCCGTCCACCGCGGGACTCGAACGTCTCGGCGGGACGAACCCTAGCACCGCCGCCGCTTCCGGCTCAGTGGCACAGACGCGCCTCGTGCTCCGCATGGCCGCTCGGCTCCAGCTGGAAGGTGCAGTGCTCCACGTCGAAGTGGTCACCGAGGCAGCCCTGCAACTCGTGCAGCACCTTCTCGTGCCCTATCGAGTCCAGCATCTCCTGGCGCACCACCACATGCGCGGAGAGCACCGGCATCCCCGAGGTGATCGTCCAGGCGTGCAGGTCGTGGACGCCCAGGACACCGGGCAGCGCCGTGATGTGGGCCCGTACCTCCGCCATGTCCACCCCCTTGGGGGCCGCCTCCAGCAGCACGTTCAGCGTCTCCCGCAGCAGCTTCACGGTCCGGGGGACGATCATCAGGCCGATCACCAGCGAGGCGATCGGGTCGGCGGCCTGCCAGCCGGTCCCCATGATGATGGCCGCCGAGACGATCACCGCGACCGAGCCCAGGGTGTCCGCGAGCACCTCCAGATAGGCGCCGCGCACATTCAGGCTCTCCTTCTGACCACGCATCAGCAGAGAGAGGGAGACGATATTGGCCACCAGGCCGACCGCGGCGAACGCGATGGCGAGGCCGCCCTTCGTCTCCGCCGGGGTGATGAACCGGTCGACCGCCTCGAAGATCAGGAAACCGCCGACACCGAGCAGCAGCAGACAGTTGGCCAGCGCCGCCAGGATCTCGGCGCGGGCGAAGCCGAAGGTCCGGTTGGGTCCGGCCGGGCGGTTGGCGAAGTGGATGGCCAGCAGCGCCATCCCGAGCCCCAGGGCGTCGGTGGCCATATGGGCGGCGTCCGCGATCAGGGCAAGCGAGTCGGAGAGCACCCCGCCGACGATCTCCATGACCATCACGCTCAGCGTGATGCCCAGGGCGACCCGGAGCCTGCCCCGGTACGCGGCGGCCGCCGTGCCGGTCGGAGGAGGCCCGCCGTGCGTATGCCCGTGATCGTGGCCAGCCCCCATGCGAAACGCCTCCAGCTCCGTGCGACAACGCCCGGCGAAACCGCCCGACCACGCCAGTGAACTACGGGTGGGGGGTATCGGGCAACACGGCACTGAACACCGTTGTCATATGCTCTGACCTGCGGAAACGTTCCGCAGGTCAGAGCGCTGACATGATCAGGTACGGGCCTCCGGGTGGCGCAGGCACCAGCCCTCCCAGGCCGACTCCACCATCGACCGCACATCCCGGCGGGCCGTCCATCCCAGCGCCTCGGCCATCAGCGCGTCCGACGCCACCGCCCTCGCCGCGTCACCCGGACGGCGGGTCTCCACCACCGGCTCCACCGCGTACCCGGTGACATCGAGGATCATGTCGATCAGCTCCCGCACCGAGACGCCCTCGCCCCGGCCGACGTTCAGCGTCAGATCGCCGCCCTCCGCCTCGGCCAGCTTCCGGGCGGCGGCGAGGTGGGCCTCGGCCAGGTCCGCGACATGGATGTAGTCGCGGACACAGGTGCCGTCGGGCGTCGGGTAGTCGTCACCGAAGATCCGGGGCGCCTCACCCCGCGTCAGCCGGTCGAAGACCATCGGGACGATGTTGAAGATCCCGCTGTCCGCCAGCTCGGGCTCGCCCGCCCCCGCCACGTTGAAGTACCGCAGACAGGCGGTGGAGATCCCGTGCGCCCTGCCCGTCGCCCGCACCAGCCACTCCCCGGCGAGCTTGGTCTCGCCGTACGGGTTGATCGGCAGGCAGGGCGTCTCCTCGGTGATGAGCTCCACATCCGGTACGCCGTAGACGGCCGCCGACGACGAGAAGACGAACCGCCGCACACCCGCCGCGACCACGGCCTCCAGCAGCACGCCCAGCCCGGCGATGTTCTCCCGGTAGTACAGCAGGGGCTTCTCCACGGACTCGCCGACCTGCTTCTTCGCCGCGAGATGCACCACACCGCTCACCGCGTGACCGGCGAGCACCCGGTCCAGCAGAGCCCGGTCCGAGGCCGAGCCCTCCACCAGCGTGACGGCCTCCGGCAGCCGGTCCGCGACGCCCGTGGAGCCGTCGTCGACCACGACGACCCGCTCACCCGCCGCGACCATGGCCCGCGCCACGTGTGCCCCGATGTATCCCGCCCCGCCTGTGATCAGCCATGTCATGACGGCCAGCCTAAGCGTCGGGCCCACCCGGTCCGACCGGCGGTTTGTGGGCCGGGGCACCGATCGATGATGATGATCGCGAACGGAACCGGCTCGAGCAGGTCCACCCGAACGGCGCACAAACAGGTGGTGAACTCGGCCTTCCGTTCATCCGATAGCCTCAGCCGACACGCCGCCGGCCCGCCCTGTGGCCGTGCTGCCGTGTGTCGTCCTCGTCAGTGCCAAGGAGTGAGTTCGTCTGTCGACCGCCATTCTCACCGGTACGCCGGTACCCGGGTCGTCGCTCGCGGACGATCTGCGGTCCCTCGGCTTCGACGTGCTCACCGCCGTCGACGCCGGTGACGCCGCAGCGCTCCTCGCCGCCGTCCCGGCCGGCCGCCGGGTCGCGCTCGTCGACCCGCGCTTCGTGGGCCACGTCCACGCGCTGCGGCTCGGCCTGACCGACCCGCGCTTCGCCGCCGCCGCCGTCCCCGGTGCGCTCACCGCCCAGCCCGAGGCCCGCGGGGCCCTGCTGCGCGCGCTGCACCGCACCACCGCCGCCGTCGGCGCGGGCGCCCCCGTCGTCGCCCAGCACACCGACCCGGCACCCGAGGACCGCACCGTCCCCGGCCGTATCGCCGTCGCGCTGGAGGCCGAAGGCACCGCCGTCAAGCGCCCCGAGCTGGGATCGCTCACCGCCACCGTCCCCACCGACGCCGGAGCGCGGGCGACCGCCGAGACCGCCCGCGACGAGATCGACGACGAGGCGGTACGGCTGCGCAGCGCGGTCAAGGCCCACGACGGCTTCTTCACGACCTTCGCCATCAGCCCGTACTCCCGCTACATCGCCCGCTGGTGCGCCCGCCGGAACCTCACCCCGAACCAGGTCACCACCGCGTCCCTGATCACCGCGCTCATCGCGGCGGGCAGCGCGGCCACCGGTACCCGGGGCGGCTACATCGCCGCCGGGATCCTGCTCCTGGTCTCCTTCGTGCTGGACTGCACCGACGGGCAGCTCGCCCGCTACTCGCTGCGGTACTCGACGATGGGCGCCTGGCTGGACGCCACCTTCGACCGGGCCAAGGAGTACGCGTACTACGCGGGCCTCGCCATCGGCGCCGTACGCGGCGGCGACGACGTCTGGGTGCTGGCGCTCGGGGCGATGGTCCTCCAGGCCTGCCGCCATGTCGTGGACTTCTCGTTCAACGAGGCCAACCACGACGCGGTCGCCAACACCAGCCCCACCGCCGCCCTCTCCGACAAGCTGGACAGCGTCGGCTGGACGGTCTGGGCGCGCCGGATGATCGTGCTGCCGATCGGCGAGCGCTGGGCCATGATCGCGGTGCTCACCGCGTTCACCACTCCCCGCATCGTCTTCTACGCCCTGCTCGTCGGCTGCTCCCTGGCCGCCTGCTACACCACCGCCGGCCGCCTCCTGCGCTCGCTGACCCGCAAGGCCGGGCGCACCGACCGCGCCGCCCAGGCCCTGGCGGACCTCGCCGACTCCGGCCCCCTCGCCCAGGGCGTCGCGGCGGTCGCCCCCGGACCGCGGGGCGCGTTCACCGCCCCGGCCGTCGCCCTGCTCGGCACCCTGGTCATGGTCGGCGCCGCGCTCTTCCTCCCGTACGGGAGCCGGCTCACCGTCGCGGCCGCGGCGGTGTACGTGGTGCTCTCCGGCCTGGCCGTGGCCCGCCCGCTCAAGGGCGCCCTGGACTGGCTGGTGCCGCCGTTCTTCCGGGCCGCGGAGTACGTCACGATCCTCGTGCTGGCCGCCCGCAGCGACGTACCGCACGCCGTTCCGGCGGCTTTCGGACTGGTTTCGGCCGTCGCCTACCATCACTACGACACGGTGTACCGCATCCGCGGAGGCACCGGCGCGCCGCCCCGGTGGCTGGTGCGCACGATCGGTGGACACGAGGGCCGTACCGCGCTGGTGGCCGTCCTCGCCGCCGTACTCACCCACGCCTCAGGTTTCACCACGGCCCTCACCGCCCTCGCGGTGGCCGTGGCTCTGGTGGTGCTCGTGGAGTCCATCCGCTTCTGGGTGTCCTCCTCGGCCCCCGCCGTACACGACGAAGGAGAACTCGCATGATCGGCCTCGTACTGGCAGCCGGTGCAGGACGACGTCTGCGCCCCTACACGGACACGCTCCCCAAGGCGCTCGTCCCTGTCGACGGCGACAAGACGGTCCTCGACCTCACGCTGGCCAACTTCGCGGAGGTCGGACTCACCGAGGTCGCGATCGTCGTCGGCTACCGCAAGGAGGCCGTCTACGCGCGCAAGGCCGAGCTGGAGGCGACGTACGGCCTCACGCTCACGCTCATCGACAACGACAAGGCCGAGGAGTGGAACAACGCCTACTCCCTGTGGTGCGCCCGTGACGTCATCAAGCGCGGCGTGATCCTCGCCAACGGCGACACCGTGCACCCGGTCTCCGTCGAGAAGACCCTGCTGGACGCCCGCGGCAAGGGCCAGAGGATCATCCTCGCGCTGGACACCGAGAAGAGCCTCGCCGACGAGGAGATGAAGGTCATCACCGAGGAGGGCAAGGGCGTCCAGCGCATCACCAAGCTGATGGACCCGGCCGCCGCCACCGGTGAGTACATCGGCGTCACCCTCATCGAGGCCGAGGCCGCCGAGGAGCTCGCCGACGCCCTGAAGACCACCTTCGAGCGCGACCCCGACCTCTACTACGAGGACGGCTACCAGGAGCTCGTCAACCGCGGCTTCACCGTCGACGTCGCCCCCATCGGCACCGTGACCTGGGTCGAGATCGACAACCACGCCGACCTCGAGAAGGGCCGTGAGATCGCGTGCCAGTACTGACCCGGCTCATTCCGTCCCCGGTCGTCGTCGACATCCGGCGCGGCGCCATGGACGATCTGGCGGGTCTCCTGGCCGATCAGCGGATCTCCTCCTCGGGCAAGCTGGCCATCGCGATCAGCGACGGGTCCGGGCGCGCCCTGCGGGAGAGGCTCGCCCCGGACCTCCCGGGTGCCGACTGGTACGCCGTCGCCGACGGCACGATCGACTCCGCGGTGAAGCTCGCCGACGGCATCAAGGGCAACCGGTACGACGCCGTGGTGGGCCTCGGCGGCGGCAAGATCATCGACGTGGCGAAGTACGCCGCGGCGCGGGTCGGGCTGCCCATGGTCGCCGTCGCGACGAACCTCTCGCACGACGGCCTCTGCTCGCCTGTCGCCACCCTGGACAACGACAACGGGCGCGGCTCCTACGGGGTCCCCACCCCGATCGCCGTGGTCATCGACCTCGACGTGATCCGTGAGGCGCCCGCCCGCTACGTCCGCTCGGGCATCGGCGACGCGATCTCGAACATCTCCTGCGTCGCCGACTGGGAGCTGGCCCACGAGGTCAACGGCGAGGAGATCGACGGCCTCGCGGCCGCGATGGCCCGCCAGGCCGGGGAGGCCGTGCTGCGCCACCCCGGCGGGGTCGGCGACGACGCCTTCCTCAAGGTGCTGGCCGAGGGGCTGGTGCTGACCGGCATCTCGATGTCGGTCGCGGGCGACTCCCGTCCGGCCTCCGGCGCCTGCCACGAGATCAACCACGCCTTCGACCTGCTCTACCCGCACCGCGCGGCCAGCCACGGCGAGCAGGTCGGCCTCGGCGCCTGCTTCGCCATGCATCTGCGCGGCGCCCGCCAGGAGTCCCTCCTGATGGCATCGATACTGCGCCGCCACGGTCTGCCGGTCCTGCCGCAGGAGATCGGGTTCAGCGTCGACGAGTTCGTGAAGGCCGTCGACTACGCGCCGCAGACGCGTCCGGGACGCTTCACGGTCCTGGAGCACCTCAACCTGTCCACCGACCAGATCAGGGACGCGTACGCCGACTATGCCTCGACCATCAGTAGCTGAACTCCGCCCGGTCGTGCACCCCCCGGGGGTGAAGGACCGGCGCAGCGGCGAGCACTGGGCCGGCCGCATGTACATGCGTGAGGTCTCCCTGCGCGTGGACCGCTACCTGGTGAACACCCGGGTCACCCCGAACCAGGTCACGTACGTGATGACGCTGGCCGGCGCCCTGGCCGCCCCGGCGCTGCTGGTGCCGGGCATCTGGGGCGCGGTGCTCGGCGTGGTGATGGTCCAGCTCTACCTGCTGTTCGACTGCGTGGACGGCGAGCTGGCCCGCTGGAAGAAGCAGTACTCGCTCAGCGGCGTCTACCTGGACCGGGTCGCCGCCTACCTGTGCGACGCGGCGGTGCTCGTCGGCCTCGGCCTGCGCGCCGCCGACATCTGGGGCGAGGGCCGGACCGACTGGCTCTGGGCGTTCCTCGGGACGCTCGCCGCGCTCGGCGCGATCCTGATCAAGGCCGAGACGGACCTGGTCGGCGTGGCCCGTCACCAGGGCGGGCTGCCGCCGGTCAAGGAGGCGGCGTCCGAGCCGCGCTCCTCCGGTATGGCGCTGGCCCGCCGGGCGGCCGGCGCGCTCAAGTTCCACCGGCTGATCCTCGGGATCGAGGCCTCGCTGCTGATCCTCCTGGTGGCGATCCTGGACACCATCGGTGGCGACCTCTTCTACACCCGCCTCGCCACCGCCGTCCTGGCCGGCATCGCGCTGCTGCAGACCCTGCTGCACCTGGTGTCCGTCCTGGCGTCCAGCAGGCTGAAGTGACCCCTGCCATGAAACTGGGCGCGGTGGTCATCACCATGGGCGACCGCCCCGACGAGCTCCGCACCCTCCTCGACTCGGTCGCCGCGCAGGACGGCGACCGGATCGAGGTCGTGGTGGTCGGCAACGGGGCCCCGGTCCCGGACGTCCCGGCCGGGGTGCGGACCGTGGAGCTGCCCGAGAACCTGGGCATCCCCGGCGGCCGCAACGTCGGCATCGAGGCGTTCGGCCCGTCCGGCGCCGACGTGGACGCCCTGCTCTTCCTCGACGACGACGGGATGCTCCCCAACCGGGACACCGCCGAGCTGTGCCGGCAGGCGTTCGAGGCCGACCCGAAGCTCGGCATCGTCACCTTCCGGATCGCCGACCCGGACACGGGTGCCACCCAGCGCCGCCATGTGCCCCGGCTCCGGGCGGCCGACCCGATGCGCTCCTCACGCGTGACGACCTTCCTCGGCGGCGCCAACGCCGTACGGACGACGGTCCTCGCCGAGGTCGGCGGGCTGCCGCAGGAGTTCTTCTACGCCCACGAGGAGACGGACCTGGCCTGGCGGGCGCTGGACGCGGGCTGGATGATCGACTACCGCGCGGACATGGTGCTGAACCACCCCACCACCGCCCCCTCCCGGCACGCGGTCTACCACCGCATGGTGGCCCGCAACCGGGTCTGGCTGGCCCGCCGCAACCTGCCCGCCCCGCTGGTCCCCCTCTATGTGGGGGTCTGGCTGCTGCTGACGCTGGTCAGACGCCCGTCGCCGCCCGCGCTGAAGGCATGGTTCGGCGGTTTCCGGGAAGGCTGGTCGACACCCTGCGGACCCCGGCGCCCGATGAAGTGGCGTACGGTGTGGCGCCTGACGAGGCTGGGCCGACCTCCGGTCATCTGAGAGGCTTTCCTCTGAGAGCATGAGGCGTATTTTCTTTCCGGAACCTGTCCGCCTGAGCCGCGCCCGCGACTGGCTGCGCGTGAAGACGAGAGTTTCAACTTGTGAGTGACACGACCCATGACGGCGGGGTAGCCCTCGGGACCCCGCCGTCCGCCGACGAGGGCCTCGGCGCGGCCCAGCTGGCCGCCAAGTACGGCCTGACCGTGAGCGGCGCCCGGCCGGGGCTGTTCGCATACATGAGACAGCTCTGGGGACGGCGCCACTTCATCCTGGCCTTCTCCCGGGCGAAGCTGACCGCTCAGTACAGCCAGGCCAAGCTGGGCCAGCTGTGGCAGGTGGTCACCCCTCTCCTGAACGCCGCTGTCTATTACCTGATCTTCGGACTGATCCTGGGGACCAGGAGGGGCATTCCGGACGACGTCTTCGTGCCGTTCCTGGTCACCGGCGTCTTCGTCTTCACCTTCACGCAGAGCTCCGTGATGGCGGGCGTCAAGTCGATCTCCGGCAACCTCGGACTGGTCCGGGCCCTCCACTTCCCCCGGGCCTCGCTGCCCATCTCCTTCTCGCTCCAGCAGCTCCAGCAGCTGATGTTCTCGATGATCGTGCTGGTCGCCGTCACCGTCATCTTCGGCAGCTATCCGTCGCTGTCGTGGCTGCTGGTCGTCCCGGCGCTGCTCCTCCAGTTCGTCTTCAACACCGGCCTGGCCCTCGTCATGGCGCGGCTCGGCTCCAAGACCCCCGACCTCGCGCAGCTGATGCCGTTCGTCATGCGGACCTGGATGTACGCCTCGGGCGTCATGTTCTCCATCCCCGTGATGCTCAAGGACAAGCCCGCGTGGATCGCCGACGTGCTCCAGTACAACCCGGCGGCCATCTACATGGACCTGGTCCGCTTCGCCCTGATCGACGGGTACGGCTCCGAGAACCTGCCGGACCACGTCTGGGCCGTCGGCCTCGCCTGGGCCCTGCTGCTGGGAGTCGTGGGATTCGTGTACTTCTGGAAGGCAGAGGACCGGTACGGCCGTGGCTGAGGACAACGCACAGGGACGCATCCCCACGGTGATCGCCGACGATGTCCACATCGTCTACCGGGTCAACGGCACCGGCGGCGG
Source organism: Streptomyces griseus subsp. griseus (assembly GCF_003610995.1). NCBI lineage: Bacteria > Bacillati > Actinomycetota > Actinomycetes > Kitasatosporales > Streptomycetaceae > Streptomyces > Streptomyces griseus. The sequence continues at coordinate 6,685,576 of NZ_CP032543.1, forward strand.
CCGGGGCAGCGCCACCGCGGCGCTGAGCCGCATGCTGCGCCGCGGCAAGGGCGAGCCGCGCGGGGTCAGGAAAGTGCACGCCGTGCGCGGCGTCTCCTTCACCGCCTACCGCGGCGAGGCCATCGGCCTCATCGGCACCAACGGCTCCGGCAAGTCGACGCTGCTGCGGGCCATCGCCGGCCTGCTGCCGACCGAGTCCGGCCATGTCTACACCGACGGCCAGCCCTCGCTGCTCGGCGTCAACGCGGCGCTGATGAGCGACCTCACCGGCGAGCGCAACGTGGTCCTGGGCGGCCTGGCCATGGGGATGACCCGGGACGAGGTCCGCGAGCGCTACCGCGAGATCGTGGACTTCTCCGGCATCAACGAGAAGGGCGACTTCATCACCCTGCCGATGCGGACGTACTCCTCCGGCATGGCGGCACGCCTGCGCTTCTCCATCGCCGCCGCCAAGAACCACGACGTCCTCATGATCGACGAGGCGCTGGCCACCGGTGACCGCAAGTTCCGGGTCCGCTCCGAGGAGCGGATCCGCGAGCTCCGCAAGGAGGCGGGCACCGTCTTCCTGGTCAGCCACAACAACAAGTCGATCCGGGACACCTGCGACCGGGCGCTCTGGCTGGAGAAGGGCGAACTCCTGATGGACGGCCCCACCGAGGAAGTCCTCAAGGCCTACGAACGCGAGACGGGCAAGTAGCTTCCCAGCCACCCGTGGCCTCCGCCGGAGCGGTTCCGGCGGAGGCCACGGCGGTGTGCGGGCGCGGTGGCCGAGGCGGTGCGGGCCACCCGCAGTACGCCTCAGGGGGTGATCTCCTCCCGGCGGATGACGTCAATCCACCGGCGTACGAGGAAGGTTGACAGGAGGTACGCCCTCCGCCCCCGGGAGGCGCTCCACCCCGCCGCACCCCTGTGAGCTGCACAACGTAGGCTGTAGCGGTGCTGATTCATGGCAAGTGGGGCGATACGCCCCCGGCGCTCCGCCCGCGGTGCCGCAGTGCACTCGGAAGAACGAGCGGCGTGTCCGAAAAGGGTTGTTTTGGGTCAGCAGTGTAGAACGGGAGATGTGACGGCAATGACGGAAAATCTCCAGCTCCGGCGTGGTTCCGCCGTCCCCGCCCCGGGCGGTCCGCAGTGACCTCCACCCCGCAGGCGCGCACCGGTGACGCCACGCTCGGCAAGGCCGCGGACGAGAACTTCCCCGTGGCCCCCTTCTTCCTGCCCCGCGCCTGGCGCGACGACCTGATGGCGGTCTACGGCTACGCCCGGCTCGTCGACGACATCGGCGACGGCGACCTCGCCCCCGGCGGCGCCGACGCCCGCCACCTGGGCCTGGAGCCGGAGCAGAGCGACGACCGGCTCGCCATGCTGGACGCGTTCGAGGCCGACCTGTACCGGGTCTTCGCCACCACCGGCCAGGAGCCGCTCCACCCCCTGCTGCGCGCCCTGCGCCCCACCGTGCGGCGCCGCGCGCTCACCCCCGAACCCTTCCTCGGCCTGATCGAGGCCAACCGGCAGGACCAGAAGGTCCGCCGTTACGCCACCTACGCGGAGCTCGCCGCCTACTGCGAGCTCTCCGCCAACCCGGTCGGCCGCCTGGTCCTCGCCCTGACCGGCACCACGAGCCCGGAGCGCGTACGCAACTCCGACGCGGTCTGCACCGCGCTCCAGATCGTCGAACACCTCCAGGACGTGGCCGAGGACCTGGCCCGCGACCGGATCTATCTGCCCGCCGAGGACCTGGACCGCTTCCGGGTCACCGAGGCCGACCTGGCCGTGCCGTCCGCCGGAGCCTCGGTCCGAGCCCTGATCGCGTACGAAGCCGAACGCGCGAGCGAGCTGCTGAATGAAGGCACCCCCCTCGTGGGTAGCGTCAACGGCAGACTCAGGCTCCTCCTCGCCGGATTCGTCGGCGGCGGGCGCTCGGCCCTCGCGGCGATCTCGGCCGCGGGGTTCGACGTACTGCCCGGACCGCCCAAGCCCACCAAGCCGAGCATGCTGCGCGAAGTCGCAGTCGTCCTGCGAAGAGCGCGTAGAGAGGGGTGAGCCCGACCGTGGAGGGACAGACGACGTCCATGTCGCCGCCGGTACAGGCCGCATACAGTTACTGCGAGGCCGTCACCGGACAGCAGGCCCGGAACTTCGCCTACGGCATCAGGCTGCTGCCGTACGAGAAGCGGCAGGCCATGTCGGCGCTGTACGCCTTCTCCCGCCGGGTCGACGACATCGGCGACGGCGAGCTGGACCCGGGGACCAAGCGGACCCGCCTGGAGAGCACCCGTGAGCTGCTGGACCGGATCCGGCACGGCAAGGTCGAGGACGACGACACCGACCCGGTGGCCGTCGCCCTCGCGGACGCCGCGCGCCGGTTCCCGCTGCCGCTGGAAGGCCTCGACGAGCTGATCGACGGCGTCCTGATGGACGTCCGCGGCGCCACGTACGAGACCTGGGACGACCTGAAGACGTACTGCCGCTGCGTCGCCGGCGCCATCGGCCGCCTCAGCCTCGGCGTCTTCGGCACGGAACCGGGCGCGCCCGGCGCCGAGAGGGCCCCGGAGTACGCCGACACCCTCGGCCTCGCCCTCCAGCTCACCAACATCCTGCGCGACGTCCGCGAGGACGCCGGCAACGGGCGCACCTACCTCCCCGCCGAGGACCTGGCCAAGTTCGGCTGCTCCGACGGCTTCCACCGGTCCACCCCGCCCCCCGGCTCCGACTTCGCGGGCCTCGTCCACTTCGAGGTGCGCCGGGCCCGCGCCCTGTTCGCCGAGGGGTACCGCCTGCTGCCGATGCTGGACCGCCGCAGCGGCGCCTGCGTCGCCGCCATGGCCGGGATCTACCGCCGCCTCCTGGACCGGATCGAACGCGACCCGGAGGCCGTGCTGCGCGGCCGCGTCTCGCTCCCCGGCCACGAGAAGGCGTACGTCGCGGTGCGCGGCCTCTCCGGACTGGACGCCCGCCATGTCTCCCGGCTGACCTCCAGGGGGCGGGCCTGATGCGTTCCGGCAGGCCCGGGGCCTGGGCAACCCTCCGGTGGCCCGACGCGTCCACGACTGCGACGATTCTCTCCGGGGCGACCCGGCGAACGGTGACGGCCCGGCGAGAGGGGCAGGTATGAGCGACGAGACCCGGCCCCCCGTCGCGGTCGTCGTCGGCGGCGGCCTCGCCGGCATCACTGCCGCCCTCCGCCTCGCCGACGCCGGGGTCGACGTGACCCTGCTGGAAGGGCGGCCCCGCCTCGGCGGCCTCGCCTTCTCCTTCCAGCGCGGCGACCTCACCGTCGACAACGGCCAGCACGTCTACCTGCGCTGCTGCACCGGCTACCGCTGGTTCCTCGACCGCGTCGAGGCCGCCCACCTCGCCCCCCTCCAGGACCGGCTGGACGTCCCCGTCCTGGACGTCGGCCGCGCCGCCGGACCGCGCCTGGGACGGCTGCGCCGCACCGCCCTGCCCGTACCGCTGCACCTCGCCGGCGGCCTCGCGGCCTACCCGCACCTCTCCCTCGCCGAGAAGGCGAACGTCGGCCGCGCCGCCCTCGCGCTCGGCCGCCTCGACCCCGCCGACCCGGCCCTGGACCGTATCGACTTCGCCACCTGGCTGAAGCGGCACGGCCAGTCCGAGCGCACCATCGAGGCCCTCTGGGACCTCGTCGGCGTCGCCACCCTCAACGCCACCGCGCCGAACGCCTCCATGGCCCTGGCCGCCAAGGTCTTCAGGACCGGCCTGCTCTCCGAGCCGGGCGCCGCCGACATCGGCTGGGCCACCGTCCCGCTCGGCGAACTGCACGACACCCTCGCCCGCAAGGCCCTCGACACGGCGGGCGTCCGCACCGAGCTGCGCGCCAAGGTGGGGTCCCTGACCCGCACCGAGGACGGCCGCTGGAGCGTCACGACGGCGGGGGAGCGCCTCACCGCCGACACCGTCGTCCTCGCCGTACCCCAGCACGAGACCCACGACCTGCTGCCCGCGGGCGCGCTGGACGAGCCGGACCTGCTCCTCGACATCGACAACGCGCCCATCCTCAACGTGCACGTCGTCTACGACCGCAAGGTGCTGCGCCGCCCGTTCTTCGCCGCGATCGGCTCCCCGGTCCAGTGGGTCTTCGACCGTACGCACTCCTCGGGGCTCAAGGGCCCCGGGCAGTATCTGGCGGTCTCCCAGTCCGCCGCCCAGGACGAGATCGACCTCCCCGTCGCCGAGCTGCGCGAGCGCTACCTCCCCGAGCTGGAGCGGCTCCTGCCCGCCGCGCGTGGCGCCGGCATCCGGGACTTCTTCGTCACCCGGGAGCGCACCGCCACCTTCGCGCCCGCCCGGGCGTCGGCGCCCTGCGCCCCGGCCCCCGTACCCGGGCGCCCGGACTGCACCTCTCGGGTGCCTGGACCGCCACCGGCTGGCCCGCGACGATGGAGGGTGCCGTGCGCAGCGGCTCCCAGGCCGCCGACGCGGCCCTCCACGACCTCGGCCGTCCCCATGGACATCCGCTGCAGGAGGCGGCATGAGCAGTACCACCGGAACAAGAGGAGAGTCAGTGACCCCGGCGAATCCGGCTTCCGACACCGTGGACCAGACCACGGACGTCACCGCGCTTCTGGAGCGCGGACGAGCCCTGTCAGCGCCGGTGCTGCGGGCTGCCGTGGACCGGCTGGCGCCGCCCATGGACACCGTCGCGGCCTACCACTTCGGCTGGATCGACGCCGAAGGACGGCCCTCGGACGGCGACGGCGGCAAGGCCGTGCGCCCCGCCCTCGCCCTGCTGTCGGCCGAAGCGGCGGGTGCCCCCGCCGAGGCGGGTGTCCCCGGCGCCGTGGCCGTCGAGCTCGTGCACAACTTCTCGCTGCTGCACGACGACCTCATGGACGGCGACGAGCAGCGCCGCCACCGCGACACCGTATGGAAGGTGCACGGCCCCGCCCAGGCCATCCTGGTGGGCGACGCGCTCTTCGCCCTCGCCTACGACGTCCTGCTGGAGCTCGGCACGGTCGAGGCGGGCCGCGCGGCCCGCCGGCTGACCTCCGCCACCCGCAAGCTCATCGACGGACAGGCCCAGGACATCTCCTACGAGCACCGCGAGCGGGTCACCGTCGAGGAGTGCCTGGAGATGGAGGGCAACAAGACCGGTGCCCTGCTGGCCTGCGCCGTCTCCATCGGCGCGGTGCTCGGCGGCGCGGACGACCGCACCGCCGACACCCTGGAGGCGTACGGCTACCACCTGGGCCTCGCCTTCCAGGCCGTCGACGACCTGCTCGGCATCTGGGGCGACCCCGAGTCCACCGGCAAGCAGACCTGGAGCGACCTGCGCCAGCGCAAGAAGTCCCTCCCGGTCGTCGCCGCGCTCGCCGCGGGCGGCCCGGCCTCCGAGCGGCTCGGCGAACTGCTCGCCGCCGACGCCAAGAGCAGCGACTTCGACAGCTTCTCCGAAGAGGAGTTCGCCGCCCGCGCGGCGCTCATCGAGGAGGCGGGCGGCCGCGAGTGGACCGCGCAGGAAGCACGTCGTCAGCACGCGGTCGCCATCGAGGCGCTGCACGGTGTCGACATGCCGCACCAGGTACGGGCGCAGCTCACCGCGCTCGCGGACTTCGTGGTGGTGCGGAAGCGGTGATCAGCACCCGCATATGACTCGCAGTCGCCGGCCGGCGCCCTGACAGGGGCGCCGGCCGACGGAGACCCCAGCACAGCAGAGAAGACCACTGCACGTAAGGGGAAGCTCATGACAGCGACGACCGACGGATCCACCGGGGCCGCGAACCTCTCCGCGACCCCGGCAGGGCATCCGGCCGACACGACCACCGCCGCGGACGACGTACTCGCCGCCGCGCGGCAGGCCGCGGAACGCTCCGTGGCCCACCTCCTGGGCAGACAGGACGAGCAGGGCTGGTGGAAGGGCGACCTGGCCACCAACGTCACGATGGACGCCGAGGACCTGCTCCTGCGCCAGTTCCTCGGGATCCAGGACCCGGAGACCACCCGGGCCGCCGCCCTCTTCATCCGGGGCGAACAGCTCGGCGACGGCACCTGGAACACCTTCTACGAGGGGCCGAGCGACCTCTCCGCCACCATCGAGGCCTATGTGGCCCTGCGGCTGGCCGGGGACCGCCCCGACGAACCGCACATGGCGCGCGCCTCCGCCTGGGTCAGGGAGCAGGGCGGCATCGCGGCCGCCCGCGTCTTCACCCGGATCTGGCTGGCCCTGTTCGGCTGGTGGAAGTGGGACGACCTCCCCGAACTCCCGCCCGAGCTGATGTTCTTCCCCAAGTGGGTCCCGCTCAACATCTACGACTTCGGCTGCTGGGCCCGCCAGACCATCGTTCCCCTGACCATCGTCTCCGCGAAGCGCCCCGTGCGGCCCGCGCCCTTCGCCCTGGACGAGCTGCACACCGACCCCGCCGAGCCCAACCCGCCCAGGAAGATGGCCCCGGCGGCCAGTTGGGACGGCCTCTTCCAGCGCCTGGACAAGGGGCTGCACCTCTATCACAAGGTCGCCCCCCGCCTGCTGCGCCGGATCGCGATGAACGTGGCCGCCCGGTGGATCGTCGAACGCCAGGAGAACGACGGCTGCTGGGGCGGTATCCAGCCCCCGGCCGTCTACTCCGTCATCGCCCTGCACCTGCTCGGCTACGACCTCGACCACCCGGTGATGAAGGCGGGCCTGGCCTCGCTGGACCGGTTCGCCGTCCACCGCGAGGACGGCGCCCGGATGGTCGAGGCCTGCCAGTCGCCAGTCTGGGACACCTGCCTGGCCACCATCGCCCTGGTCGACGGCGGACTCAGACCCGACCACCCGGCGCTGGTGAAGGCCGCCGACTGGATGCTGGCCGAGGAGATCACCCGGCCCGGCGACTGGTCCGTACGTAGACCCGAACTGGCCCCAGGCGGCTGGGCGTTCGAGTTCCACAACGACAACTACCCGGACATCGACGACACCGCCGAAGTCGTCCTGGCGCTGCGCCGGGTGCGCCACCCCGACCCCGCCCGGCTGGAAGCCGCCATCGAACGCGGGGTGCGCTGGAACCTCGGGATGCAGTCCCGCAACGGTGCCTGGGGCGCGTTCGACGCAGATAACACTAGCCCCTTCCCCAACCGCCTGCCCTTCTGCGACTTCGGCGAGGTCATCGACCCGCCCTCGGCCGATGTCACCGGCCATGTGGTGGAGATGCTCGCCGTCGAAGGGCTCGGCAGCCACCCCCGTACCCGGCGGGGCATCGAATGGCTGCTCGCCGAACAGGAGGCGTGCGGCGCCTGGTTCGGCCGCTGGGGCGTCAACTACGTCTACGGGACGGGATCGGTGGTGCCCGCACTGGTCGCCGCCGGACTGCCCGCCGGACACCCCTCGGTCCGCCGGGCGGTGACCTGGCTGGAGTCCGTGCAGAACGACGACGGCGGCTGGGGCGAGGACCTGCGCTCGTATCAGGAGGAGAAGTGGATCGGGCACGGTGAGTCCACCGCCTCCCAGACCGCCTGGGCGCTGCTCGCCCTGCTCGCCGCGGGCCGCCGCGACAGCCGGGCCGTCGCCCGCGGGGTCACCTGGCTGACCGAGGCCCAGCAGGCCGACGGCTCCTGGGACGAGCCGTATTTCACCGGCACCGGCTTCCCCTGGGACTTCTCCATCAACTACCACCTCTACCGGCAGGTCTTCCCCCTCACGGCACTCGGGCGCTACGTGTACGGCGACCCGTTCGCCGACCGTACGGGCGTCGCCAAGGGGGCCTGATGGCCGGCGCGCCGGAGTCCACGGCGCCCCGCGCCCCGCTGCTGGTCGCCTGCGCACTGGGCATCGAGCAGCTCGCCCTGCGCAGCGGCAAGCGGGCCGGGGGCCCGGTGCGGGTCCTGCGGACCGGGATGGGCCCCCGGGCGGCGGAGGCGGCCGTGGCGGCGGCCCTCGCCCCGGGTGGCGTACCGGATGCCGCCGTCATCGCCTCCGGCTTCTGCGCCGGCCTCGCCCCCGGGATGCACCCCGGGGACCTGGTCGTCGCCGAGGAGACCCGGGACGCGGACGGGGCCACCCCCTGCACCGGCACCGGGCTGCTGGTCGCCGCCCTGGCCCGGGCGGTCCCCGGCTCCACCGTCCACACCGGCCCCCTCACCGGCTCCGACCACGTCGTACGCGGCCCCGAACGGGCCGCGCTGCGGGCCACCGGGGCCATCGCGGTGGACATGGAGTCCGCCGCGACACTGCGTACCGCCCTGTGCCACGGACCGCGCCCGGTTGCGGCCGTCCGGGTGGTCGTGGACGCTCCAGAGCATGAGCTCGTCCGTATCGGCACGGTACGCGGTGGAATATCGGCCTTCCGTGTTCTCCGTGCCGTCCTTCCCGCTTTTTACGAATGGCACCGATCTTTACTGCTCCCCAGGAGGTGAGCCAGATGGCCATGCCGCTCCGTCAGTCCATCAAGGTCGCGACGTATCTCTTCGAACAGAAGCTCCGCAAGCGTGAGAAGTTCCCGCTGATCGTCGAACTGGAGCCGTTGTTCGCCTGCAACCTCGCCTGCGAGGGGTGCGGGAAGATCCAGCACCCGGCCGGTGTCCTGAAGCAGCGCATGCCGGTCGCGCAGGCCGTGGGCGCGGTGCTCGAATCCGGTGCCCCCATGGTCTCCATCGCCGGCGGCGAGCCGCTGATGCATCCGCAGATCGACGAGATCGTGCGCCAGCTCGTCGCGAAGAAGAAGTACGTCTTCCTCTGCACCAACGCGATGCTCATGCGCAAGAAGCTGGACAAGTTCACCCCCTCGCCCTACTTCGCCTTCGCCGTGCACATCGACGGACTGCGCCAGCGGCACGACGAGTCGGTCGCCAAGGAAGGCGTCTTCGACGAGGCCGTCGCCGCGATGAAGGAGGCCAAGGCGCGCGGCTTCCGCGTCACCACCAACTCCACCTTCTTCAACACCGACACCCCGCAGACCATCATCGAGGTCCTCAACTACCTCAACGACGACCTCAAGGTCGACGAGATGATGATCTCGCCCGCCTACGCGTACGAGAAGGCGCCCGACCAGGAGCACTTCCTCGGTGTCGACCAGACCCGTGAACTCTTCAAGAAGGCCTTCGCGGGCGGCAACCGGGCCCGCTGGCGGCTCAACCACTCGCCGCTCTTCCTGGACTTCCTGGAGGGCAAGGCCGACTTCCCGTGCACCGCTTGGGCGATCCCCAACTACTCGCTCTTCGGCTGGCAGCGTCCCTGCTACCTGATGAGCGACGGCTACGTACCGACGTACCGTCAGCTCATCGAGGAGACCGACTGGGAGAAGTACGGCCGGGGCAAGGACCCGCGCTGTGCCAACTGCATGGCGCACTGCGGCTACGAACCCACGGCCGTCCTCGCCACCATGGGGTCGCTGAAGGAGTCCCTGCGCGCGGCGCGGGAGACCATCAGCAGCAACCGGTGACGTCGTGACGGTGAGGGGGCCGGGCGACCGGCCCCCTCACCGCACGTACCGACCCACGGAACGCACGGAGGAGAGCGGGCGATGACGGACGGCGGGCCCCAGGGCTTCGACCTGGGACGGCTCCTGGCGGAGCGCGGGGCCGAGCGGTACGAGCTGCACGCGCGCCATCTCAACCACCAGCTGCCGCGCATGCTGCACACCATCGGCTTCGACAAGGTCTACGAGCGGGCCGAGGGCGCGTACTTCTGGGACGCGGAGGGCAACGACTACCTCGACATGCTGGCCGGGTTCGGTGTGATGGGCATCGGCCGGCACCACCCGGTCGTCCGCCAGGCCCTGCACGACGTCCTCGACGCCCAGCTCGCCGACCTCACCCGCTTCGACTGCCAGCCGCTGCCCGGGCTGCTCGCCGAGAAGCTGCTCGGCCACAGCCCGCACCTGGACCGCGTCTTCTTCGGGAACAGCGGTACGGAGGCGGTCGAGACGGCACTGAAGTTCGCCCGGTACGCCACCGGGAAACCGCGCGTCCTCTACTGCGACCACGCCTTCCACGGGCTGACCACCGGCTCGCTCTCCGTCAACGGAGAGAGCGGCTTCCGGGACGGCTTCGCCCCGCTGCTGCCCGACACCCCGATCGCGCTCGGTGACCTGGACGCGCTGCGCCGGGAGCTGAAGCGCGGGGACGTGGCTGCCCTGGTCGTGGAGCCGATCCAGGGCAAAGGCGTGCACGCCGCGCCGCCCGGCTTCCTGCGGGAGGCGCAGGAGCTGCTGCACCGGCACAAGGCGCTCCTGATCGCCGACGAGGTGCAGACGGGGCTCGGCAGGACCGGTGACTTCTACGCGTACCAGCACGAGGACGGTGTCGAACCCGACCTGGTCTGTGTGGCCAAGGCGCTCTCCGGCGGCTATGTGCCGGTCGGCGCGACGCTCGGCAAGGAGTGGATCTTCCGCAAGGTCTACTCCTCGATGGACCGGGTCCTCGTCCACTCCGCCAGCTTCGGCTCCAACGCCCAGGCCATGGCGGCGGGGCTCGCGGTGCTCACGGTGATGGAGGACGAGGAGATCGTCGCGGGCGCCCGGCGCACCGGTGATCTGCTGCGGGAGCGGCTCGCCGCCCTGGTGGACCGCTACGAGCTGCTGCACGAGGTGCGCGGGCGCGGGCTGATGATCGGCATCGAGTTCGGCCGCCCCACCTCGCTGAAGCTCCGCGGCCGCTGGACCATGCTCCAGGCGGCCCGCAAGGGACTCTTCGCCCAGATGGTCGTGGTGCCGCTGCTCCGGAAGCACCGCATCCTCACCCAGGTCTCCGGCGACCACCTGGAAGTGATCAAGCTGATCCCGCCGCTGACCATCGGGGAGGCGGAGGTGGAGCGCTTCGTAGCGGCCTTCACCGAGGTCATGGACGACGCGCACAGCGGTGGCGGCCTGATGTGGGACTTCGGCCGGACCCTGGTCAAGCAGGCCATGGCCAACCGCTGAGTATTGCCTCTGAGGCAATCCATTTGCCTGGGAGGAAAGTTCCTGGCCCAATGGAACCATGAAACCACCGGACGAAGGGGCGGCCGAGGAGCTCCCCGGCGTCGCACCCCGACTGCGCGACCTGCGCCGAGGCCGCGGCTTCACCCTGGAGACCGCCGCCCAGCGGGCCGGACTCTCCCCGGCCCACCTCTCCCGGCTGGAGACCGGCCGCAGACAGCCCTCGCTGCCGATGCTGCTGGGCCTGGCCCGCGTCTACGGTACGACGGTCTCCGAGCTGCTCGGCGAGAAGCCGCCCGAGCGGGAGGCGGTCATCCGGGGCGGCGCCTTCGAGGGCGCCGAGGCCGACGGCTGGATGTACCGCCGGGCGGGCGGCTCCGGCCGCGCCATGCAGGCGCTGCGGGTCCGGGTCCCGTACGGCGCCCAGGGTGATCTGGTCCGCGTGCACCCCGGCGAGGAGTGGCTGTACCTCCTGGGCGGGCGGCTGCGGGTCGCGCTGGGGGAGACCGTGCACGATCTGGACCCGGGCGACAGCGCCCACTTCGACTCGCTCACCCCGCACCGCATCGCGGCCCTGGACCGGGGCGGGGCGGAGCTGCTCTTCGTCCACTCCCTGCTGCAGAGCCCCGCGGCCGAGCTCTGTCTCGGCAACGCACTCCACGCGCGCTGACCCCTTCGTCCCACCGGCCGCGAGGCCGGCAGAGAGGACCGTCATGTCCGATTCCGAGCACTACGACCCGCTCACCCCGAGGCGCCCGAAGGCGGCGAAGGACACGCAGGAGCGCCGGATGCCGCGCGGTCTGGTGATCCGGCTCTTCGCCTACCTGGTGGTCGGCCACGTGATCGCGGCCTTCCTCTACCTGCTCTTCGCGGTGGCGGGCGCCAAGTAGACCGTCAGCCCTGGTCGAGGAGGCGTTCGCGCAGCCGTTCCCGGGTCTGGGGCGAGAGGCCCAGCCCCTCCGTCAGATAGCGGTCGGTCGTGCCCCAGGTCTCGTCGATGGCGGCGTACGCCGCCGCGAGGTAGGAGGACTGCGCCCCGAAGAGCGGGTTGAGCAGCTCCATCACCTCGGCGGACATCCCTACCTCGGACATGTCCGTGCGCTTCACCTTGTACCGGCGGTGGGGGTCGTTGGACTTGAGGTAGTCCGCCTCGATCGCCTCGCGCTCCACGCCGACGGCGAGCAGCGAGACCGCGATGGACAGACCGGCCCGGTCCTTGCCCGCCGCGCAGTGCATCAGGGCGGGCACGCTGTCCTCGGCCAGGGCGTGCAGCACCCGGCTGTGCTCGGCGGTGCGGTCCACGATGGTCGACCGGTACATGGTGATCATGCGCTCGGTGCCCTTGCCGTCGGCGAGGATGGAGCGCAGCTGCTCGATGTTTCCGTCGCGCACGAGCCGCCAGAACTCGGCTCCGTCGGCCGGGTCGGAGAGGGGAATGCTGACATTGCGGACACCGGCCAGCTCGATGTCGTATCCGTCGAGTCGGTGGTCGGCGGAGTTGCGGAAGTCGAAGACGGTGTGCAGCCCGAGCCCGCCGAGGAAGAGCGCGTCCTCGGCGGTGGCGTGCGCCAGGTGGCCGCTGCGGTAGAGCCTGCCGAAGGCCGTGCGCCGCCCGTCCGTGGTGGGGAGCCCGCCCACGTCGCGGAAGTTGCGGACTCCGGTCAGTGCGGTCTCGGTCGGCGGGACCTGCGGCACCTGCTGCGTCACGGTGGCTCCTGGAATCTCTGGCGTCGGCGCGGCTCTCCGGCGAGGGCGCTCCTGCGACGATACGACATCGGTGCACGGTGAAATCGGCGAACTGCTGACGGTGCGTCAGGTTTGGCGCCCACCCCATGTCCGTATTGATGTATTTCGTAGAACATGCCCCGATAATGGGGGAGATGAGATTTCGCAGGTGAGCGGGATCATATCCGTGACGGACCGTGGCTGCGGTGCCCGGGCGTTTTTCCGGGATCCGTACGGAAAGCCAAGATCCGTAATCCACGGAGTGTGACGGGAAATCCGAAGCGAAATGGAATCGATGTTTCCGGCGTGCAACCGACGGCTTGTTCCTGTCGTCCTGACTCGTTTACGGTCACCGTCAATCCGGACGGACCGCCTAATCCTGCCGCCGACCGGAATTCGCACCCACCCACTCACGTGTGGCAGGAGCGGGGGAACCAGGTAAGCCGCCGGCCCGGAGCGATCCGGACCGGCTCGGGGTGAAGTCGCCACCCGGCGACCGGGCATCTCCAGCCCGAACCCGACAGCTCACCTCGCAGGCGCCGGAGAGGAAATTCCCCATGCCCGCAAAGGGTAAGCACCGTCGTCCCAAGTCCGGCCCGATCCACCGCGGCGTCCTCGCCGCGGGCACCGGCGGCGCCGTACTCGCCCTCCCGCTGATCGGCGCCACCGGCGCCCACGCCGCGGAGAAGGCGGCCCCCGCAGTCAAGCCCGCCGCCGTGCAGAGCGCCCAGCAGGCCGCACCGCAGTCCGCGCCCACCACGGCGAAGAAGGCCGCCCCGAAGACGTACTCCGTCGTCTCCGGCGACTACCTCGCCAAGATCGCGGCAGAGCACCAGGTCAAGGGCGGCTGGCAGAAGCTCTACCAGGACAACCGCTCCACCGTCGGCGGGAACCCCAGCCTGATCTTCCCGGGCATGAAGCTGACCCTCGGCGCCAAGGCGCCCGGCTCCGCCGCGCCTTCGCAGGCCGAGAAGGCCGCCCCGGCGCCCAAGGCAGCCCCGAAGGCAGCCCCGAAGGCCGCCCCGAAGAAGGCCGAGCCGGCCCCCAAGGGTGACACCATCTCGGCCGACGAGTCCGACGCCGCAGCCCGGTCCGGCACCTCCGCCCGGACCGGCTCCTCGCAGTCCACCGGCTCCGGCTGGACCGCCCCGCTGGCCAACGCCAACGTCACCACCCAGTACCGCGCTTCCGGCTCCAGCTGGTCCAGCGGCTACCACACCGGCTCTGACTTCCAGGCCGCCTCCGGCACCCCCGTCAAGGCCATCGGCCCGGGCACCGTCGTCTCGGCCGGCTGGAGTGGCTCGTACGGCAACGAGGTCGTCATCAAGCACGAGGACGGCATGTACTCCCAGTACGCCCACCAGTCCTCGCTGAGCGTCTCCGCCGGCCAGACCGTCACCGGCGGCCAGCAGATCGGCCTCTCCGGCTCCACCGGCAACTCCACCGGACCGCACCTCCACTTCGAGGTCCGCACCGGCCCGGGCTACGGCTCGGACGTCGACCCGGTCGCCTACCTGCGGCAGCACGGCGTGTCCCTCTGACCCGAGGGCGCCAAGGAGTGATCGAGGGGCGGTGCGCTGCGGCGCACCGCCCCTCCGCTTATTCCGGGTTTACCAAAAACTGACCGGGTGGTCTATCTCACCACCCGTCAACCCTATATTACGGTCGCGTAGGTCACATTGAACGGTGCAGGATATGTGCTTGTGGCAGACGATTCGAGAACCCAGCAGCAGAACATCATCGGGTCGTACGCGGCGATCGGGGACAGTTTCACCGAAGGCGTCGGAGACCCCGGCCCCGACGGCACCTTCGTCGGCTGGGCGGACCGGTTCGCGGTTCTGCTCGCCGACCGGCTCCCGGCGACCGACGCGGCGACGAACCCGGACGAGACCCGGCACGGGAATTTCCGTTACGCCAATCTCGCCGTACGCGGACGCCTCCTCGACCAGATCGTCGAGGAGCAGATCCCGCGCGCCAAGGAGCTGGCCCCCGACCTGGTCAGCTTCTGTGCGGGCGGCAACGACATCATCCGGCCCGGCACCGACCCCGACGACCTCGCCGAGCGTTTCGAGCGGGCCGTCGCGGACCTCACGAACGCGGTCGGCACCGTCATGGTCACCACCGGCTTCGACACCCGGGGCGTCCCGGTCCTGCGCCATATGCGCGGCAAGATCGCCACGTACAACGTCCACCTGAGGGCCATCGCCGACCGCTACCAGTGCCCCGTACTCGACCTGTGGTCGCTGCGCTCGGTCCAGGACCGGCGCGCCTGGGACGCCGACCGGCTCCATCTCTCGCCCGAGGGCCACACCCGTGTCGCGCTGCGCGCCGCCCAGGTCCTCGGCCACGAGGTGCCCGCAGACCCGGACCAGCCCTGGCCGCCGCAGGCCCAGCGCCGCCCCTTCGACGAGCGGCGCGACAACATCCAGTGGGCCCGGGAGTACCTGGTGCCGTGGATCGGCCGGCGGCTTCGCGGCGAATCGTCCGGCGACCATGTCGAGGCGAAGCGGCCGGACCTGCTGCCGCTGTAGCGGTCAGGGCTCCAGCAGGGGAAGCGCACGCCGGAGCGGGCCCGTGGGGAGGGGCCCGGTCGGCGGCTTGCCCGCGCCGGCCCCGGCGGGTATCCGCTCCAGGACGCCGCCCGCGAACACGTCGTACAGCGGCAGTGTCTCCAGGTGCACATAGCCGATGTGACAGTCGCACACGGCGAGCGGACAGGCCCGGGGGCGCAGCGCCGCGCGGTAGCTGCCGTCGTAGAGGTTGCCCAGCTCCGCCTTGACGAAGTGGCAGCGGCGCACCGTGCCCTCACCGTCCACCGAGATCACCGATTCGCCCGTCCGGCAGGGCAGCCCCGCCGAGCGGTGCGGATGCCTGCTGTACGGGAAGAGCGGGTCCAGCTCCGTCCACCGCTCGGCCTCCGCGTCGGTGTACGTATGCCCCTCGGCGGCGTTCACCCAGAGGTAGACCTCGGCGGGCAGTGCGGCGCGCAGCCGCCGCGCCTCGTCGAGGTGCTCGTCGAACCCCACCACGCCCACGCTGAACCGGATCCCGCGCTCGGACAGCTCCCGGCAGCGGCCGAGGAACCGCTCGTACGGTGTCTGCCCCGGGTGGTACGTGCACCAGAGCGCGACCCGCTCCGGATCGGCGTCCGCGAGCCACGCGGTGCGGCCGCTGAGGTTCGTCTGGATGGCGACCCGGCCGATGTGCGGCAACTGGGAGAGCTCGGTCAGCGCGCGCCGGTACCAGGAGCGCACCAGGCCCTCGCCCCACGGCGTGAACAGCACGGAGAGCCGGTCACCGGTCTGCGCCGCCGCCCACGCCGTGAACCGCTCCAGCGCCTCCCGGTCGGAGGTCAACTGCGCCCGGCTGTCCCGCCGTTTGGCGAACGGGCAGTACGGACAGTCGTAGTCGCACGAGGCCAGCGGGCCCCGGTAGAGGATGGTCAGGTCCATGCCCCGCTCACTTCCGCTCGTACGCGGCCATCGCGGCCCGTACCCCGGGGGAGAACAGCGCCGGACCCAGCGCGTCCGAGTGGGCCAGCCCCAGCGGGGAGAGCCGCAGGAGACCCTCCGGTGCCCGGGTGTCCAGCCAGCCCCGGTCCGCGAACCGCTCCAGCTCGGCGGGGAAATCCTCGCGCGGGTCCGTGCCGAAGCGGGCGCGGTAGTCGGCCACGGGCAGACCGGCCGTCTGGAGCAGGGACTGGAGGAGGTGGCGCCTGCGGGCCTCGGCCACGTCGACGTGTCTGCCGACCTCGGCCCGGGAGAAGTCCTCGGCGGTGGTGAAGCGGTCGATGATGGAGCGGATCTCCCGCATGTCGACGGCGTAGTCGAAGGAGTAGTGCAGCGCCGCCGTGTAGGAACGGGCCCCGCAGCCGAGCCCGATCATGCCGTCGGTCTGGCACGCGTAGTCCTCGGGGCCGTCCTGCGCCTCCAAAGGGGCGTCGGCGCGGCGGAACATCCGCATCGACACCTGCTCGTAGCCGTGCGCCAGCAGATGGTCCCGGCCCACCGCGTAGAGCCGCAGCCGCTGCTCGTCCCAGGCGGCCTGCTCCAGGGCCTCCGCCTCCGGGCCACTCCCGCCGCCGCCCAGCCGGTGCAGACCGGTCAGCGGGCGGACGTACAGCGGGTAGAGATACAGCTCCTCCGGCCGCCAGGCCAGCGCGGCGTCCAGCGAGGTGAGCCAGGTGCGCTCGGTCTGGCCGTCGATGCCGTAGATCAGGTCGATGTTCAGCACCGGTGTCCGGGCGTCCCGGATCCGGCCGAGCGCCGCCTCCACCTCGGCCCGGCGCTGCGGCCGGACGGCGGCCCGGGCCTCCTCGTCCACGAAGCTCTGCACGCCGATGCTCACCCGGGTCGTACCCCGGTCGGCCAGCACGGCCAGCCGGTCGGCGGTCGCGGTGGACGGGGACGTCTCCACCGACAGCGGCACCGCGAGCAGGTCGGCGCCCATGCGCTTCTCCGCGATGTCGCAGAGCCGCTCCAGCTCAGCCGCGGTCAGGAAGGTCGGCGTCCCGCCGCCGAACGCCGCCGCCGCGAACCGCACCGGCTCGTCGTCGCCGAGCGCGTCCCGTACGGCCACGGCCTGCCGGTCCAGGGCGTCGAGATAGCGGGTCGTCAGCTCCTCGGGCGCGCCGATCCGGGTGAAGAGATTGCAGAAGCCGCAGCGGACCTCGCAGAAGGGGATGTGGAGGTAGAGGGAGAGGGCGTTCTTGGGCTCCGCCGCCCACAGCTCACGCAGCGCGGGCCGGTCCGTCAGGGGGCGGTAGGCGGTCTTGTGCGGATAGGCGTAGACGTAACTCTCGTACGGCCTCACGGCGGGAGGCGCGGTGGTGGTCATCAGGAGGCCCCCGGTTCGAGGAAGAAATGGGCGTACGGCACGGTCCAGACGGCTTCGTGGCCGAGCCGGTGGCCGGTGTAGCCGTCGTCGCCGTACGTCGTGCCGTGGTCGGAGCAGACGATGGCGAAGCAGCGGCGGCGGCTGCTCGCGGCGGCGAAGAGCCGGCCGATGTGCCGGTCGACGTACTCCAGGGCGGCGGCGTGCGTGGCCCGGGAGTCACCGGCCTCACGGGTCGCGCCCGGGGTGTGGAACCAGTTCGGCTGGTGCAGCGCGGACACATTGACGAAGAGGAGGAGCCGCTGCTCCTCGGGGAGCCCGGCCACCACCTTCTCCGCCCGGGTCACCTGCTCCTCGAACGAGGTCGGTGAGGCGACACCGAACTCCGGCTCCCAGTGGCTCTCCTGGAACATACCGGGCAGCACCGACCCCAGCGGTCCCTGCTTGTTGAAGAACCCGACGCCGCCGATGCAGACCGTGCGATACCCCTCGGCGGCGAGCCCCGACACCAGGTCCGGGGTGTCGAAGACGAACGTGCCGTCCGCCGTCGTCTCGCTGCCCGCGAAGCGCGCCGCGAACAGTCTCGGATGCGGGCCGGGGGCGGCGGGCGTCGGCAGGAAACCGGCGAACATCGCCTGGTGCGAGGCGTAGGTGAAGCTGCCCGGCGCATGCCGCCTCTCCCAGACACCGCCGGGGAGACGCGCGGCCAGGTTGGGGATGCGCCCGGCGGCGGCCAGCTCGGCGGCGACATCGTGGCGCAGCGTGTCCAGGGTGACCAGCAGCAGGTCATGGCTGCCCACGACCTCGGCCATATCGGGTCGTGGGAGATCAGGGAGACGTGACGGCATGGTCGTTCCTCGTTCGGTCCAGTACGGCGGCGACCTGCGCCGCATAGGTGTCCAGCCCCTCGGCACCGCTGCCCGGCAGCCCGGTCAGCCCGGGCAGCAGATCACCGAAGGCGTTGACCTCACCGACGGCGAAGCGCCGCCAGCCGGCCGCGGGCAGCAGATCGACGCCCACACAGAGCGTCCCGGGGAAGCAGGCGGCGGCCCGCTCGCACACCGCCAGCGCCTCGCGCCAGCAGCCGCCCACCGCCGACACGGCGGCCCGGACCTCGTCGAGATCGCCGCGGGCGCCCCCGAGATGGAGGTTGGTCATGGGGGAGAGGCTGGTGCGCACGACGGCATGGGTGGCCCGGCCGCCGACCACCACGATCCGCAGATCGGCGGCCCGCCCCCGCTGGGACGCCTTCGGCAGCCAGCGTTCGATGTGCAGCCCGTCCGGGGCGAGCGCGTCCACGAGCGCGCCCACCTCCTGCTCCGTGGTGTACCGCCGGACCCTCAGCGAGTTGTACAGCCGCCCCTCGGCGTCGCGTTCCACCGAGGTGCTCGCCCGGACCCGGCCGGGACCCGCCGTCTCCACCGCCAGCACCCCCGAGGCGGAGGAGCCGTGCGCGAGCTTCACGAACGCCCGGGGCATCCGGTGCTCCCGCATCAGCGCCCGTACGTCGGACCAGCCCCGCACCTCCGCCGCGTCCGGGCCGGACGTGGGCGACGGGGGAACCGGCACCTCCGCAGCCGCCAGGCGGGCGTGGCAGAGCCGCTTGTCGAAGAGCGCGGCGAGGTCACCGGGCGAGGAGAGCGTCTCGGCACCGGCCGCCGAGGCCGCCCGCGCCACCTCGCCGACCGCAGTGCGGAACCCGGCGTACCACCGCGCGGACCCCTCCACCCGGGTCGGATCGTCGACCCCGCGCAGCAGCCGCTCCACCTCCGCGTTCTCGCCGGGCGAGTCGATCCGTACGGTCTCGCCCGGCTCGAACGCCGCCTCGCCGCGCAGCACCTGGAGCCAGGGCACCACCCGGGCCGGCTCCAGCCCGGCGGCCCGCACGGCCTCCCGGAAGAAGGCGACCCGGCGGTTCTCCGGATTGCCCACGACCGCGAGACGCGGGGCCGCCACGCTGCCCGGGCTACTCGCTGACGGCGACATAGCGCTCCGGTTCCTCGTCCGGGTCCGCGTAGTCCTCCTCGGCCTCGTCGCCCTCCACCACGGCCGGGGCGCACGCGACCCTGATCCGCTCCAGCACCGGGCCGCTGAGGTAGTGGTGGCGCAGGTCGAGAGTGGAGAGGTGGTTCAGCGGCTGCCCGTTCAGCAGGGCCTCCCCGCCGATGTCGCTGAGGGTGCCCATGGAGAGCGCCAGGGTATCCAGCTGGGCGACGACGGGCGCCGACGCCACGGCCGCCGCTATCCCGTCCTGGAGCTCGCTGTTCTGCAGGCCCAGGTGGCGCAGCCGGGGCAACGTGCCGCCCGACAGGACCGGCCCGATGTCCTCCACCGTGGCATCCGCGCCGTACCACGAGCTGCCGAACCACAGGTCCAGCCGCTCCAGCGCGGGCAGTTCACTCGCGGCGACCGCCCGCACCAGATCGCCGGGCAGCCCGCCCGACTCGAAGCGCAGCGACTTCAGCGCCGTATGGCGGACCGGCCGCAGCGCCAGCCCGTCCTCGCCGCAGCCGCGCACCGTGAACTCCTCCAACCACGGCAGCGCTTCGAGAACCGGGGTGACGTCGCACATCTGCAGCCACGACACCTCGCACTCCTCACTCACCACATCGGCGAGGAACAGCCCCCGCAGGGCCGGAAAACGGTCCGCGTGCGCGACCAGCAGGTCCCGCACGGGCTCGAAGGAGCTGTAGTCCCCGTCCCACCACGGGCCGATGAGGAGTGCCCGGACCTGTGCCGTGTCGACGCTGTCGAGGAACCGCTGCCACAGGACGGCGAAGTCCGTCTGTTCGTCGTAGTCGGTCTCCAGCCGCCAGGCCACCGTGTCGGCGGCTGGCCGGGCCCCGGACGCCGCCCAGGTATGGACCGGCAGGCCGTTGAAGTGGTCAGGATGCTCGATATCGATGTAGGTCATGACACCTCACTCCGAGACGGCCGTGTAGCGGCCCTCGGCGCCGCGGTTGTCCCACGGCTCGTTCCGCTCGGACAGATCGACGCGCACCCCGTGCGGCTCCAGGGCCGAGCGGACCCGCTGCTCCATCGCCTCCGTGAGGAAGTGGTGGTGGAGGTCCAGCAGGTCGAGGTGGGTGAGCGGCTGTCCTGCGAGGAGCGCGGCCGCGCCCTCGTCGCCCAGCGTCCCGTTCGACAGGTCGAGGGTCTTGAGCTGGGCCACGACCGGAGCGGACGCGACCGCCGCCGCGATCTCGTTCTGCACCTCGCTGTTGCGCAGCCCCAGGTGGTGCAGGCGGGGGAACCGGGTGCCCGAGAGCAGCGGCGCCAGGTCCGCCACATCGGTGTCGCCGCCGTAGGCCGAGATGCCGAGCCAGAGGTCCAGCCGCTCCAGCGCGGGCAGCTCGCTGTCCAGCACCCCTCGGACCACCTGGACGGGCAGACCGCCCGCCTGGATGGTCAGCGACCGCAGCCGGTCGTGCTTCGTCGGCGGGAACACCAGGTCGGTGCCGCCCCGGACCCCGAACTCGGTCAGCGCGGGGAAGGCGGCCAGCAGCGCCGTCACATCCGACTGCTCGATCCAGGTGATCTCGGCCTGCTCCGCCTCCAGATCCCCGACGAACACCGCCTCCAGCGAGGTCAGCCGCTCGGCGGCGGCGATCACCAGGCTGATCGGCACCGAGGAGTTCTCCTCGTACGCCTCGCCCCACTGGCCGATGATCAGCACCCTGACCCCGGCCGGATCGACCGCGTCCAGGAAGGCGGCGAACTCCTGCTCCCAGCTCTGGTCCTCGTCGTCGTAGGGATCGACGGAGATGCGCCAGGCCACATCACCGGCCGCGGGCCGGTCGGCCTGGCGGTCCTTGTGCTGGAAGTCGACGGCCGGAAGGCCGCCGAACGCTTGCAGATGCTGGGCACCGTACATCGCACTGAGCTCCTGGTCCTGGGGACGGCTGATGTCCGCAAGGTTTATCAAGCCGCACTGACAACGCCGCGACCGGGACCGCTTCGAGCCGGTCGTCCGACGTCTCCGGGCCCGCGCGCAGGGCCCGTTGTCAGACCCTGCCCGTAGCGTTTTTCCCGTGGTCGGCACAGCGGGTGCCGCGACCGAGGGGAGACGTCTGTGTACCGGCAGGGCGATGTACTGATCATGGCGCTGGAGGAGTCGGCGGTGCCCGCCCCCTTCCTCAAGGCATCGGGCGAACTGCGCGACGGGCGGGGGCGGCTGGTGCTCGCGCTGGGGGAGGTGACCGGGCACGCCCACGCCGTGCAGGGGCCCGGCCGGCTGATCCGGGAGGCGGGACCGTTCGGCCCGATGCTGCTCCATCTCCCCGAGGGCGGACGGGTGGTGCACGAGGAGCACGCCACGATCGCGCTGCCGCAGGGCTGGTTCCGGGTGGTGCGCCAGCGGGAGTACGCGCCCGGCGCGATCCGCATCGTCGCGGACTGACCGCTACCGGGGCCGGCGGCCGCTCTCGTGGCCGCCACCACAGACCCACCAGCACAGACACCGACAATCAGACCGAGCACAACAGGGGACGGGACAACCGATGCAGCACGTGAATTCCTGGCGGGACGTGGCGGCGGCGACCGGCACGGCGGACCGGGCGGCCGCCGAGGAGGGCGTGCGCCGCGCCTACCGCACCGCCGGGCTCGCCGAGCCCGAGCGGATCGTCTGGGCCGGATCGCCCAGGGCGGCCGTCGAAGCCGTCGAGAAGCTGACCGACGCCGGACGGTCGGTGCGCGAAGAGGTCCGCACCCGGCCGTGGGCCGAGGAGCGCCGCCGGATGTACGACGAGCTGGGCCCGGCCGGCTGGTCCGCTCTCTGGTCCGCCACCGGGGCCCAGCTCTGGGAGACCACGGCCGCGCTCGCCGAGCGCATCCGGTCCGGCGTCGTCGCCGATCTGGCACCCAGGCCGGAGGACGAGGGCGGTGTGCGGCTGGTCCTCCTCGACGCGGTCCTCGGCCAGCACGACGCCGCCTGGCTCGCCGCCTTCGACGGGCGCGGCGACCGGCTCACCGGCCTGGCCGAGGTCGCGCGGAACGCGGGCTGGTGGTGGCCGTACGAGAAGGCCGTGGTCATCAGCGAGCGGCCCGAGGTCCTGCACCGCGACGAGGCGGGCAGACTCGACCACGGGGCCGGTCCTGCCCTCGCCTACCCGGACGGGTTCGCCCTGTACGCATGGCGGGGCATGCCGGTGCCCGCCGCGTTCCTGGCGGAGCTGGCGTCCCTCACCCCGCAGCGGATACGCGAGGAGGAGAACGCGGAGCTGCGCCGCGTGATGCTGGAGTTCTACGGCTACGACCGCTACCTCACGGAGTCGGGGGCCGAGCCCGTCCACCGCGACGAGACGGGCATCCTCTGGCGCATCGCGCTCGAAGGCGACGAGGACGTGGTGATGGTCGAGGTGGTCAACTCCACCCCGGAGCCCGACGGCACCCACCGCACCTACTGGCTCCGCGTACCGCCCACGACGCGGACCGCGAAGGACGGGGTCGCCTGGACGTTCGGACTGGACGGCGCCGCCTACGCGCCGGTACGTCAGACCTGACGCGCCGGACCTGACCCGAGCCGCACTTGACAGTCCTGTTGCGCCACACGGTGGGCCGGACCCCTTCGGACCTGGCGCGTCGGCGTCGGCCCGGCAGACGTGTCAGCCGGTCAGCGCGGCGTGGTCGATGCCCAGCTCGCGGGCGAGCGCGTCATCGGTCCAGCGCAGCATCGTGGTCCGGGAGAGCGGACCGGCGTAGGAGGTCATCTGCACGGCCAGACCGTCCAGCAGGGCGGTCAGCCGCCAGGCCGCCGACTCCGGGTCCTCGCACCGGAACTCACCGGCGGCGGCGCCCTCCGCGATGACCTCGGCCAGCTCCGCCTTCCACCGCTGGTCGAGGTGGCCCGCCACCTCGCGCAGGGCGGGCTCGCGCAGGGAGGCCGCCCACCCCTCGATCCACAGCCGCCACCCCTTGGCCTGCCCGGTCGGCGCGTACCATCGCACGGCGGCCCGCAGGCGGCGTACGGCGGTGGTGCGGCGGGCCAGCAGCCTCCGCAGCTGGGCGAGGTCGGACTCGGCCGCGTACGAGAAGGCGGCGGAGACCAGCTTCTCCTTGGTCGAGAAGTGGTAGAGCACCAGCGCGTTGCTCACCCCCAGCGCGGACGCCACATCGGCGATCCGCACGGAGGAGGCCCCGCGGATCTCGATCTGTTCGACCGTCGCCTTCAACAGCTCCTCGCGCCGTTCCGCCACGTTCAACCGGACTCTTGCCACCCGGCCACCCTAGTCAATCCTCCGGTCACTGCCGGTCACCGAAGATCATGCCGTCATGGGGATGACGCGCCGGCGGCTCCGGTACGTGACACCTCCTGCGGGAGTCGTCGGCCCGGAATCCCTGGGGCGGCAGGCACGTTGGACGGTTCATGACGTCATTCGCACCGGCACAGGAAGCGCTGCTCCGTCTCTTCGGCGAGCACGACGGGGAGTGCTGGTCACTCTCAAGCGGGACGGGCGGCCCCAGCTGTCCAACGTCAATCACGCCTATTATCCCGACGAGCGGGTGATCCGGGTATCGATCACGGAGGGCCGGGCGAAGACCCGCAACCTGCGGCGTGACCCTCGCGCGAGCTACCACGTGACCAGCGACGACCGCTGGGCCTGGACCGTCGCGGACGGTACCGCCGAGCTGACCCCGCCCGCCGCCGAACGGGACGACGCCACGGTGGAGGCATTGATCAAGCTGTACCGCGATGTGAAGGGTGAGCACCCGGACTGGGAGGACTACCGGCGGGCCATGGTCGAGGACGGCAGGGTGCTGCTCACGCTCCGCATCGACCATGTCTACGGACAGCCGCGTGGCTGAACCGCCACCGAGCGGATCGCGGCGAGCCCCGACGGGGATCCCGCCCACCGCGTGCCGGGTCCCGCCGGCCGGGGCGGCTGCCCCGTTCACCTTTCTCTTCTCGCCCTGTCGGACAGTCCGACGATAATGAGATGACACCGACTCCCCCAGGAGATGTTGTGACCGGCGCCGACTACTTTGTCCCCTTCCGTACGAAACTGCGTTCGATGCGCTCCGAACCCTTCGGGGCCGATCCCGCCGGAGCGCGGATGCAGCGCATCCTCAGCTCGCCGAACTTCGCCGACGGCGTGTTCCAGAATCCGCTGGGGGCCCGGACCAGGCCGTCCGGGTCCGGGCTGGAGTTCGCCAAGGTCTACTTCCAGAAGGAGCAGCGGATCCGCAGGGCGCCGGCGGGCCCCGTCCCGGTCCATGCCACCACCCTCGCGGACCTGGCCGCACCGCCCGCCACCGGGCTGCGGCTGACCTGGATGGGCCACTCCAGCGTCCTCGCCGAGATCGACGGCAGCCGGGTCCTGTTCGACCCGGTGTGGGGCGACCGGTGTTCCCCGTTCCCGTTCGCCGGACCCAAGCGCCTGCACCCGGTGCCGGTGCCGCTGGCCGTGCTCGGCCCGGTCGACGTGGTGGTGATCTCCCACGACCACTACGACCACCTCGACCTGCCGACGATCCGCGCGCTGGCGGGCACGGACACCGTCTTCGCCGTGCCGCTCGGGGTCGGCGCCCATCTGGAGCGCTGGGGGGTGGCGCCCGACCGGCTGCGCGAGCTCGACTGGAACGAGACCGCCGAGGTCAACGGCATCAGCCTCACCGCCACGCCCGCCCGCCACTTCTGCGGCCGCGGCCTGCGGAACAACCAGCACACCCTGTGGGCCTCCTGGGCGGTCTCCGGCCCGGAGCACCGGATCTACCACAGCGGTGATACCGGCTACTTCCCCGGCTTCCGGGACATCGGCGCCGAGCACGGCCCCTTCGACGCCACGATGATCCAGATCGGCGCCTACTCGGAGTACTGGCCGGACATCCACATGACCCCCGCCGAGGGGATGCGGGCGCATCTGGACCTCCAGGGCGGCCGCCCGCACGGGGTGATGCTGCCGATCCACTGGGGCACCTTCAACCTCGCCCCGCACGCCTGGGCCGAGCCCGGCGAGTGGACGAAGGACGCCGCCGAGGAGGCCGAACAGGCGGCGGCGTTCCCCCGCCCGGGCGAACCCTTCGAACCTGCCGGAACGCTCCCGGTGGAGCCCTGGTGGCGGGCCGTCTCCGCCCCGATGGCCGACCCGAAGTGGCGTACGACGGCACCGGACGCGGTCCCGGACGGCGCACCGGTCGCGCGGCGCGACCTCGATGTGGCCGGGGAGTGCTGACGGCGGGAGCCGGGGAGCGGTGACAGCGGGAGCCGGGGAGTGGTGAACCGTGGGGGCCGGGCGGGCACCCACCCCCGGCTCCATGACGGACCTGTCCCCAGCCGCTCTCCGTCCCCGGCTCCCGGACGGACCAAGCTCTGGCCGCGCTGCGTCGGCGCGGACTCGCGGGCCGGTTCGCGCTCGTCGGTGGGTGCGAGCGGCATGGACGAGGGCCCGCCCGCCGGGGTGCGGCTCTCCTTGTCCCTGATCACTTCGCAGGCCCGCGCGGAAGCCGGGTAGGGCGCCTAGGTCATGGGGGAGTAGGTGTCGTTCTCATACGTCACCGAGCGCTCGTTGCGGGCTCCCCGGGGCCCCTCCACTCTGGCGGTGTCGGGACCTGGGCATCGGTGATGCGGGCCCAGGCGG
Organism: Streptomyces griseus subsp. griseus; assembly: GCF_003610995.1. Lineage (NCBI taxonomy): Bacteria > Bacillati > Actinomycetota > Actinomycetes > Kitasatosporales > Streptomycetaceae > Streptomyces > Streptomyces griseus. Next base: position 6,711,563 of record NZ_CP032543.1, read on the forward strand.
ATCAGCAGCGAGGGCTGTGGGGCAGTTCGACGCAGGTGCGGCCCGGCCAGGTCGCGGCAGCCGTCCAGGACCCGATATGCCAACCCGTCGGCTCCGAATCCTTGCCGCGGCACTCGGATTCCAGGCATGGCGGTTCGCCGACCGTCGTCTCCCGGTTCTGCCCCTCCGCCTCGGTACCGCCGAATATCCAGCCGTCGTCAGTATTCCGGCCACCGGCGCGGTGCAGGCGGAGAACATGCAGACGAGGGTCGTCCGCGTACGGAAGGCCCGGGGCTTCGGGGGATCGCCCGCCCGCGGAGCCGCCTCCGCGGCCCTTTCGGGCCTGGAGCCTCCGGTGGTGCCTCGTCATCGCGGGCAGCCGTCCCGCGGGGGGAAGGGGTGCCTCCCGACCCGGGGCTCCGGCCGTCCCGCTCCTGCTCCCGCTGGCTCGACGGAGCCGTCGCGGGGACCCCCGGTTCTCTCCCGAAGAGGTGGTCGAACCGGAGCGGGCCGGCACCCCGGGGCAGGGGCGCCGGTCCGCGAGGCCGTGCTGTGCGGCTGCCCCCTCCTCACGGAGGGGGGCCCGGTGGAGTGTCAGACGGCCGGGGCCGGGTACGTCGGGTACTCCACGCCGGAGACGTGCTGGACGACCCGGATGACCTGGCACGAGTAGCCGAACTCGTTGTCGTACCAGAGGTAGAGGATCGCGTTGTCGCCGTCGACCTTGGTGGCGCCCGCGTCGACGATCGAGGCGTGGCGCGAGCCGATGAAGTCGCTGGAGACCGCGTCGGGGGCGCTGATGAAGTCGATCTGGCGCTTGAGCGGCGAGGCCAGCGACACGTTGCGGAGGTAGTCGAGGACCTCCACGCGGTTGGTCTCGCGCCCCAGGCGCAGGCTCAGGATCGCGATCGAGACGTCCGGCACCGGGACGCGGATGGAGCTGCCGGTGATCGGTGCGTCCAGGTCGGGCAGCGCCTTGGCGACGGCCGAGGCGGCACCGGTCTCGGTGATGACCATGTTGAGCGCCGCCGAGCGGCCGCGCCGGTCGGAGCTGTGGTAATTGTCCAGCAGGTTCTGGTCGTTGGTGTACGAGTGGACGGTCTCGACGTGGCCGCGCAGGACGCCGTACTCGTCCGCCATCGCCTTGAGCGGCGGGACGATCGCGTTGGTGGTGCAGGACGCGCAGGACAGGACCTGCTCGTCGTCCTTGATCGTGTCGTGGTTGACCCCGTGGACGATGTTGGGGACGTCGCCCTTGCCCGGCGCGGTCAGGACGACCTTGGCGATGCCCGGGCGCAGGTGGTTCGAGAGCCCCGCGCGGTCGCGCCACCGGCCGGTGTTGTCGATCAGGATGGCGTCCTTGATCCCGTGCTCGGTGTAGTCCACCGACGTCGGGTCGTCCGAGTAGATCACCTTGATCTCGTTGCCGTTGGCGATGATCTTGCTGTTCGCCTCGTCGACGGTGATCGTGCCGGAGAACTGGCCGTGGATCGAGTCGCGCCGCAGCAGTGAGGCGCGCTTGACGATGTCCTGGCCGGAGCCCTTGCGTACGACGATGGCGCGCAGCCGCAGTCCGTTGCCGGAACCGGCCTTCTCGATGAGGAGGCGGGCGATGAGGCGGCCGATGCGGCCGAAGCCGTAGAGGACGACATCGCGCGAGTCGCGGCGCTCGATCTTGTTGGCACCGGTCGCGCCGGCGACGGCCTCGGCGGTGAACTCCTCCACGCTCAGGCCGCGGTCGTCGGCGCGGAACGTCGCGGCCAGCATGCCTATGTCGATCTGGGAGGGGCCGAGGTCGAGTGTCGTCAGCGCCCGCAGGAACGGCATCGTCTCGGTGACCGAGAGTTCCTCACCGGCGATCTGCCGGGCGAAGCGGTGGGTCTTGAGGATGCTGACCACCGACTTGTTCACCAGGGAGCGGCTGTGCAGCAGGACGTTCACGTCCTGCTCGCGGTGCAGCTTCCCGATGATCGGGATCATCGACTCCGCGATCTCCTCGCGGTGCATCCAGTTGGTGAACGAGTCGTCATTGACAGTCACGTGTTTATCTTTCGAGCTAGGCGGCGCTCATATGGTAGCCGCCCCGGTCTGCTCATCCTTCAGGTGGCCCCGTCCGGGGAGCCGGGACGTGGACGCTCCGGGGTCAATGCGACGTAATCGGGCGCCCGTGCGAGAGGTCATACCAGAGCGGGACGGATGGCGGGCAAGTTCGACAACTGCCCGTCGCGCACAGGTTGGTGGCGACTACCGTGTGTGCTCGGTGATCAACGGGGGGCTCCCGGCTTCGGGTCCGCCCGGCCGATGCCCCCAGCCCGACCGACCACCGAAGGTGCCACCGCATGAACGCCGACAGGAACGCCGATTCCTGGTGCCCCCTGTACCGAGGACGCTGATGTCTCAACTTCGCGCACCCGCCGCGCGACCGGACCGCCGTGAGGGCGGGCGGCACGGCCGCCCCGGCGCACGCACCCACTCGGCCCCGAGCAGGCCGCGTGCCGCCCAGCCGAACTCCGAGGGCCGTTTACGCCCCCAGTTGTTGCGCACCGCCCTGCTCCCCACCATCGCCGCCCTGCTCAGCGGCGCGGCAGCCGTCATCTTCACCATCCGGGACGGCGCCGTCGACCCGTCCCCGAGCCTGTGGGCCGCGCTCGGCGGATCGGCCGCCCTGGCCGTCGCCGCCATCGCGGCCGCCTATCTCGGCGCCCACCGCGTGGCCAACGGCGTACTCGACCGGGCCCTGACGCTCCGCCGCGCCAGCGCCCAGGGTCAGGCCGACCTCCAGCGCGTGGTGGAGCAGCTCCGGGCCGGAGAACCCGTCGGCCCACGGCGCCCGCCGCAGCCGCCCGCCCCCGACGGCGACGCCTTCGACCTGCTCGCCCAGGAGATGGGACGGGCCCAGGACGCCGCGGTCGCCGCCGTCGTCCAGGCCTCGCAGCTCTTCAGCTCCACCGGCAACGAACAGAAGGTCGAGGTCTTCGTCAACCTCGCCCGGCGGCTCCAGTCCCTGGTCCACCGCGAGATCCAGATCCTCGACGAACTGGAGCACGAGGTCGAGGATCCCGACCTGCTCAAGGGCCTCTTCCACGTCGACCACCTGGCCACCCGCATCCGCCGCCATGCGGAGAACCTCGCCGTCCTCGGCGGGGCCGTCTCCCGGCGCCAGTGGAGCAACCCGGTCACCATGACCGAGGTGCTGCGCTCGGCCATCGCGGAGGTGGAGCAGTACCCCCGGGTCAAGCTGGTCCCCCGATGGAGGGCACCCTGCGCGGCCACGCCGTCGCCGACGTGATCCACCTCCTGGCCGAACTGGTCGAGAACGCCACGGTGTTCTCCGCCCCGCACACCCAGGTCCTGCTCCGCGTCCAGCGCGTCACCGCCGGACTCGCGCTGGAGGTGGAGGACCGCGGCCTCGGCATGCCGGACCACGAGCAGAACCGGATGAACGCGCTCCTCTCCGACCCCGACCAGGTCAACGTCGCCCACCTCCTCCAGGACGGCCGGATCGGCCTGTTCGTCGTCTCGGCCCTCGCCCGCCGCCACGGCATCGCGGTCCGGCTCCAGAGCAACATCTACGGCGGCACCCAGGCGGTCCTCGTCCTGCCGCAGACCCTCCTCGGGGCCGACCCGGACGCCGCGGCAGCGCCCGGCGCCGCCCCCGTACCCCCGCCCGGAGCCGTACACCGGCCGCCCGCCGACGACGGACGTACGGCCCCGACCGCACCGCCGCAGGTCCAGGCCGCCCAGCCGCAGGCCGTCCCCGGTCCTCCCGCCCAGGCGCCCGCCGGTCACCCGCGCGACGCCCAGGCACCCGGCTCGCACGCGCACGCCGCACCGGAGAGCCGCACGCCGGGGCCCCGCGGCGAGGCCCCGCCCCTCCCGCTGCGCGCCGAACGCGTCGACCACCCCGCACCACCCGCGTCCGCCCCCGACCGCACCGCACCCTCGGCATCCGCCCCCGACCGCCCCGCACCGGCCGCCTTCACGCCGGAGCATGCGGACGGCCCTGCCCCGGCCGCATTCGTCCCCGAGCGGGTCGACCGGCCCGCGCCGCCCGCCGCCCGCCCCGAACTGCCCAAGCGGGCCAACCAGGAGAGCCTCGTCCCGCAGTTGCGGGAGGCCCCCGCGCCCCGGGTCGAGGACGAGCACGCCCTGCACGACCCGGGCCTCATGGCCGCCTTCCGGCGCGGTGTCGACCTCGCCGAGGCGCAGACCGCCCAGGAGGAAGGGCCCGCCACGGGATACGGCGAGGCCACCGCTGTGCCGACCGCACTCGACGCCCCCCTGGAGCCCCTCGCCCCCCTTCCCGTACGCGGAACAGGCGAAGCGCGCACGCCCGCCGGCCGCCCGCAGACCGGGCACGACCTCTTCCTGCCGGGCCACGCCGTGCCGGAACCCCGTAAAGACACGACCTTCAAGGAGTAGACACGATGGCGAGCGACATGCAGGCCGGTCAGGTCTCGGACCTGGACTGGCTGCTGAGCGGACTGGTCCAACGCGTGCCCTATACGCGCAGCGCGGTGCTCCTCTCCGCCGACGGGCTGGTGAAATCCGTCCACGGCATGGACCCCGACAGCGCCGACCACATGGCCGCCCTGGCCGCCGGTCTGTACTCCCTGGGCCGCAGCGCCGGTGCCCGCTTCGGCGACAACGGCGACGTCCGGCAGGTGGTCGTCGAACTCGACTCCACGCTCCTGTTCGTCTCCACCGCCGGATCCGGCACCTGTCTCGCCGTCCTCGCCGGACGCGAGGCGGACGCCGCGGTGCTCGGCTACGAGATGGCGATGCTGGTCAAGAGCGTCCGTCCCTATCTGATGACCCCGCTGCGGCAGCCGGCCGGGGCGCCCTTCACCCCGGGGCTGTGAGGATGCCGGCCCCGCAGGACGGGCCCCTGCTCGACGACGCGGCCGGCCGGCTGATCCGCCCGTACACCGTCAGCAACGGCCGCACCCGGCCGTCCACCGGATTCGACCTGCTCTCCCTGGTCATGGCCACGGGCATCGAACCGGACATCCACCTCGGCCCGAACACACCGTGGCGCTCGGACTGTGCGAGGGCCCCATGTCCGTCGCCGAGATCGCCGCACACCTCCGGCTGCCCGCGGTCGTCACCAAGGTCCTCCTCTCCGACCTGGTCGACTGCGGGGCGGTCACCGCGCACGCCCCCGCTTTCCATGACACGCCCACCGACCGATCCCTGCTGGAGGCAGTGCTCGATGGTTTACGACGACAGCTCTGACCGCACCGGAACCACCGAGTTCTTCCCCGTGGCCCTCAAGGTCCTGGTCGCGGGCGGATTCGGCGTCGGCAAGACGACCTTCGTCGGTGCGGTCAGCGAAATCGCCCCGCTGAGCACCGAGGAGCTGCTGACCCAGGTCAGCGTGGGGACCGACAATCTCGACGGCGTCGAGTCCAAGACGGCCACCACCGTCGCCATGGACTTCGGCCGCATCACCCTCTCCGAACAGCACGTCCTCTATCTGTTCGGCACGCCGGGCCAGGAGCGGTTCTGGTTCATGTGGGACGAACTCTCCCAGGGCGCGCTCGGCGCCGTGGTGCTCGCCGACACCCGGCGGCTGGCGGAGTGCTTCGCCGCCGTTGACTTCTTCGAACGGCGCGGTATCGGATTCATCGTCGCAGTCAACGAGTTCGACGGCGCCTACCGCTACGAGCCCGACGAGGTGCGCTCGGCACTCGACCTCGGACCCGAGGTGCCCGTCGTCCTGTGCGACGCGCGGATCGCCAGCTCCGGTACGGGGGCGCTGGTCACCCTCGTACAACATCTGATCAACGCCACTTCCGCGCCCGCTCCGCTCCAGGCCTTCGGGGCTCACCAGTGACGTCCTTCGCCACCGGCCGGATGCTGCTCACCCCCGCCGACCGGGACGGCCCGGCCCGCGCGGAGCGGCTGCGGCGGCTGGATCTCGGTGAACGGGCCGACGCCTCGTTCGACAGCTTCGACGCCTTCGCCGACAAGGTGGCCGAGGTGACCTCGTCGCCCTTCTCGATGGTCAACTTCATCGACGAGAACCGGCAGTTCTTCGCGGGGCTGCACACCCCGGCGGGCAACCGGGGCGGACGGGAGCTGGGGGCCGTCGCGGCGGGCAGCGGTCGCAGCGCCCGCTACATGGCGCGCGACCACGGCTACTGCCCGCACGTCGTCGTGCGGCGGAAGGCGCTCGTCCTGGACGATGTCTGCGACTACCCCCGGTTCGCCGGAAACCCGGTCGTCGACGACATAGGTGTCCGCTCCTACCTCGGCGCACCGCTCATCGACCGCACGGGCATCGCGCTGGGGACCGTCTGCGCCGTCGACACCGTGCCGCGCCCCTGGGGCCGGGCCGGCCTGGACACCATCAAGTCCCTCGCCCAGGAGCTGGTGCGTCAGATCGACCACCGGGAGGGCTACCGTCACCCGTGAGCGTCAGGGCGGCTGCCTCAACTCCCGGGCGGAGCAGCCGTACTGCCCCGCAGCACCACCTCCCCGTCGATCCGCACCACCCGCGACCGCCCCGCCCCCGAGGGGGTGCGCAGGGCCAGCGCGATCACGCGCTCGCCCATCTCGGTGAGCGGCAGCGCCACCGTGGTCAGCGGCGGCGACAACTCCCGTACGACGGGGATGTCGTCGAACCCGGCCAGCGACATGTCCTCCGGCACCCGCACCCCCGCCTCGCGCAGCGCGGCCAGCGCACCGACCGCCATCACATCGGTCACCGCGAAGACACACGTCGGCCGGGGCCCGCCGGACGCCAGTAACCGCTGCGCCGCCAGGTGGCCGCCCTCCCGGGTGAACGCCCCCCGGACCACCCGGTCGAGGCCGATGCCCGCACCGGCGAGACCCTCGCGGAAACCGGCCAACCGGTCGGCCACCGTGGTCAGTTCGGGCGGCCCGGTCAGCACGGCGAACTCCCGGTGCCCGAGCGCCACCAGCGCCTTCGCCAGCTCCGCCGCTCCGGCCCGGTTCTCCGGCTGCACGGTGTCCACCCGGAGCGACCGGTGCCGGCTCACCACCGCGACCCGGCCGCCGGCGCGAACGTACGGATCCAGCTCCGCGTCCATCGCCCGCTCCCAGGCCCGGTCCTGGAAGCCGGAGCCGATCAGCAGGATGGCCCGGGCTCGCTGGGCCCGCAGCATCGAGACGTACGCGATCTCCCGGCCGGCTCACGGAAGGTGGAGGCGAGCATCACCAGCAGGTCCTGTTCCGCCGCGGCCCGCATCACCCCGCTGGCGATGCCCGCGAAGTAGGGGTCGCTGACGTCGTGGCAGATCAGCCCCACCGCACGGTTGCCCTCGGAGCTGGCGAGGGCCTGGGCATGGGCGTTGGGGATGTAGCCGAGGAGATCGGCCGCTGCGTGGACCCGGCTGCGCAGATCGTCGCGGACCCGGGTGGTGCCGTTCAGCGCCCGGGACGCGGTGGCGAGGGAGACACCCGCCTCGCGGGCCACCGCGTCCAGGGTCACATGGGGGGCCGGTACGCGGCGACGCGTATCGGGGTGGAGAGGTGTTTCCCGTTCACTCAACTCGACCCCCAGGGGTGCGGTGGTGGCAGGGCCCCGAAACTTCGGGACGACCTATTGACCGTGTGCGCGAACAGTCATTAGCGTGGCGGCACCTTACCAGAAAGCGCTTTCTGAAAGCGCCTTCAGCTCACCGCCGCCAGGATCCGCCTGGATCACAGAATCGCACAACTCGTCACAACTGCCTCCGGATTCCAGGGAGTTCACCGTGAGTGAGAGCGCGTTGGCCAAGAGGCCCGCAGAGCCGGTGGGGTCGCCCGCCGGGCCGGCCCCACGGCGGGGGAGCGGCTGACCCGGGCCGCGGAACAGAGCTGGCGGCCGGTGGCGCTGCTGCTGGCCTGCTTCGCGCTCTGGTGGGTGATCGCGGCGGCCGAGCTGGTGGAGCCGTATCTCGTACCGTCGCCCGGCGCGACCCTGGATGTCCTCACGGGCAAGGCGGGTTACCTCTGGGAACACAGCTGGGTGACCACGTACGAGACGCTCCTCGGCTTCGTCATCGCGGTCGCCGTCGGGGTGTTCGCGGCGGTGGTGATGGTGTACTCCTCCACCGTGGAGCGCACGCTCTACCCCATCCTCCTCTTCGCCCAGGTGGTGCCGAAGATCGCCATCGCCCCGCTCTTCGTGGTGTGGCTCGGCTTCGGCATCGGGCCCAAGATCCTCATCGCCGTCCTCATCGCCTTCTTCCCGGTGGTGATCTCGATGGTCACCGGGCTCAAGGCCGTCGACCCGGAGATGCTCCAACTCTCCGCCACGATGGGGGCGAAGCCCTGGCAGACCTTCCTGAAGATCCGCTTCCCGGCCTCGCTCCCGCATCTCTTCTCGGGCCTCAAGGTCGCCGTCACCCTCGCGGTCACCGGAGCGGTGGTGGGCGAGTTCGTGGGGGCGAACGAGGGGCTGGGCTATGTGATCCTCCAGGCCAACGGCAACCTCGACACCCCGATGCTCTTCGCAGGGCTGCTCGTGATGTCGCTGATCGGCGTCGTGCTCTTCGTCGTCGTCGAGATCGCCGAGAAGCTCCTGCTGCCGTGGCACGCCAGCCGCCGGGAGACCTCGGCGACCACCACGTACTGACCGCTCACGTCGCTCCACGTATCGACCCGTTGCGAGAAGGGCCAGCCCATGCACGCGCGCAGACTCCTGATCGGTGCCGTACCCCTCGTCCTGGTGGCGACCGCCTGCGGCGGCAACGACGCGTCGACCACCACCAGCGACTCCGGCAAGAAGCTGGACCGGGTCACGCTGACGCTCAACTGGTATCCGTACGGCGAACACGCCCCGTTCTACTACGGAAAGCAGCAGAAGATCTTCGAGAAGCACGGCATCGACCTGGACGTCCGGGCGGGCCAGGGCTCGCAGAAGACCGTCCAGGCGACCGCCGCCGGGCAGAGCGACTTCGGCTGGGCGGACACCCCGGCGCTGCTCGCGGGGGTGGACCAGGGCGTCAAGGTCAAGAGCCTCGGCGTCTTCCTCCAGACCACGCCCGCCTCCGTGCAGTTCTTCGAAGCGAAGGGCATCACCGCGCCCGGTGATCTCAAGGGCCGCACGATCGCCGGGACAGCCGGGGACGCGCTCTCCAAGACCTTCCCGATCTTCCTGAAGAAGAACGGCGTCGGCGAATCGGACGTCAAGGTCCAGAACACCGACCCGGCGGGCAAGATCGCCGCAGTGATCTCCGGGAAGACCGACGGACTGCTCGGTTACGCCAGTGACCAGGGGCCCACCATGCAGGACAAGGCCAAGAAGCCGGTCTCCTACCTCCGGTTCTCCGAACACGGCCTGAACTTCTACTCCAACGGGCTCCTCGCCGGTCAGAAGATCCTCGCCGCGAAGCCGGAGTTGGCCGAGCGCATGGTGCGGGCGGTCAGCGAGGCATGGGCGGCGGCGGCGAAGGAGCCGGGTCCCGCGGTCGATGCGATGCAGGGCGCGTCCGAGCAACTGCCTCCGAAAACCGTCCTGTCGGAGCAGTTCGCCACGACGCTCACCCTGCTGCACACGGACGCGACCGAGGGCAAGGCGCCCGGCGTCAACACCGAGGCCGACTGGCAGCAGACCATCGACGTCTTCGCCGAGGCGGGCATGGTGGCCTCGCCGAAGGCCGTGACCGACTACTGGGACACGAAGACGGCGTTGAAGGGATGACGGCGATGCCGAAGGAGACGACGACAGCGCCCCCGCTTTCCAGGGGCGTCGGGGCGGCGGCGGTCCAACTGTCGGATGTGGCGGTGCGGTTCCGTAGCAAGAAGCGGGATGTCACGGCGCTGAGCGAGGTCTCGCTGGATGTGGCACCGGGTGAGTTCGTCGCCATCGTCGGCCCGTCGGGGTGCGGCAAGTCCACGCTGCTGAAGCTGGTGGCCGGGCTGCTCACGGCCTCCTCGGGCGAGGTCCTGCTCGGTGGCGAGCGGGTCGACGGGCCGCGCCACGACATCGGTTACGTCTTCCAGCGCGCGGCCCTGCTGGAGTGGCGCTCCGCGCTGCGGAACATCCTGCTCCAGGCCGAGATCCGCCGGATGCCGGCGGCACAGGCGCGCGGACGCGCCGACGAGCTGATCCGGATGACGGGGCTGACCGGGTTCGAGGACGCCTACCCGCACGAGCTCTCCGGCGGGATGCAGCAACGGGTCGCGCTCTGCCGGGCGTTGCTCCACGAGCCGCCCGTCCTGCTGATGGACGAGCCGTTCGGCGCGCTGGACGCCCTGACCCGCGAGCAGATGAACACCGAACTGAACCGGATCTGGCGGTCCACCGGTACGACGGTGCTGCTGGTCACCCACTCGATATCGGAGGCCGTCTATCTGGCCGACCGGGTGGTCGTGATGAGTCCGCGCCCCGGCACGATCACGGAGATCATCGAGGTGGGGCTGCCCGCCGAGCGCGACTACAGCGAGACGCTGGGGCGCCCGGAGTTCCGCGAGGCCGCGGCCCACATCCGCGACCTGTTGGGGGCGGTGTCGGCGCAGGACTGAGGGGGCGGGAGGTGCGGTTGCCGGGTGGGCGTAGGGGAGCGCCCGTCATGTGAGGTGCACGCGGGCGGGCCCATCGTGTGAGGGGGTACGCGGGCGGGCCCACGGTGTGAGGCGCGTACGGCGCCCGCCCCTCCCTCACCCCAGCCCGACCGCGTCCTCCGGCATCTCCATGCGCGCGCCCAGCAGCGTGCGGCCCCGAGGTGCCACCCCGGCGAACTGGCCGGCCCGCCTCCAGGCTCACCGAGCCGTACGACTGGGTACAGGCCGGCACCGCGCCCGCCACCGCCGAGGCCGCCCGGACCTCCCCGTCCGGAGCGCCCGCCGCCTCCGGCGCGTACCGGGACAGCCATGACCCCACCGTGCTGTCCGCCGCGAGCCAGGCGGTCATCCCGTCCGCCGTGGACGCCACGGCGGGTCCGGGACTGCCGGTGGCGAAGAGCGGGAGGAACGGGCCCAGCACCACGCGGGCCCGTTCCCATGTGTCGGCCGGGGCCACATGGCCGGGCACCGGGGCGCCCTGGACCAGCAGATCGCGGTGGGGCTCGGCGACCGCCCAGGCGCGGTGCGCAGCCGCCAGATCGTGCGGTCGCCCCCGTACGCCACGAGAGCCCTTGGCCGAGCGGTCCGCCGCCCGGGCCAACGCGGCCGCCGCATCGTCGTAGCCGTCCCTGATCAGGGAGTTGAGCAGATCGTCGCGGCTGGTGAAGTAGCGGTGGAGGGCAGGGCCGGAGAGGCCCGTCTCCTTGGCGATCCGGGTCAGCGCGAGGGCGGTGGTGCCGCCCTCCGCGAGCTGCCGCAGCGCCACGTCCTTGATCTCCGCGCGGGTCTGCTCCCGGTACCGGGCTCGCGGCCCCTTCTGGGCCCGTTCCATCACGGGCTCGTCTCACTCACCGGCCGAGCGCACCTCTGTTACAGGGTCTAACAAGAGCTGTTGCGACTATCTATCGCGAGAGTTATGGTATCTAACATAAGTGATGAACTGTTCTGGCGGCGCGCTGGCAGCGCGGCCCGGACGGACCTATCCCGAAGGGGCACATCATGACCACCGCACCCGCTCTGCACGCCGTCCTCGGCTCCGGACCCGCCGGTACGGCCCTGGCCACGGAGCTGGCCCGCCGGGGCCACCCGGTCCGGCTCGTCGACCGGTCGGGCGGCGGCCCGGAGATCGAAGGCGTCCAGCGGTGCGCCGCCGATGTCGCCACCGCCGAGGGGGCCCGGGCGGCCGTGGCCGGAGCCGCCGTCGTGTACCACTGCGTCAACGTCGGCTACCACCTCCAGGTGGAGGTGATGCCGAGGATCCAGGAGGCGGTGCTCGGGGCGGTTGAGCGGGAGGGTGCCCGGCTCGTCGTCCTGGACACGCTCTACCCGTACGGCGAGACGCACGGCGCGGTGATGACCGAGGAGTCACCGTGGAACGCGACCACCCGCAAGGGCCGGATGCGCGCCGACCTCGACGGCCGCTACCTCGCCGCCCACCGCGAGGGCCGGCTCTCCGTCGTCCTCGGGCGCTCCGCCGACTTCGTCGGCCCCGGGGTCCTCAACTCCACGCTCGGCGGCGCGGTCTTCCCGGCCGCGCTGACCGGACAGCCCGTGCCCGCCCTCGGCGACGTCGACCTGCCGCACAGCTACACGTACATCGAGGACGTCGCCACCGGCCTCGCCACCCTCGGGGAGCACCCGGAAGGTGACGGCAGGGTCTGGCACCTGCCCACCGCCCCGGCCCGCACCACCCGTCAGATCCTCGCCCTCGTCGAGGAGCGCACCGGCCACCCGCTGGAGCTGACCGTGGTCCCCGAACCCCGGCCCTTCGGCCCCTTCGACGAGGTCTTCATGGCGGAGTACGCGGAGATGTTCTACCAGCACACCGAGGCACAGATCCTCGACTCCTCGGCCATCGAGAGGTCCTTCGGACTCACCCCCACCCCGCTGGAGACGGCCATCGACGCCACCCTCGCCTGGTACGGGGAACTCCTCGCCGCGCAGCGCTGAGCGCGTTCCGGCCCGGCCGGGCCCACGGTCCGGCCCCGGGCCTGGGACCGCACACCCGGGGCCGGACCGCACGCACCACCACCGCCCGGTGGCCACCGTCAGTAGCGCAGCCTCGACAGATACCGGTAGCTGGCCCGGGCCGAGGCGAACGGGTCGGCCGGGGCGTCATGCTCCACCAGCCACTGCCGCACCCCGCCCTGCCGCGCGGTGTCGAACATCCCCGGGAAGTCCAGCACCCCCGACCCGACGTCCGCGAAGTCCCCGTTCGGTGCCATGTCCTTTACATGGAGCGCCGGGAACCGTCCGGGGTGCCGGACGAACAGCTCGCCGGGGGCGGAGGAGCCGCCCTTGGCCGCCCAGTACACATCCAGCTCGAAGCCGACCAGCTCCGGATCGGTCTCGGCCAGCAGGATGTCGTACAGGCTGACCCCGTCCACCACTTCATGGTCGCCGCCGTGGTTGTGGTAGAGCAGCTTCAGCCCGGACTCCCGGGCGGCGAGCCCCGCCCGGTTGAACTGCCGTGCCACTTCCCGGTATCCGGCCGGGGAGTGCAGGGACCCCGGCAGGCTCGGCACCACGATCCACCGGCCGCCGAGGGTGCGGACGTCCTCCAGGGCCTGCGGGAGTCCCGGGCCGGTCACGATGTCGTAGCCGACGTGCTCCAGCACCGCCTTAAGGCGCACCCGGTCCAGCATCTGCCGTATCGCGGCAGGGGAGTTGCCGTGCCGGCCGCTGACCCCGACCGTGGCGTATCCGATCTGGGCCAGCCTCTCCAGCGTCCCCGCGAAATCCGCCGCGAGCGGCGTCCGCATCGTGTACAGGTGCATCCCGATCCCGGACGGCGGGATGCGCCGGCAGCCCCGCCGCCCGGCCGCCGAGGCCGGGGCCGCGCCGCCGATGCCGACGGCGACGGCGACAGCGGCCGTACCGACTGCCCTGCCGAGAAAGGCTCTTCGTGTGCTGTTCACGCGCTCTCCGCCTCTCACTTCACGTCGATGCGCACGGCACCGGTGGTCGTGTCGCCCTTGTCGTCGGTGACCGTCAGGTGCGCGGTGTAGGCACCCTTGCGGTCGTAACGGTGGGTCGCCGTCGCCCCCTCGGGCCCGGTCGGCTTCACGTTGTCGCCGAAGTCCCAGTGGTACGAGGCGATCGTCCGGCCCTCCGCCGGTGCGACCGTGCTGCTCAGCGCGACGGTCAACGGCGCCGTCCCGGAAGCCGGTTCGGCCTCCACCGTCACCTCCGTACCGCCCGCCTTCTCCACGCCCGGCCCGTTGAAGCGCAGCCAGTCGACCGAGAGGAGGTCGGCCTTGCCGTCGCTCCACTCCGGGTTGGTGAAGACCGCGTACAGCGTGGTCGTGGAGCCCGGGTCCTTGAGCTCCGTCGTCGGCGAGATCAGCCGCTCCCAGCCGCCGGTGTTCGGAACGGTCACCGAACCGAGCAGCTCGCCGGTGGGGGAGCCGGCCCGGAACTCCACCGTGCCGCCGAGCCCGCCCGACGACGCGCCGACCGTCACGGAGTCGACGCCCTTCAGGTTCACCGGATCGAAGGTGACCCAGTCGCCGTCCTCGATCTCGATGAGCCGCTTGCCACCCGAGGCGTCGGCCCGACTGCCCATCTCCGCACCGCCGTTGCGGCCACCGGTCGCGGTGAAGTGCTCGGCCTCGCGGTAGGAGGTGCGCAGGGTCAAGGAGGTGGAGCCGGTCAGCGCGGGGGCGTCCGGGGCGCCCTTGTCCTCGTACTGGGCGGTGATCCCGTAGTAGAGGTTCTGTCCCGGACCGTGGCTGTCGCCCGCGTCCGTGACGATCTCCCCGGTGCAGCCGGTGTAGTTGTCCAGCGGATGCAGATGGGTGTCATGGCCGAGCTGCGACTGCACCACGACCCGCGAGCAGTCGATCGGACCGCTCTTCCCGTCCTCCTCGTCGGTCACCTCGACCGTGAAGGGGATGGTGTCACCGAAGCTGAACATCCCTCCGTCCGGCGGCTGTTGGATGGTCACCTCGGGCCGGGTATTGCCCACGGTGATGTCCTGCACCGCCAGTGCCGTCAGCTCGTCGGGTCCGGTGACGGTGAGGCGGGCCGTGTGGAGCCCCTTGGCGGTGTACGTGTGCGAAGGGTTGGCCTCGGTCGAGTCCGTGGTGCCGTCACCGTCGAAGTCCCAGGCATAGGTGACCGGTTGGTCGCCCGGCAGCCCCGATCCCTCGCTGGAGAACTCCACCGTGAGGGGGGCCGGACCGCTGTCCCGGTCGACGGAGAGCTTGGCGTCGGGCAGCCGGCCGTCACCGACGTGGTCGATCCGGTAGATGCCCGCGCCCTCGTTGCTGCCGCCCCGCCCGGTACCGCTGCCGAGCCCGAAGTCGATGACGTACAGCGCCCCGTCCGGACCGAAGTCCGCGTCGAAGGGCTGGTTCCACTCCATGTCCTCGAAGATGCCGTTGATGGAGTGGAGTTCGCCCGCCTTCACCGGGTCGAACCGGGGATCGGTGAAGGTCTGGTCCTCGCTCTGGAACGAGAACGTCTTGAACCACCGCCGGGTCAACTCGTAGCTGAACGACTTCCCTTCGAAATACTCCGGGAACTTGGTGCGGTAGGTGTTGTCCGGGTCGTAGTCGTAGACCGGTCCGGCCATCGGCCCGCCGCCCCCGGTGCCCAGCTCCGGGAACTCGGCCGAGGCGGAGTACGCGTACCAGACCGTGGCGGGCTGGGCGGGCGGCAGCTCACGCAGCCCGGTGTTGTTCGGCGAGTCGTTGACCGGTGCCGCACAGTCGAACTTCGGGCCGGACTTCTTCGCCGCGAAGTCGTAGTCGTTGAAGGGGGTGTTGTTCCCGATGCAGTACGGCCACCCGAAGTTCCCCGCCTCGGTGATACGGGTGTACTCGACGGTCCCCTCGGGCCCCCGGTCCGCCACCGCCGCCCGCGCGTCGGGGCCGTAGTCCGCGACCATCAGCGCGCCGCTGCGCGGGTCGGTGGTGATCCGGAACGGGTTGCGCATCCCCATCGCGTAGATCTCCGCACGAGTCTTCTCCGTGCCCGGGGCGAAGAGGTTCCCCTCCGGCACGGTGTACGTCCCGTCGTCCTGCGGCGTGATCCGCAGGATCTTGCCGCGCAGGTCGTTCGTATTGCCCGCGGTCATCTGCGCGTCCCAGGCGCGCCGCCCCTCGCCCTCGTCGATCGGCGTGAAGCCGTCCGAGGCGAACGGGTCGGTGTTGTCGCCGGTGGCCGCGTACAGGTTGCCGTCCTTGTCGAAGGCGAGCGAACCGGCCATGTGCGAGTTGGCCCGGCCCTCGCCCCGCAGCGTCGGAACGGTCAACAGCCGCTTCTCGGAACCCGGATCGACGGTGCTGCCGTCCACGGTGAAGCGCGACAGGTTGAGCCGTTTCTCGACCTTGTCGGAGTAGAGCAGATAGAGCCAGTTGTTCTCCGCGAACCCCGGATCCAGGGTCAGCCCCAGCAGGCCGTCGGACTGGCTGGTCATCTCCGGCGTGTACGCGAAGTCCAGCGCGGTCGAGACCTTCATCGTCTCCTGGTCGATCACCTTCAGCTTGCCGGTCCGCTGGGCGAAGAACACCCGGCGGTCGGGGGCGATCGCCAGCTCGAACGGGTCGGCCAGGTCGCTCGTCGCGAGCGCCGTCCGCTGGAAGGAACCGGTGCGGGTCGCGGTGCAGTCGCCCTCGGCCGCGCCCGCCGCCCACTGGATGCCGCCGAGGAGGTGTTGCACGAAGGCCTCCTCCTCGAAGGCCGCCTTGTCATGCCCGCCCGCGGTGAACCAGGAGCGCCCGCCGTCGTAGTTCTGGCACCAGGAGAACGGGTGGTCCACTCCCTCGTCGAGGCCGGTGACCCCGTCACGCACCTTGATCTGTGCGAGTGTATGCACCTTGGAGGTCGGATTGGAGCGCCAGTTGTACCACTCCTCCGTCCGCTCCCAGAGGTCCGGCAGATGCTCCGTGGAGGGGTGGGCGCGGTCCAGGACCTTGACCCGGCCCGTCTGCACCTCGGGGTGCTGGTCGAAGATCGCGCCGACCAGGCCCTCGTACCAGTCCCAGTCCCGCTCACTGGCGGACGCGGCGTGCACGCCCACCCAGCCGCCGCCCGCGCGGATGAACCGCTGGAGCGCGGACCGTTCGTCGGCGGTGAGCAAGTCGCCTTTCTCCGGAGTGGAGTTGGTGTTGTTGAAGACGATGGCCTGGAAGCGGCCGAGATCGGCGTCGTTGAAGACGGCGGAGTCCTCGGTGGCCTCCACCTCGAAGCCGTGATCGGCCCCGAGCTTCCGCACCGCCTCGATCCCGGCCGGAATGGAGTCATGGGCGAAGTTCGTGACCTCGGAGTAGACGAGCACCCGGTAGGGGGCCGCCGCCCGCGCCTCCGGCGGCGCCGCCACCAGCAGGGCGAGGACCAGAGCCAGGAGCGAGGTGACGGCGATGAGGGGGGACGGGGCGCCGGAAGAACGGCCGACACGGCCGGCCCGGCGTAACGAAGGGCGTTTCATGGGGCGCTCCCTGTGCGGTAGAGGCCGACTGTGGGGTGTAGAAAGCGCTTTCTGAAGTACGCCGCTCAGCGTAGGTTCACCCCTCCGACGGGGTCAATGGGTCTGAGGGCTCCGCCGGTCCGGGTGCGGCGGAGGTTCCGGCCGGGGGTGGATGCCGGTCCCGGGCGTTACGGTCGAATCCCGGCAACGGCCGCCGGGGCGCGAGCGATCGGAGCACCGGGAATGACCGCCAGGAGCAAGACCCCGCTCACCGCGGCCGACGTCCGCTCGGCCGCGCTGTCCCTGCCCGACACCACGGAGAAGCTCGCCTGGGGACGGCCCACGTTCCGGGTGGCGGGCAAGGTCTTCGCCTCGCTGGGCGACGACGACACGGCGATGGGGGTGAAGTGCCCCAAGGAGGACCGGGCGGAGCTGATCGCCACCGAGCCGGAGAAGTTCTTCCTGAAGGAGGGCCACGACGACAACTACGGCTGGCTCCGGGTCCGGCTGTCCGCCCTGGACGGTGCGGGCGAGCTCACCGCCATCCTCACGGACGCCTGGCGCCAGGTCGCTCCGCGCCGCCTGCTGGCGGCGCATCCGGAGCTGGAGGGGGCGGGGGAGGGGTGAGGGGGCGCGCGCGTGGCGCCCGAGGGGTGCGGGGCGGTGGTCGTCGGGATGCGCCCGGCCGCAGGTCCGCCGGCTCAGCCTCGACCGGCGAGGGGTCACGGCAGGGGCCTGGCGGGCGCGGACCCTGCCGGCGGTGTCCGGCGGGTACGGGGCGACGGTGGCTGAGACCCGCCTGGCGCGGCACCGTACCGACGTGGCCCCGCCGGCGCCCCCCGGGAGACGAGATCCCCACCGCCATCAACCCCGCCCCTCACCCCCGCAGAAACCCGGTGATCCGCTCCCGCAGCCCCCGCGCATCCAGCCCGTGCGCCGACAGGTGCTCCTCCATCTGCCCGTACCGTCGCAGCTCGGCGCGCCCCACCCCCAGGCCGAGGACCCGGTGCGGCAGCTCCATGAGCGCCTCGCCGGCCCGGGACGTCGAGGTGCCCGCCAGATAGGGCTCCACGATCACCACATCGGCGCCCGGACCGGCGCCCACGGCACGGCGCAGGCCCACCGCGTCGAACGGCCGTACGGTGCCGGCGTACAGCACGCTCACATCCAGCCCCTCGGTCGCGGCGAGGACGTTGTCCAGCATCGGGCCGACCGCGACGACGGTCCCGCCCTGCCCCTCGCGTACGACGGAGAAGCCCCCGGTACCGTCCACGTGCCGCGCCTCCCGGTTCGCCTGGAGGGAGAGGCGTACGTACACACGATCGTCCCCGCCCACCGCTCCCCGCAGCAGTGCCTCGGCCTCGTCGGGGTGGCCCGGCACATGGACGGTCCAGCCGTCCAGCGTGTCCAGGAGCGCCACGTCGCCCGGCGCCATATGGGTGAAGCCCCCGGCGGGCCAGTCGTACGAGCCCACGGCGCTGACCAGGATCCCGCCCACCCCCTGATGGCCGAAGTCCAGCTTGACCTGCTCGAACGGCCGCTCCACCAGGAAGCTGGCGAAGGTGTGCACGATCGGCCGCATCCCGGTGAGCGCCATCCCCGCTCCGGCCCCGATGAGCAGCTGCTCCCGAATGCCGACGTTGATCACCCGGTCCGGGTGGGCCCGCCGGGCCGGTGCGAAGCCGTCGGCGCTGATGTCGGCGAGCACGACGGCCAGCCGGTCCTCCTCGGCCAGGAGCTGAGTGGTGGTGGCGATGAAGCGGTCACGCATGGTGTCCATGAAGGGGTCCTCCTGGGAATCCGCCGGTCGCGGACCGGCCTGGGCTGCGGTTCTACGGGGGTGGGTCAGGCCTTGGGTTCGACCCGGGCCACCACGGCGCGGGGCCGGCCGGGATGGGGCGCCGTGAACGCCGCGTACAGGGCTTCGTGGTCGCGGCCGTCCACCGTCGCCGCCGACCACCCGGCGGCCTCGAACCGGGAGGCGATGCCGCCGGGCCAGCCGTGGGTGGCGGAGGCGTTGTCGATCACCACCGTGTGCAGCTGGTCAAGACCGGCCGGCCCGGCGTGGGCGATGGCCTCGTGGTTGCTGCCCTCGTCCAGCTCGGCGTCGCCGACCAGCACCCAGACCCGGGGATCGGTGAGCCCCTGGGCCCGGAGCCCGAGGACGGTCCCGACGGCCAGCGGCAGGCCGTGCCCCAGCGAGCCGCTGCCGATCTCCACACCCGGGACGAGGAGCCGGTCCGGGTGGTGGCCGAGCGGCGAACCGTACGTTCCGAAGCCGCGCAGCACCTCCTCGTCGAAGAACCCGTGGGCCGCCAGCACGGCGTAGTACGCCATGGGGCCGTGCCCCTTGGAGAGGAGGAAGCGGTCGCGATCGGGGTCGTCGGCGGTGGCGGGCGTCACACGTAGCACCCGGTCGTAGAGCACCCACAGCGCGTCCGTCGTCGAGTGCGCGGCGGGTGCGTGCTTCTCGGCGCCGGTCATCAGGGAGATCAGGCGGCCGAGGCCGTGGAAGTCGGGGGAGGGGCGGAGGCCGCGTACCGGCGCGGCGGTCGTGTTCGTCATGACACCGAGCGTTCAACATCAACCAAGGTTGAGGTCAACCGTGGAAAGCGGTTCGTGACCACCTGCCCAAGTGCGGTATTGTTCTCATGCACGTTCGGCCACGGGAAACCCCAGGTCAGACGGGCACCGGGACGTGGCGCAGCTTGGTAGCGCACTTGACTGGGGGTCAAGGGGTCGCAGGTTCAAATCCTGTCGTCCCGACTGGAGACAGTCGCAGATCAGGGCCGGTTTCGGAGCAATCCGAAACCGGCCCTTGATCATTTCTGGGGACCAGTTGGGGACCAACTGGAGGTGCGACGTCCCTGACCGTGTCAACGGGTCATGACGACGGGGCCCGGCAGCGAGCGTGGTGCGCGCAGCGCGCTGAAGTGAGCCGAGAGCGCAGCCCCGGCCGCCGTGATCTTGCGGACGTCCGGGTGGAGGTAGCGCTGGGTGGTGGTCAGCGAACCGTGGCCGGCGATCCTGCGGAGCACGTGTACCGGGACCCCGGCGTCGGCGAACCAGGTCAGCGCGGTGTGCCGTAGGTCGTGGCGGCGCAGCTGCTCGTAGCCGAGCTTGGTGACCACGTCGTCCCAGTGTGTGGCGTCGCGCAGGACGGCTGTGGAGATGCGTCCGCCTCGTGGGCCGGTGAACAGGCCGGCGTCCGGATTGGGGCCGGCGGACAGGATGCGTTGCGCGACGAGGGGGCGGATCTCCTCGACGATGGGAACCTTGCGGGCCCGCTTGCCCTTGGTGCCTTTGTCGGTCAGCCCGCCGGGGGCGGGTGTGGTCTGACGGCGAACGGTCCAGATCCACTGGGTGGTGTCGATGTCTCCGATGCGGCAGCCGGAGATCTCGCCGATCCGTGCGGCGGTGCACGCGGCGAAGATGACCACGTCTCCCCAGCCGCGGTACTCGTCGTGGGAGGCGGCCACGAGTGCGTCGGCCAGTGCGACGAGTGTTTCCCACTCGGGCAGGGCGAGCGCGCGTGGGTCGAGGAGTTCGTCCTCGGCCTGCTTGTAGAGCTTCTGCCAGCCGGTCACCCGGGCGGGGTTCACCTTGATGATGCCGTCGCGGACTGCCTGCTCCATGACGCGGACCAGGACGGCGATGGTGTTCTTGACCGTTGAGCGGCTGAGCTCGTCGGCGATCCAGTTCTGCACGGTTCGGTCGACAGCACCGTTGGTGATCATCCGGACCGCGAGGTGGCCCAGGGCGGGCACGACGCGCATCCGCCAGCCTGACAGGTAGGGATCGAGCGTTTTCAACTCCAGGCCGCGCAACGCGAGGTCCATGTTCGCGTTGCCGTACTCGGCGAGCTTCATGGTGGCGAGCGACGGGGACAGCCCTGCCTCAGCCGCTTCGATGATGGACTGGAGCCACTCCTGCGCTTCGTCCTCGTCCGCCTTCCCCTCCGACAGGGACAGGCGCCGCTTCGTAGCCGGGTCGAACCAGCGGACCCGCGCACGGTACGGGTTGGGGCGATCAGGCCGGTACTCGATGTCGGTCGTGAGTCGGACACCGACCGGCACAACGGCTTTCTCGGCCGTCATGCGTCTCCGCGCGGAACGGTCCGGCGGCAACGCGGCCATTCCTCAACGTCGACCGCGCTATACACGATGACGCGTTCCGAAACCGCAACGAACGGCGGGCCCTGGGGCGGCCGGGCGGTGCGCCAACGGCGCAGAGTCGAGGTGTCTACGCGCAGGCGGGCGGCAAGGTCGCGTGTCGAATACCAGACATTGGCCAGGAGAGGCGATTGGCTATCATCTAGGATGAATTGGGCCTCTTTCTCATTCTCTGTGTGCGCCTGATGGTCTGTGTAGGCTGCTGTCGGTCCGATGGGCAAGAGCGGTAGATCTCCGGGGGTAAGGAGAGCATCAGAGGGATGCAGTGAAATGCGGCCGACGACGGGCGACGCAGCCCGCAGGTGGAGAGTTGGGGGATCCTGCGTGCGCCGGAAGCGGTGATTCCCTTCTGGTGAACTGATCCGCAGTGGTGCTCGGGGCAAACGGTGGACAACAATCGTCTGCAGACACACCGGTTTGACTAATCGTCGATGGGCGGCTAAGTTGCCGACGCTTGCGGAAGTGAGTGTCAGGTGCTGTGCCGAGAGAATGCTTCTCGATGACGCATCAGGTGGAATGCTTGGCCATCCTGGAGCCCGCCGCAAAGGGCGCCTGACCTGCAGGTTCGGAGCGTGTGCGCTATGCGCATTGCTGGTGTTACGGGCGATATCTTGACGCTGAAATGACGCTCTCCGAGGTATCTTGGCGCTCGTTCTGATGGGTCATCAGGTGCATCCCGCCGCTGGTCAGGCGGGCTCCTGACTGTACGGGTTCGGCAAAGTGCCGGAATTTCGTAGTGCTGAGCGGTCCCACTCAGTCACCTGCGCAGAGTTCCAGCAGGTTCTTCGTCTGCTGGTGATACACGCCTCCCATGGCCCCTGACCAGCGGAAACGGCCACTACGCGGCCGAGCCGTAGGCGGCTGGTCCGCGTATGGCCCGGAATCTTGGTCGGCACGGAGTGCACCCCTGATTGTCAGCCCGTGGTGGCGGCGAGTTGGCGGGTCGCTCCGGAACCGGCTTGGCGCCGTGGCGGCGGGAACAATGGCAAGGGCTGGAACGAAATGCCTTCCGCCCAGTGGAACACCCCCGCGTCGGCAGGGAGGACCGCCACCCGCGCCGAGCGCCCTCCCTGGCGAGCGGAGCGTCCTCGCGTTCGCGGGGGTGATGCGCAGGTCGGTAAGGGCTACGGGTCCCCGTCGCAGTCCTCCCCGTCGACGCGGGGGTGATCCGCCGTCATCTGGCGGGACGGCCGCATCGACTTCGTCCTCCCCGCCGACGCGAGGGTGATCCGCGGATCTGGACAGCTGGCTCGACAACGCGGACGACGACCCGGGCATGGGGCCCGCCGGACTTCACCTGCTGTCGGTGCGGCAGTGAAGTACCGGGTGCTCGCCGTGGTGGTGTGGGTCGTGGGCATGGCCGCCGTCTTCGGCCTCACCGTTCTTCTCCAGCATCTCGGCTGGTATCCGCGATGAGCTTAGGGTCGCGCACACAGCAGAAACGGCGGCCTTCTCCGTATACTGGCCGCGGTAAGCTCAAATGCCATGATCGACGAGCTGCACCAGCAACTGGCCAAGTACGACTGGGCCGTGAGCAAGGCGAACAACATCGACCGGACCTTGCCCGAGAGGGAGCGGTGGGCCCTGGGCGTCGCGGCTCCTGGCCTGGCGGCGCACGCACCGAGCAATCGCACCAACCCGACGTGCACCGGATGCCCTGGTGAACCGTGGCCGTGCAGCACTGCCACGGGCGCCATGGTGATGGCCGACTCGAAGTACAACTAGAGCGTGTCTCTTTGATGGGTTGATCAGTTGATCGGAGGCGTCTGTCCGGTTAGTGATCACTGATGCGATGTGGGACCGGATCGAGCCGTTGATGCCGGCCGATCCGATCCGCGGGCGGCGGTGGGCCGACCACCGTCGCACCCTTGAGGCCATCGCGTGGAAGTACCGCACCTGCTCGCCCTGGCGGGCCCTGCGGGACGAACTCGGCTCGTTCCAGACCGCTCATAAGCGACTGCTCAGGTGGGCCGTGGACGGCACTTGGGAACGGATTCTCGCGGCACTTTTGAAAGTAGCCGATGCCGGTGACGACATCGGCTGGACCGTGTCGGTGGACTCTACGGTTTGCCGGGCCCACCAGCACGCCGCCGGAGCCAGGAGAAAGGGGTTCCGGATCGGGCTGAGCTAGACGACCACGCGCTCGGTCGTTCCCGCGGCGGCCTGAGTACGAAGGTCCACCTCGTCAGCGACAGCGATGCACGACCCCTCGTCCTTCGCGTCACCGCTGGCCAGGCAGGCGACGCCCCGGACTTCGAGGCCATCATGGCGGGCATCCGTGGTCCGCGAAGCGGACCCGGAAGACCGAAGACCCGACCAGATGCTGTCCTGGCGGACCGCGCGTACTCGTCTCGCGCGATCCGGAGTCATCTCCGCCGGCGCGGGATCCGCGCTGTCGTTACCCAGCCGTCCGACCAGGTAGGCCACCGCCTGCGACGGGGCCGCCCCGGTGGCCGCCCGCCCGCTTTCGACGCCGAAACATACGGGCAGCGCAACGCGGTCGAGCGGTGCATCAACCGGTTCAAGCAGTGGCGCGGGCTCGCCATGCGAACCGACAAGCTCGCCACCGCCTATCAGGCCGCATTCCACCTCGCCGCCATCCTCATCTGGGCAGAAGATGACCTGACTCAGCAGGCGGGCCGGCCGTGACGGAAACGATCGCCCCACGCTGCTGCCAGTGCGCGAAGATGACCTCATGGACGACCTCGTCAGGTCTCTTCGGGACCGCAACATGGCGGACAATCACACCTATGCCGAGGTGGCTCACCGCTTCGGCGGCGACGCCCTCCTCGACAGCCACCTGCCGATGCTCGACCTGGGCGACATGTTGGCCAGGGAGTACGAAGCCATGGATCCGGCGGATGCACGCCAGGCAGGTCTCGCGTACGCGCTCAACATGCTGGCGCAGTCGTACGCCGAGCACCCCGACTACCGCCAGGAGTGGCGTCCTCAGGCCCCATCAAGGAGACACGCTCCGGGCGACCTCGCCCACCCACGATCTCGGCACGAACGTCATGAAGTTGTCTACTGGGTGGCACTGACCTGCACCGATGCGGCTGTATCCACTCCTGAACTGCGCGGACACGTCTTTCAGTTCTTTCGGGTTCTTGCCGCGTTACGTGCTCGATTCTCCCCACGCGCTCCCCAGGACTGTCTACACTCCCCAGATTCTCCCCAGGAGGGGCTCTGAGGGCGGGCATGGTGGCATGGGGCATCGTGCCCTCGGCGGCGACGGCAAGGGTACGTTGAGTTACTGCCCGCGGGCAGGGTGAATCCCGGCGCCGAGCGGATGAGGCACCGGGGCCAGGTCCCGGAGCGGCGTGGTGGGGCCACGGTGATGCAGAAGAACACAGACCCGGCGGAAATCCGTGACCAGTGCCAGGGCATTGGGCGCGCGCTCCGCGTCCATCCGGTGCGTCACGAGGAAGTCCCGCAGGTACGGACAGCACGTAGCCCACCATCGCGGCCCGCCCTCGCCGGCCGAGGTGAGAGCGTCGAGAAAGGCGGCGTTCACTGCTGGCAGGCGACCGGACAGCTCTGCCCGCAGATGGTCGCGGATCACGTAGTGCAGGGACAGGGTCCCGCGCGCTACACCGGGGTGGAGGCTGAGAAGGGACAGGTCGGCCATCTGCCGGAACAGGCTGAGGGAGGCGGCCTCGTCGAGGCTGGCAGCCCCCTCCCACAGACGGGCTGCCAGCGCGATCGCTACCGCCTCGTCCTCGGCGAGGACCCTAAGCTCCGCAAATCTCTCCTCTCCACCGGGGGGACCCTATGGGTTTCGTCAAGGGAATCGGGCTGCGTTTTCGTGAGTGGCGAGGCAGCATGGCGTGATGCCTGACCTGCTGTGGGATGACGTGAAGAGCTTCTTTGCTCCAGATCTGATGGGGGCGCTGCCGGACGTCCGTGTCCCGGATGCCTCGGTGGAGGACTGGCAGGCAGGGCTTGATCTCGTTCGGTCGCAGGGGTGGTCGTGCGAGTACTCCGAGGACGGTGTTGCGGTCCGGCTGCCGAGAGCTGCGGACATGCTGGCCCGCGGTGAGGGTGCCGACGTGTTGCTGAGGGTCTGGCCGGTCCCTGGATTCCTAGTGATCTTTCGGGCGTATGAGGCTGGCTCGGTCGACTTCGACGTTGATCTGCGGGAGTTGCAGGGGCAGGACGGCGTGGATGTGCTGTGCCGTCTGCTGCGGGCAATCGGGCGTCGGCTCGGCAAGCCGGTACTGCTGAGCCCGGAGTCTGACCCGCTCCACCCGGTTCTCGGCTTCGACGTCGAGGCCGACCGTGTGGTGCTGCTGGGTGACCCGCAGGTCATGTGACGGCCACTGGCCGCAGCTCGTAGAAGGTGCTGTCGCGGAGCATCGCGAAGAGCACGTCGGCTCGTCGTCTGGCGAGGCAGAGAAGGGCTTGGGTGTGGTACTTGCCCTGCTTGATCTTCTTGTCGTAGTAGGTGCGGGAGGCGGGATCGGCCAGGGCGGCGAACGCATAGAGGAAGAACGCCCGTTTGAGCTGCTTGCTTCCGCGGCGGGAGGGTTGTTCTCCGCGGATCGAGGAGCCCGAGCTGCGGTTGGCCGGGGCGAGGCCGGCGTAGGAGGCGAGGTGGGCGGCGATCGGGAAACCGCTGCCGTCGCCGACGTCGATGAGGATCCTGGCTCCGGTCCTGACGCCGACCCCGGGCATGGACGTCAGGACCTTGGAAAGAGCAGTGGGCATCCAGCAGTTCCTCGATTCTGGTGGCCAGGAGTTTGCGCTGGTCGAGGACGGCGCTGAGGGAAGTGGCGAGGCTGGGCACGATGAGCCCGACCGCGTCGGTGCCGGGAACGACGACGGTCTGTTCGTCCAGGGCGGTGAATATGTCTTCGACCAGGCGCTCGGCCATTCGCGCGGCCTTCGGATGTATGAGGGTGATCAGCCGTCGGTGTCCGGCCTTGCGTATCTGGGCCGGGGATCCGAACCGTTCCAGCAGCATCAGGACGGCAGGGTGCTGGATGCGCGGGCCCACAACTCGCTCCAGGTGCGGGTGGATCTGGGTCAGTAGCCCGCGGAGCCGGCTCGCGACCCGGGTTGCCTCACCCGCGAGGTCGTCGTCGAAGCCCACGATCATCTCCAGTTCGGCGATGGTCTCGTTTTCGAGTTCGATGGCGCGGAGGGTGTGCGGCATCGCTCGGGCCGCGTCCGCGATGATGAACGCGTCCCTCGCGTCGGTCTTGGCCTCGCCGGGGTAGAGATCGGCGATCCGCCGCATCGTGAGCCCGGGTAGGTAGGCGACCTTGCAGCCTGCGTCGCGGGCCACGGCCAGTGGCAGGGCGCCGATGGAGCGGGCTGGCCGACCACGACGAGTACGGTGCCGTGCTTCGCGATCAGCTTGGCGAACACCTCGCGGAGTTTGGGTTCGCTGTTGAGCAGCCGCCTGTCGAGGGCCTTCTTGCCGGCCGGGGTCAGCGCGATGGCGTGGTGTTCGCCCTTGCCGACGTCCAGGCCGAGGAAGGCGCCGATGCCACTGGTGTCGATCACAAGCACTCTCCGGTCGTACGGTCCCGGCCTCACCTGCAGGCACCCACATTACGAAGAACCTCCCCGCCTCCCGGAGGAGTTGGAGGTCATGCCCCTCATCAGCGGTCTACCAGTGCCTCCGGGAGCGGTGACACCCCCCCAGATCATGCGAACTACAAGGGGGAGCTGTCATGCCGTCCCGGAGGCCGGGCATCCCATTGCGGAGCTGATCAAGAAGGTAATGGGGGGGAAGGAGTTCGGTGGCGGCGCCGTACGGTCCTGGTCGACGTCCTGGCCTACGTCGGCTCCCCGCTGCAGGCGGTCCTGGCCACCGACGACCGGGACACCGCCCTCCAAGTGGTAGAAGACCCTCCAGCCTCGAGATGTGGAGGGCATCGGCCAAGCCGAGCAGCAGCCCGTACCCGTTCGGCGGCCGGAGTGTGTGGCGCAAGATCCGGCACGCGGACACCGCGGACGCGGGGGTGGCGTGCCGTCGTAGGCGCAGCAGAGCGACGGGCAGGGCGCTGGTACGGCGGGAGCTTGCGCCTGCGGCCAAGGACGAGTGCGGCTCTGTAGGGCACCAACGAGGCCCCTGTCCCGATAGGTTGATACTTCGAGCATCATGCCAGCCTCGCCATGGCTGCTGTCGGCTCACTTCTCCCCAACTGGCGCTCGCACGGGGGTGTTGAGAACGGACGAGGCTACTGTTCGCCAGATGGGATGATCGGTTGGTGATGAGATGGAGGGGGGCTCCTCTGGCTGCGCGCTATAGGCGGCAGGCGGATGAGGCGATACGGAAGCTGCGTGAAGACGCAGAAGTACTTGGAATCGGTCCTGTGCCGGGTCCGGTTCGGGTGGCCCTGCGGCGCTATCACCAACGTCGGGTACGAACGTGGGTCTTGTATGGCCTGTTCACCTACATCTGCCTTCGCGTCATCGGTGAGGGGCTGTCGATCTACGTGAAGCAAGCAGACGAACATGCCGAGCGGTTTCCGTACTACAGCGATGCGAAGGCTCTGTCTGTTTGGCTCATCGGTGACGTTGGCGCCGGCGCTATTGCCTTGCTGCTGCTGACATATCCTTTGTGGTCACTTCTGGCTTCCGTCGCCCGGATGTGCGGCGCAGGTTGCTACACCTTCGAGCGTGTGACCGTCTGGACGCACTTGATCGGGCAGTGCGCGGACATAGTGCGGTGCCCTTCCGGAAGTCGTGATGCTCACCTCCGAGCTCTGTCCCTTCGACTTCCAGTTATGCGCGTACGAGGCGCTCGGATGTCACGGGGGTCTGTCCCCTTCCTGTCGCGGCGTAACGGACCGTTGAAAAGCCACGCGGCCCAGGTTGTAGGGGCGTTGCGTGCCGCTGAGGCCGAATCGGACAAGGACCCGCAAAAGGCAGCGCACGACCTTGGGCGCATGGGTGACGATCAGCGAACGGTACGCCACGGGGCGGCTCGGAGCGCTCCTGGATGAAAGGGACCTCGGAGAGCCGCATCGGATGGATGATGCCGTGCGCCTGTCTCTCACGGTCGTTCTGGTCGCGGCGATCGTCGTAGCGGCAGCGCGGCAGGGGATGCCCGAGCCGGCCGCGATTGCTGCCGCGGTGGTGGTGGCGGCGATCATCTATCGGAACGCGGCTGCTGGTGGAGTCGCGGGTGTCGGCTTGATCGTCCTAGAGCTGCTGCTGGGCGCTTTCTTCCCCGGCAAATAGTGAACTCCGGGCGACGCAGGCTGGCAGGTCCTTAGAAGTCATCTCATTTGGTGAGTCTGCGGTAGCGGATGAGGGTGCGGGCGATGCTGGTGGAGGCGAGGAAGTGGTCGGCTTTGCGTTCGTAGCGTCGGTGGAGGCGGCGGCAGCCGGTGAGCCTGGCCATGGTGCGGTCCACGGTCCAGCGGTGGCGGGCCAGCCGTTGCGAGGGCTCGACGCCCTTGCGGGCGATGCAGTGCCGGATAGCTCGCTGTCCCAGCCATTGCCGCAGATGGCGGTAGTCGTAGCCCTTGTCGGCGCGGAGTTTGCCGGGTTTGCGTCGGCGAGGTCCTCGGCGAGACCGGATCGGAGGTATGCCCTTCACGAGCGGGATCAGGGCCTGGCTGTCGTGGACGTTGGCCCCGGAGACGCCGACGGACAGGGGCAGACCGGTGCGCTCGGTGATCAGATGGATCTTCGACCCATACTTGCCCCGGTCGACAGGATTCGGGCCTGTCAGGTCCCCCTTTTCAGAGCTCGCATGTTCACCGAGTCGATCGCGCACCGCGACCAGTCCAGGTCGGCGCGGGGACCGAGTTCGTCGAGGACCACGCGGTGGAGCTTGGCCCAGACTCTGGCCTTCGTCCACTCAGTGAACCTGCGGTGGGCTGTCGCGCCGGATGGCCCGAGCGACGCAGCGGACAGTTGCTGCCATGTACAGCCTGATGTCTCTACGAACACGATCGCTGCCAGCACCTCGCAGTCACCGTAACGACGCCGGCCACCACCCTGCGGTCGCGATGGCGCTTCCGGAACCACGTGCTGGAACAACTGCCACAACTCATCTGGCACCAACCGCTCGACGATCCCCACGCCGGGAGGCTACCCACCGCAGGGGGGGAGGACCGTAGTCAGTGGCCCATTCGGAGGCGCTCGTCGAACCGAAGCAGCACCCGTACCAGACGCCACACTCCAGCCACCGCTCCGAGAAGTCCGCCGCCTGCCAACACGCCTCTCCCTGCCGTGCCAGAATTGCATCCTTTCCCGCGTGAGCGGGCGGACGAGGCGGAGCTGAGCATGCGCGGCCAGGACGAGCCATGTCCAGCGGTCGGCGGGCTGCGAGTCCCACACTTTGGGCCGGGTCCATCCGAGCGTCTGCTTGAGTAGTCGGAAGGGGTGCTCCACGTCGAACCGGCGAAGGAACGCCTGCCAACAACAGTCGACGCGGTAAGGATCGGCGCCGGTGCCCGACCACCACAGCCAGACGGGCTTGTTCACACCGCCGCGTTGCACGCGCTCGCGGATGCAGCCCTCCTTGGCGAACTCTGGGCGTTCCATGGTGCGGGCGGAGGCGGTGTTGTTGAGGGAGCGGGCCTCCGAGACCGGGTGCAGGTGGAGGTCGTCGAAGGCGCAGGCCAGCAGCGGTGCGGTCTCGGTGCCGAAGCCGTTGCCCCAGAAAGCCGGGTTAGGGCGAAGCTGAATCTTGTGGCACGGGGCTGGTGGGGGTTCAGGGCGAGCCTGCCGAAGTTGCCGAGGGCTTCCTCCCCTCAGCCCGCCGCGCCGCGCGACGGGCTGAGTATCTCTTTGTAGTTGCCGGTCACTCCGTCAGGTGGTGGTTCCGTTGATGGTGATGCTGGTGGCGGCCACCCAGTAGCCCGTAAGGACACCGGCGGTGATCTGGAACATGGGCCGTCCGTTGACGATGGCGCGGCGGTCGGTGGGTGCGTTGGACGGAGTAGCGAAGGAGACGGTGCGGATGGACGCGTCGGTGCCGTCTTCGGTGAAGCGGTAGACGTCGACTTCCCTGTTTCCGCCGGGGAAGGTGAGCGTGCGCTGGGGGAAGTAGGTGGTGGTGAGGTACTGGCCTCGGAGGAAGGAGGCTGGCCAGATTTCTCCGACCCACCAGCCGGTGTGGGCTCCGGCGCTGATGCGGTAGTAGATGCCCCGGTCCTGGATCCGGCGGCGCATGTCCGTGGGAGCCTGTGTTGCCCGGGTGAAGGTGACTTTCTTCATCTCCAGCTGTGCGTCCTGTTTGGCCTTATCCCACCCTCCGTCGGCCTTGGTGTCCAGCCGGTACAGGGTGTGGGTGGCGGCTGCGAAGGCGATGTTGGATCCGTCGCGCAGGAAGGGGGAGGGGAAGTCGTCTGTGAGGACGTCGGTGTGGTGGGCGAAGTCAGGACTGCCGGTCTGCCAGTGCATTTGGCGGAAGAGATTGATGTGGTGCTGGTGGTAGCTCGGAGTCGGAATCCGGTGTGTCTGACAGTAGTAGGAATGCCAGCGGATGTTCCGCAGGAGCGGGAAGTAGCGCGCTATGGTGGTCGCGGAGCCGTCGTACAGCGCCAGCGCGACTTCGCTGCCGGTGGCCACGTAGTAGTCCCACAGGCCGAACATGGCGAAGATCATGCCGTTGTAGGTAAAGTCGCCTGTGCCGGGTTGCGCGCCAGGGTACTCCTGGATCCACAGATAGCCTGCCGAGTCCTTGTGGACCACCCAGGGGGAACCGTCGTCCCCGCGCAGCAGCGAG
Source organism: Streptomyces griseus subsp. griseus (assembly GCF_003610995.1). Classification (NCBI taxonomy): domain Bacteria; kingdom Bacillati; phylum Actinomycetota; class Actinomycetes; order Kitasatosporales; family Streptomycetaceae; genus Streptomyces; species Streptomyces griseus. Next base: position 6,742,335 of record NZ_CP032543.1, read on the forward strand.
GCGAATGCGGCGTCTGCTCCCTGCCGGTACAGGGCTCGCTCTTCCTGGGTGATGGCGTCCAGTTGGGAGAGCTGAATGAACATGCTGATGGCTTCGCCCTGGGCCATGCCGGAGTACCAAGGCGCCTTGTAGTCGACACCGGAGTGCGTCTCATGCTTGTAGTCGAACGGGTAGGGGAAGTACCACGCCCCACGGGCTTCGACCCGCCGGTCGATCAGCCGCTTCGCCTGCGCCCTGGCCCGGGTGAGGAAAAGTGCCTTGCGGGTGGCACTGCTCTCGGTGCGGTAGCTGGCGATGCAGCCGAGCGCGAACTGGATCTGTGTCACGGGCTGGTCGTAGCCCGGTAGGCCGGCGCCGTCGCGCACCTGGACGACACCCTCGGTGTCAAGGAACACCGTGTTCGTGTTGGGAGTGATGTCCTCCCATCGCTTGGGCCGGTCCCGCCACGGCCGCATGGCTTCCGGGAGGTCGGCCACGACCTGGTAGCCCGTCTGGTTGAACGTGAACGGTAGTGAGGTGGGAACGCCTTCGGCCGCGCGTCGTGCGGAGATGGCGTCTTGAGCGTAGGGGATGCTGCGGCTGGGCCGCGAGATACGGCCACCGCCGGTTTGGTCGGGAAGCGTGGGCAGAGGGGCGTCACCGGTGACGCTGCGGGGCACGCTCAGCGCCAGAGCTCGGGGCACCCCCCGCAGGGGGTCCGATACGGTTGCCCGTCCATGCCCGGGGACGGGTGCTGCCAGTGCGGTGGCGGCAGGGCCGGCGAAGGTTCCTCCGGCGGCGATGGCCAGACCACCGGCCAGACCCATGAGAGTACGGCGGTCGATGCCGTCGCGGGATTCGGACATGATGTGGCTTCCCTCGTATCAATGGAGTGCGGCGGCCGACGGCCAGCCTGACTTGATAGCTGGTCGTGACAACTCTCGGAGCGTCGTGCGCGACTCAGCAGCATGCGGGATCCCGCGCCACGGTTCACGACGGCGAGTTCTGTGCAGCCCCGGCAGGGGTGCCGCGAATCGCGGCACCCCTGCCAGGCGCTGGTCAGTTGTAGGAGCGCAGGAGCTTTGTGGTCGCAAATGACCAGGCGCCGGGATTCGAGGTCCAGCCGATGAGGCCGCCGTTGAACATGGCGTCAGCCTTCGCGGTCCAGGTGATCATTTGCACGGAGTTGTCCGCCCGGTGGGTCATGACGGCCAGGTCGTCGCGGCCGTCACCGTTGTAGTCACCAGTCACCATCTGCATACGTGCCACGTCGTAGGTCTTGGCACCGTCGAGCGTCACCTTAGCCGAGCCGAACTTGTTCTTCCCGTCCACCTTCTCGAACAACATGGTCGAGGTGCGGTCGGCACCGTCGTCGTAGCTGTACCAGACCAGCACGTCATCGTGGCCGTCACCATCGAAGTCACCTGCCTGCGGGGTGGCATTCTCCCAGTGCCACGCCGTGCTCTCCCACCAGGGAAGACCCGGAGCAGAAAATCCGCCGTTGGGTAGCGTCCCGAACACGTAGGCCTTGACGCCCTGCGTGCCCTGCTTGTAGAAGACGCTCAGTTCCTCGCGACCGTCGCCGTTGAAGTCTCCGGTGACGAATTTCGTACTGGAACGCGCCCAGGAACCCGCAGGGGCGGTCCAGGACTCGAAGGGGGTGTTGAAGGTGCCGTTCGGCTTGGACGTGAACGTGAACAGCTTGGTGACACCGGTCTTGGTGTTGGCGGACCATACGGCCATGTCGTCCCGGCCATCGCCGTCGAAATCACCGGCCTGCGGCGTCATGTACGAGATGTGGAACTCACCACCTGGCAGGGCAGCCCACGCATGTGACGGCTCGGAGAAGCCACCGTCTGCCTGGCCCAGGGCCACGTAGGCCGTCACACTCGCATCGCTGTTTCCGTGCAGAGTGGCGATATCACCCCGGCCGTCCCCGTTGAAGTCGCCGGTGACGGACTTCATCGCCGATTCGTTCCACTTGTCCGTCGACGACGTGTAGGACTTCAACGGAGCAGCCAGGACACCTTCCTCCGTGGAGGCATCCTTCGACTTCGCCAGGAACGTGTACGTGGCATCGGACACCGCGTTCGGAAACGCGTACCAGGCACCTATATCACTTCGCCCGTCACCGTTGTAGTCGTGCCGGATCACCGTACCGCTGGACCACAGCGACTGCTGCTGCGCGTTGTAGATCACGAGGTTGCCGCGGTCGGTCAGTACGGCTGAGCCGCCGGCAGCGGCGGTCTTGGACTCCCACAGGGTGGTGGTGTCGGCGGCGTTGCGAACAATGAGGTTGCCGCTGGTATCGAACCTCGCGGTGGCGCCCGCATTGCCGCCGGTACGCGTCGACCAAAGCGTCTTTCCCGCGTTGGACAGGATGACGAGGTCGCCGTCGCTCTGCATGGTCAGTACGCCGGAGGCGGAGACGAGGCTTTCTCCGGACCTGAGTTGCTGACCGGGGTTCAGACGTGAGCCGACTTTGATGCTGTCGGCGCGCACAGCAACGGCGTTCGTACGAGTTTCGGTCTCGCCGAAGCAGCCACCCTGCAACGACCGGCTGGCAATAGCGACGAGTTCAGGCTTGCCGTTGTTGTCACGCAGAATCGGAGCGCCGGTGTCGCCCTTGCAGATGGCGTCATTGGCTGTCTTGCCGACGACGTTCACCTCTGAAGCGGTGACATCGTTGACTGCGAGGTCAGCGGTGTGCAGCTTGTTGGGCACCCACTGAGTCTTAGTCCGGCCGAAGCCGGCGGCGATCAGGGTGTCGCCGGGAGCAGCAGCATTGGCGGCAATCGCAACGGGTGCGATACCGGCGGCCGGTGTGGACAGACGAGCCATGGCTATGTCTTTGTCCGGCAGCGGAACTAGTTTGACGATCTCGCTGGTGTGCCCGCCTGTGGTAGCAAGGTCGTTGCGGCCCACGATGGCAGTCGTCTTGGCTGCGGGCTTGCCTACCTTCAGCTCGGTGGTACCACCGGTGAAGCAGCTGGCTGTCGTGAGGACCCACTGGGCATCGACGAGAGAGCCTGTGCAGGAACGCGCCGCCGCGCCGTCACCGAACTGAATTTTCGTCGTGAAGGTGTAGGCGTTGCCAGCGACTGCGTCACCGACGACCGCCTGAGCGGGCGTGGTGAGTGAGAGCGCGCCGACTGCGGTGGCCGCGGAGAGCAACGATACGACCCGCGCTCTGCGGGACGGTTGGATGTTCACATGTGTTCCTTTTGCAGGTAGAACAAAGAGTTCGGCATGCCCACGCTGTAGAAGGGGTGGCCGACGTACGGCGCCGTGAGCAGGACTACTTACCACCTGGGGAAGCCAGAGGAGAGGGTCACTGGAGGTCAGCACACTGCGATGGGGGAATGGAGTGCCACCGGACACCCGCGGCTCTCCGCACCCATGCAGCGTGTCGCGAACGGACGAAATCGCTTAACCGACTGGTCTGACGTCCGGGACGCGGACAGCCAGCGGCGCCCGGGCGCTTGGTTGGGCAGACTCAAGCGTCCCGATGGACCAATACTCAGCCGGTGACGCGGATCTCGACCAGAACCGATCGGAGGCCGGTGTCGCCGGACTCGCCGACTGACGTGAGCTCATCGGCCGGAGCGTCAACCACGGTGCTTTTGCCCTCCGCAGTCAACGTGGCCCTCACAGGGTGAGCCTGAGTCCATATGTTGAAGGCATCAGGGAGCTCCAGGGTCAAGTAGCCCGACTTAGCGTCAGTCTTGAAGCAGAAGACTCCAGTGCGTGTTTCGATCGCGATATTTGAGGCGCCGACACAGTCGTTCAGGGCGGTCACATCAGTGAGCCAGACGTGGCCGTCTCCGTGCTTGAGCGTGACTCCGCGCTCTTGCTTCAGCTTGGCCGCGCCGGGGTGGATGAAGTCTTCGACCAACAGTGGCATTCCACCGGCGGCATTGGCGCGGTCGATGGCAGGGCCGGTGCGTGGAATCGCCAGCGCTGAAGCGCCTACTCCCACCACGAGGCCGGCCGTCAGACCGGCAAGGAGCGCTTTTCGGACAGGGAGTATCGACATGGGTTCCTCGGCAAGAGACATGTGAAGCAAATGTGACTACTAGGTAATCACATGCGATCACGATGTGTAAAGTTCATGTAATATCCACGCCGACTCTGCGTTGGCTCACACGCACCGGATGCCGACTATCAGGCCAGTTGGCCGCGCGACAACCTCCGCACCTTTCGTCATCTCGCGCATAACGCTCCCAAAAGGGACATGTTTGCCCTTTGCCTCACTTCTACCCTTTAAGGCATGCAATGGAAACAAGCAACAAAAGGATCACTCAGTGACGAAATTTTCGCCGTTTACGCGGTCACGAAGAACGGGAAGAAGCCCACGGCCAAGCGGTACGCGGAGCCTTTTTTGTCGTTCCGCTGGAGTGACAGGTCTCACAATTGTCCTCTCGGCTGGCCTCCTTGGGTCAGCACCTACCGCTCTCGCCGTCGAGGATCCCTACGCCCCTGCTTTCCGCAGTCAGGTCGTCGAGATCTGGGAGGCCGGCGGTGCCGGCATCAAGGAGGCAGCTGAGCAGGCTTTGCTTGGCTCGGACGAGGACATCCAGCAGTTCCTGAACGACATGCCTACCATCCAGCTGATGGACAGTCGTGTGGACGTTTCTCGGGTGGTGAACGTAGGCGGCCCTGCGGTTCGAGACGCGGCCAAGGCTGCCCTGCGAGGCACACCGGAAGACGTAGAGAACTTCTTGGATTCAGGCTGGCAAGCTCCGCAGGAGCAGGACCGTCGGGTGGAAGCCAGCCGCGTCGTGCACTTCGGCGGCCCGAGCGTGCAGGACGCAGGAAAGGCCGCCCTTCTGGGTACTCCTGATGACGTTAAGAAGTTCTTGCAGGTCGGACAGTACAAGGCGCAGGAAACTGACGAGCGCGTCGAAGTATCAAATCTTTACAGCTCCGGCGGTACCAACGTGAAGGCGGCTGCCAAGCTCGCCCTGCGGGGCACTCCACAAGACATTGTGGAGTTCCTGGAGGTCGGACAGTTCGTGGCTCGCAACCGCGATCAGGAGTACGCTACAATTGCGCAATTGACCAAACAAGCCGAAACGGCCGGAAAACAGGCAGAACAGGCCACAGAGAGGGCACAGGAAGCCTCCGCAAAAGCAACCACAGCTGCAGAGCTCGCCCAGGTTGCTGCAGAGAAGGCAGCAGAGGAAACCGCAGCAGCGAAGGAAAACGCCGCTCTCGCCTCAGTAAAAGCCAAGCAGGCTGCAGACGCCGCACGTGCGGCGGCAGCAGCAGCGCAACAGGCTATCGGCGCGGCCAACGCTGCTAATGCCGCAGCGCGTCGCGCGTCTTTGGCCGCAGCACAGACAGCTGCTGCTGCAGCAGCAGCTGCAGCAGCAGCTGGGCGGGCGTCGAGCGCTGCCTATGCCGCGAGCCAGGACAAGGGCAAAGCACAAGCAGCCCGAGACCAAGCGGCCGAAGCAAGCAAGGCTGCCGACCTCGCAAGACGATCGGCCAAGGCCGTGGAGCAGGCCGGCAAGGCATCGCGGGCGGCTGCTGATGCAGTCGCGGCCTCGCGCAGCGCGACAGGAAATGCCAACAAGGCGGCCGACGCGGCCGACCAGGCCGCTGACTACGCGGCCGCTGCCGGCGGCTCCTCTGCTGAGGCCCGGGCGGCCGCGGCAGAGACTCGTCGCCACGCCAATGAGGCTAACCGTGCCGCCACCGCTGCCGAAGCACTAGCTCGGAAATCGGCCACGGCTGCAACCGAGGCTCGGGATGCGGCTAACTCCGCGGCAACTCACGCCGATAACGCCGCAGAGCAAGCTAAGAAGGCCGCCGAACACGCCGGTGAAGCAGCCGACCAAGCTGCGGAGGCTACAAAGCAGGCCGCAGCAGCCAAGGTTGCCGCCGACGTCGCCACCAAAGCCGTGGCGACAGCACAGAAGACTTATAGCACTGCCCGCGAGATCGAGACCGAGGATCTGGCTACCCGCACCAATGCTGGCGTTGAGGCAGCACTGACACAGAAGACCTCAGCCGACACCTTCACGGTTGAGATCTCTGAGTCCGTGGTCGAGGGACAGTCAATCGTGGATGACACCAAGGCGTTGGCAGCTGAATCGCAGGCCCCTGGTGCGGATCAGGCGACGATCGCCGACAAAGGCCGTCGAGTCGCCTTGCGAGCAATGAAGCACTTCGGCTCGTGGCGTCAGGACGGGGCTGCCCAGGCACTGTCCGGTACCAATGCTGATGTCATCGCCTACCTGAACACCGGGTGGAGCAAGGCAGCTGCGGACGAGACGCGGCAGCAGGTCGCTGACCTCGCCTCATCCAGCCCTTACGAGGCCGTGCGAACCGCAGCGGCCCAGGCGCTCAATGGCACCGATCAGCAAATTCTTGCGTTCTACACCACCGGTCAGCACGAAGCAGCCAATGCCGACTACCGAGTCTCCGTGTCCAAGCTTTTTAACGACGGAGGACCCGGCGTCAAGGACGCCGCGAAGAAGGCGCTCGAGGACGGCAGCCCCACTACGCTGCTCCGCTTCCTCAACAGTGGCCAGTATGAGGCCCGTCAAGCCGATAGTCGCGTGACAGCTAGCAAGCTGCACAACGACGGCGGTCCTGAGGTGAAGTCCGCAGCGAAGATCGCACTGGCCGGATCTGCCAGCGAGGTCCACACTTTCGTTCGGGCTGGCCAATTCATGGCCGATCGCAAGGACCAGCTTGCGTACAACCACGTCGCCCAGGTCGAACGTCTCATATCTGAGGGTCAAGGAATCGCGGCCAACGCGCGCAGAAACAGCTACCTTGCCGCCCAGTCGGCAGCCGAAGCACTGGGTGCCGCAGCAGACGCCGAGAAGGCGAAGAAGGCGGCAGCCCAAAGTGCGGTGGATGCCAAGGAATACGCTGACGACGCTGTTGCGGCCGCCAACCGGGCAGAGAACAGCGCCACGCAGGCAAAAGTATCTGCTAGCACCGCACGAGCAGCAGCCAACCGCGCCGACCAGGACGCAGCAGCCGCACAGGAATCCGCATCTGAGGCAGAATTCTCGGCGGACTACGCACGTGCCTCTGCTACGGCTGCCACACAGTCCTCCGAAGATGCACGGCAGTCGGCTCTTGACGCAGGGAAAAGCGCCGCAGAAGCCGACAAGGTAGCGATGGCCGCGTGGAAAGATGCGGTTGAGAAACGTGAGAAGGAACTGGCCGAACAGCGCCGTCTGGCCGCAGAAGCGCGCGAGAAGCAAAGAGAAGAGGAGAGCAGGCCGCCGTGCTACCTTCACCCGACGAGGGACCACCTCCCGCCCTGCGCATTGAATGGAGGGAAGCTAGATCATCCTCCTATCGACCCGGTGCTGAAGGAATTCGCGTGGGAGGTCCTTGGGCTGAACGATGCCAAGGAGTGCGCCAAGAACCCTAGTCTCAGCAAGTGCGCCCTTGCAGCTCTTTCGGTCTCACCTCTCGGCAAGGCTAAGCTTGTCAAGAAGGGGGCAGATGCGATTGAAGATATCGCTGACGCCTCGCGCACGGCCAAAGTCATCAAGTGTGCCTCATGCTTTCTGGCCGGCACGGCAGTACTGATGGCGGACGGAAGCCGGCAGGATATCGAGACCCTGAAAATCGGGGATCAGGTCACCGCGACCGACCCGCTCACTGGCAAGACGGAAGTTCGTACCGTTGAAGCCGTCATCGTCACCGGTATGGACAGGTCTTTCAATGGCCTCTCCATCGGAACTTCACACGGCACCGAGCACCTGACGGCAACACACGAGCATCCGTTCTGGTCCCCATCTGAACAAGGATGGGTCGAGGCAGGTAACCTCCGGCCAGGAATGTCGCTACGCACCGTCGACGGAAGCTCAGCCATAGTTGACAAGAACCGTTCCTACACCGACCGCGCTCGGACCTACAACCTGACCGTGGACGGGCTGCATACGTACTATGTGTACGCTGGCAACACGCCCCTACTGGTACACAACGACGTCTGCGGAGTGCGTGTTTCTCCCGTAGCTTCCGACTGGGCAACCAAGGGGGCCCACCTTCACGTCGGAGCGGACGAGGTGCACGTGTTCAGTCACGAGGGCGGCCTCGGAGCAAAGGGTATCCGGCTCAAGACTGGCATGGCGTCGGATAAAAGTGTCCAGAAAGTCCTCGACACTCTCAAGAGTAGCCCCGAGATACGCAGAGACGTGATCCAGAAGGCTCGGGCTGCGCAAGAGCACATGAACACCCATAACTGGGGAAACAACAAGAACCGAGCCGTAGAGCTACAGTTCCTGATTAAAGCATTGGAGAAGCTAGGATGACCGGCGCAGAATTCATCGCGTACGCTATCTCCACGGGATCGGCGTGTGGGGTTAAAGTCGGCGACAATATCGAGAAATTCGATTCCGCCATCCCGCTATCTCACGTGGACGACGTCAGCGGTCGCGGAAGCTCCAAGACTCTGCGCCGGGACATCGGGCTCCTAGAGGCGACATTTGGCGGTAGTCCTGACTGGTCGTGCCAAGCCCTGTCATTGCAAATCCACAGAATGGTTCATTCAAAAGATTTGCGAGATGAAGTATTTGAAAAGCTGGATACCCGATTCGAACCGTTCACGAGCTGGGTCGATATCCAGTTCGAGTACGATCGAATCCCGGGAACCTCGCCACTCGATGAACTGGACGAAGCACCCGACTATCGCATCCTGCAGAATCGATCTTCCGGAGTATCAGTCCACATTGTGAACGACGCCCAAGCTGTTCGCGGCGACTATCCAGGAACCGGTGACATCTGGAGCCTGGAAATTATTTCTCCGCGTTTCATGTAGCGGAAACCCTGGGCGCCCCGCCAAGAAGTCTAGAAGCGGGGCGCCCAGGCGCCGATGGCCCGGAGCACCGAACCTGCCATCAGCCACTGCACGCGCGCGGTTGCTGTGGAATCGAAGCGCTCCAGCGCAGCTGTGTCGCGGCTGCAGGAAGGTCGGGGATGACGTCCAGGCGACCAGTCTCCGCGTCGAAGGCTACGGCCTGGACCCGCCCGGCGAGCTCGGGCGCGGCCGCAGCGAGGATGGCGTCGAAGTCGGCGAGGACGGATCCGCCGGCAGCCGGGGCGGCCATGTCGCGCTCGGTCATCATCATGCCGATGGCCGCACCGAGCCCGAGCGGCTCGCGGCCGTCACGGCGTACGACGGTGGTGGTGCGACGCTTCCGCTTCTTCGTCTGGGTAGTGCCGTTCTTCTTCGCCGCCTCCCGGGTCGCGATGAGGGCCTGACGGGCGAGGTCGCGCCGCTCAGCTCGCCGGTCATGCGATCACCGCCCTGGTGGCATCGCAGTCCAGCGGGCGTCCGGCGAGGCCGGGCAGCAGCTCCGTCCACGACGCGGGCCTGCGGGCCGGGGCGGCGGACTTCTCGTGCAGCTGCTTCAGTCGTGCCAACAGCAGGTGTTCGGCTACGCGCTCCCTCCCCGTGTCGGCGGCGTTCGTCGCGGCAGCAACGGCAGCAACGGCAGCAACGGCAGCAACGGCGGCCGCGCCGGTCGGGTGGTGCTGGAACCAGGGGCGGCCCTGCTACGCCCGGTACGCCCGGCGGGCCTCGGCTTCGGCCTGCGGAGTATGGCGCAGCACGGTCAGGGCGTCGTCCCGGTACGCGCCGATGGCCAGCTGCGCGGCCTGGAACGCGGTGAACGCGTAGGCGTCAGCAGCGGCCTGCGGATCGGCCTCCAGGGGTGGCCACGTCGGTGATCTCCAGGAAATGCCGCCGCCCGGCGGCGGTGCTGTCCTCGATGACCGTACGGGCCCCGGCGACGGCGGCCGCGATGCTGGCCGGATTCGCTCAGGTCGGCGACCCCGGCCGCCGCGAGAAGGCTGGCCTCACCGATCAGGGCCTCGGTCTGCCGGAGGTGGTCGCACACCTCGCACAGCTCGGCCGTCCGGCAGCGCCCGCAGCCCTCGCACGCCAACGCCTTGCGGAGAACGTCGGCGGCGGCCGTGGCCTGGCACTCGTATTCCGCCTGCTCAGCGGCCTGCGCACGGGCCGCCTCGCGCCGGGCCCGCTCAGCACGATCCTGATCTTGGCGCCAGGCGAGATCCTCCGCCTCAATGGCGACCCGCTCGCGCAGCCGCTTCGCGAAGACGCGGCGGCGCTCGCCGTCGGCCAGGCCGGGCAGCTCCCGGTCGAAGATCCATCTGATCATCGAGCGCACCGGTCTGCCCCCGTCCGTCGGCGTCTCCGGGGCCAACGTCCACGACAGCCAGGCCCTGATCCCGCTCGTGAAGGGCATACCTCCGATCCGGTCTCGCCGAGGACCTCGCCGACGCAAACCCGGCAAACTCCGCGCCGACAAGGGCTACGACTACCGCCATCTGCGGCAATGGCTGGGACAGCGAGCTATCCGGCACCGCATCGCCCGCAAGGGCCTCGAGCCCTCGCAACGGCTGGCCCGCCACCGCTGGACCGTGGACCGCACCATGGCCAGGCTCACCGGCTGCCGCCGCCTCCACCGACGCTACGAACGCAAAGCCGACCACTTCCTCGCCTCCACCAGCATCGCCCGCACCCTGATCCGCTACCGCAGACTCGCCAAATGAGATGACTTCTAAGGGCTGTCCCGCAATATCCGGCAGGCGCACGACGACAGCTACGGCACCTCGCCGCGTTGTCGGAACATCCTCATACATCCAGTACGTGGAAGTCCCTCCGCCTTGCGATGCACGGCATCTGACGCGGCGCCCTGATCTATCAGCAATTGCGGGACGGCCCTTACAGCTCGTTTCACAATGAGGGTGACGAGGAGCTTGCTGTCAAGCTCGACCTCGTCCGTAAGATCGCTCCATGCCTGCTGACAAACGTGTAACTCGGTCCATGTGTCGCGTCCAGCCGATATCAGATCCTCGGCCGATGTCGGAGCTGCCTCAGCGGATCTGGTCAGATGAGGACTGGGAGCGAATCCAGCGTGGCTACGGGGCGCAGGACATGGACGAGAAGTGGGACGTCTTCACAGAGGGTGAGGTCGTCTTCTTCCATCGAAGCTGGACCGGTTACGGAGTCTTCGCGGCGACCTTCGCACCGGTTGATAGTGGTGGATGGCGAATCGCCAGCGTCGTGGTTGAGCGTGATGGCGAACGCTACGGAGGCTCGGACGACGCCTACGACTGCGTCATGCTTGAGTTGGTGATCACTGCCATTGTGCTTGGCGAACCAGCGCCGAAGCTCCGATCGAGGCTGGTGGAGTTGACCCGTCGAAAGTCACGCTCCGCTGATGCCCCGGCCGGCGTGATTCAGCACAGCGCCTTGGGACTGCGCTCAGACTCCAACTGATCGTTCCAGGATGAGTTCGCCGCGGGGCTTGGCGGTCGGGTCTGGTGGCGGCAGAGTGGTGCAGGTGTCGGATGATCTTGTGCCTGATGACCTGTGGGAACGCGTCGCCCCATTGCTGCCACCCCGTCCGCCGCGGCGTCATCGGTATCCCGGACGCCTGCCCGCGGACGATCGTGCCGCCCTGCGAGGCATCGTTTACGTGCTGCGCAAGAATGTGAGCTGGAGGGACGTGCCTGCCGAGCGGACCGGGTGCAGTGGGGTGACGGCCTGGCGGCGGCTGCAGGACTGGACCGAGGCCGGCGTCTGGCCCCGACTGCACGAGGTTCTTCTGGCCGAGCTGCGCAGGGCGGGTCTGTTGGACATGGACGACTGCGCGATCGACGGCTCGCACGTCCGGGCCCTGAAAGGGGGGCTCACACTGGACCTTCGCCGGTCGACCGTGCGCGGCCGGGCAGCAAGCACCATCTGATCACCGACCGGCACGGCACCCCTCTCGCCGTCTCGCTGACCGGCGGAAACCGGCACGACGTCACCCAGCTGACGCCCCTGCTGGACGCGATCCCCCACATCCGCGGAGTCCGAGGGCGGCCTCGGCACCGGCCGGGTCGGCTGTTCGCCGACCGCGGCTACGACTACGACAAGTACCGGCGCATCCTCAGAGCCCGCGGCATCACACCGAAGATCGCCCGACGCGGCGTCCCGCACGGCTCCGGACTGGGCAAGACACGGTGGGTCGTCGAGCGGACCTTCGCCTGGCTCCGCCAGTTCAAACGCCTCCGCATCCGCTACGAGATACGCGCCGACCTCCACCTCGGGCTGCTTCAACTCGCCTGCAGCATCATCTGCTTGCGACGCCTACGAACCTCATTCTGAAACGATCAGTTAGACGGTGTCCCCGCCGGCACCTACCGGACCGGTAGCCGGCACGGTGTTCCTGCTTGGCCTGCGCAGCGCAATCTGAAACACGATCTGCGCGAACACGTGGTGCTCCTTTAGTTGCCGCCAGCCAACTGCTCAAGCGGGACCTGAATATAGCGTTCGGTTTCAGGGAAAGTCGCCACGCTAGGGTTGTCTCCCACACCACTGACAACCGGCGTGCTGTCGGTGGGAACGCCGTGAGTCCCGATCTTCTGTGCGTGGTGGAGTAGCTGCCCGCCCTCGATCGGTGCGGGCAGACGTGATGCGCGACCGCCTCGGGGCCGAGAGGGCCCGCTGGAGGTCAAGGGGGCGCAGGTTCAAATCATGCCATCTCGACCATGCTTTTCGCAGCTCGGAGCCCGTTCTCTCATCCGTGGGAGCGCGGCCTTTCGCGCGTTCCGGGCCGTGGTGGTCGTAGCCGTGCGGTCCGGCCCGCACGGTTGGCCGTCTGCTCGGGCTCCCTGAGTATGTGAGATGCGGTCATGAGAGGTTGAGCCCCGCGTGGTCCCACTGATCGACCAGCATCTCTGCCGGTAGCGCGCTGCCGTCATGAGCAAGGCGCTGGACCGGCATGTTGTCGGAGGCGCATGCGAGCAGTTGCTCGGCGACGAGGTGGGGAACGAGCAGCGCTGTGGTGCCGGCCTTCCGATTGAAGGCCACCTGGTAGGTGGCGATGACCGCTGCTTCCCACAAGGTGAGGGGGTCGCGTTTCGGCTCGCTGTGGTGGGTCCTGACGAGGAGGGGGCGCCTCCACCGCCATCAGCTGCCATGGCGTACTGACGGGGCGGCCGGCTTCTTCGCGTGCCTGACGGATCCAGTCGGCAGTGATTCGGCGGAAGGCGGCGTGGGCCTCGGGCTTCCCCTTACGGCGACGTCCGAAGGCGTCGTTGACGACGGTGTAGACCGAGAAGTCCTGATCTTCCAGGCGGCGCCAGGACCAGATGGCTCGCCGACTCCACTCGTACCATGCTCGCCGGAAGGTCTTCTCCGCCTCCGCTCCCAACCCGGCGAGGCCGGGGTCTGCGGAGAACTTCGGCTCGGGCAGGATACGCACGGCAGCCGCCTCCAGCAGGCGGATCGGCTGCACGAGGGCCGCGAAGGCCCGACGCTCCTCGTCGAGGGCCGTGGCGAGGCGACTCTGGAGACCATCGGCCCAGGGGGCGAGGAAGGGGTACTCGGACACGGCCTCGTTGCTCCGTGCCAGGTAGGAGTGCAGCCGACGCCAGTGCTCGTGACGTCGGGAGCGGAAGTTGCGGGCGCGGTCGTATCGCTCCCATTCTTCGTCGTGCCCGGCCTCGTCGTCTTTCTCCTCCTCGTCGCCGGATTCGGTGGCGCGGGGTGGGTACTCGGCGACGGTGAGGGCGGTGGCGGCGTCACGCTCGGCCTCGAGGTCCTCCTCGTCCTTGGACCCCGGTCGAGCTAGATGTCGAGTGAACCCACTTCGCTCACAGCGGCGCCGAGCGGCAGGATGAGGCTGCCTGTGGGCAGAGGCTACCGACAGCTCGGGCAGAGCCGCGCCACGGCTTCGCCGAAGGAGACGTCGATCTGGTTCACGGAGGCGGCTGACCGCAGCGTGCGGCACTCGGGGCTCCCGTGGAGCTTGCCCTTGCCTGTCGCCGCGACGTGGCAGGTGATGAGGATGTCCCGGGTCAACCACAGGGGAACCTCAGGTGTAAAGAGAGAACCGAGCATGAAATGACGAAGCTCATCGCGAGTCGAGGACGTGTCGGCAGGCTATGCGCGGGCACTGCGAACCGGCCCTTGATCGTTTCCGAAGGCTGTTCGATCCCGTCACCCCCTTCGGGGAGTCCTGGGCCACATCGGGGTGAGGCCGGAATGCCGCCGGTCCGCCGGAGTGTTGGCGAGGGGTGACGCATGACCCAGTCGATGAACAGGACTCGATGTGACCGACCTCGATGTGACCGCCCCCGGAACCGGCCGCGCGGCCGCCGCACTCTCCCGCCCCTTCGCCGTCCGCGGGCTCACCTCGCCCAACCGGATCGCCATGGCCCCCATGACCAGGCAGTTCTCCCCGGACGGTGTCCCCGGCCGGGACGTGGCGGACTACTACGCCCGGCGGGCCGCGGGCGGTGTGGGGCTGATCATCACCGAGGGCACCTACATCGGCCACGACTCCGCCGGGACCAGCGACCGGGTCCCCCGCTTCCACGGCGAGGACGCCTTGGCGGGCTGGGCCGATGCGGTGGACTCGGTGCACGGGGCGGGCGGCACGATCATCCCGCAGCTGTGGCACGTGGGCGTGGCCCGTACCGAGGGTACGCCCCCGGTGGTGGACGCCGAACCGGTCGGCCCCTCGGGCATCGCCCTGACCGGCGAGCCCAAGGGGCGCGCGATGACGCAGCGGGACCTCGACGACGTCATCGCCGCATTCGCCGAGGGGGCGGCGGCCGCCGAGCGCCTCGGCTTCGACGGCGTCGAACTGCACGGCGCACACGGCTACTTGATCGACCAGTTCCTGTGGGCCGGCAGCAACCGCCGTACCGACGCCTACGGCGGCGACCTGGTCGCCCGTACCCGGTTCGCGGCCGAGATCGTCGCGGCCTGCCGGGCGGCTGTCTCCGACGCGTTCCCGATCTTCTTCCGGATGTCCCAGTGGAAGATGAACGCGTACGAGGCCAAGCTCGCCCAGACGCCCGCCGAACTGGACTCCCTGCTCACGCCGTTGGCCGAGGCGGGCGTCGACGTCTTCCACGCCTCCACCCGCCGCTACTGGCTCCCGGAGTTCGACGGTTCCGATCTGAACCTCGCCGGCTGGGTGAAGAAGATCAGCGGCAGGCCGACGGTCACGGTCGGCTCGGTCGGCCTGGACGGCGACTTCTTCAGCGCCTTCGCGGGCAACGACTCGGCCGTCACCGGCGTCGACCAGCTCCTGGACCGCCTGGAGCGTGACGAGTTCGACCTGGTGGCCGTCGGCCGCGCGCTCATCGCCGACCCGGAGTGGGCGGCCAAGACCCTGGGCGGACGGACCGGGGACATCACGCCGTTCGACGCGGAGATGCTGAAGACGCTGCGCTGAGCGGGGGTGTGACGGACTCCGGAGGATGCGGGGGCAGAGGCGTGCCTTCCCGTGGTGGCCGCGCGGACATTGCCCCGTGGGCACGCGGATCCGCCCTCGGCAGGCACGCGGATCCGCCCTCGGCAGGCACGCGGATCCGCCCTCGGCAGGCACGCGGACCCGCCCGTGGCGGGCCGTACCGCCCGCATTCATCGGCCCGTCACGACCCCTTCCCTTCTCCTGGGTTCTCTTGGAGCATTCTGTTCGCTTCTATTCCCCCACTCCTAGAGGCCCCCACACATGACTGAGATGAATCGGCGCAGGTTTCTCCAGATCGCCGGTGCGACCGCCGGATTCGGTGCCCTGGCGGGCAGCATCGATCGCGCTGCCGCCATCCCCGCCCACCGGGCCAGCGGGACGATCCAGGATGTCGAGCACATCGTCGTCCTGATGCAGGAGAACCGTTCCTTCGACCACTACTTCGGGGCGATGAAAGGGGTCCGGGGGTTCGGTGACCCGCGGCCCGTGACCCTGCCGAGCGGGAAGCCGGTGTGGCACCAGGAGGACGCCGCGGGCAAGGTGACGCTGCCGTTCCACCCGACCGCCGACGACCTCGGCATGCAGTTCCTCCAGGGCCTCAACCACGACTGGCCCGGCGGCCACCGGGCGTACAACGGGGGGCGTTACGACCGGTGGATTCCGGCCAAGACCCCCACGACCATGGCCTATCTGACCCGTGAGGACATCCCGTTCCACTACGCGCTCGCCGACCGCTTCACCATCTGCGACGCCTACCACTGCTCCTTCATCGGGGCCACGGACCCCAACCGCTACTACCTCTGGTCCGGTTACACCGGCAACGACGGGACAGGCGGCGGTCCGGTGCTCGGGAACGAGGAGCAGGGGTACGGCTGGCGTACGTACCCCGAGCGGCTGGAGGAGGCCGGGGTCTCCTGGAAGATCTACCAGGACATCGGTGACGGGCTGGACGCGGCGGGCCGCTGGGGCTGGATCGACGACGCCTACCGGGGCAACTACGGCTGCAACTCGCTGCTCTACTTCCACAACTACCGGAACGCCGAGCCCGGCGACCCGCTGTACGACAGAGCGCGCACCGGCACCGACGTCTCGGCCGGCGGCGGCTACTTCGACGCGATCGCCGCCGACGTACAGGGCGGGAAGCTGCCCCAGATATCCTGGGTCGCCGCCCCCGAGGCCTTCAGCGAGCACTCCAACTTCCCCTCCAACTACGGCGCCTGGTACATCGCCGGGCTGCTGGACGCCCTCACCTCCGACCCCGAGGTGTGGAGCCGTACCGCCCTGTTCATCACCTACGACGAGAACGACGGCTTCTTCGACCACGTCGTCCCGCCCTATCCGCCGGCCTCCGCCGCCCAGGGCCTCTCCACGGCCGGGACCACCGCGGAGATCTACCCGGGCGGACCCTCGTACGGAACCGGTCCCTACGGGCTCGGCCCGCGTGTGCCGATGTTCGTCGTCTCGCCCTGGAGCACCGGCGGCTACGCCTGCTCCGAGGTCTTCGACCACACCTCCGTACTGCGGTTCATGGAAGAGCGCTTCGGTGTGCACGAGCCGAACATCTCGCCCTGGCGGCGGGCGGTCTGCGGCGACCTCACCTCCGCCTTCGACTTCGGCCGGTCCGCGCCCGCCCCCGACGACCTGCCGGACACCTCCGCGTACGAGCCCCCGGACCGCAAGCGCCACCCCGACTACCGGCCCACCCCGCCGGCCGTCGGGGCCATGCCCGTCCAGGAACCGGGCAGCCGGCCCACCCGGCCGCTCCCGTACGAGCCCTACGTCGACGGTGCGGTCGACACCGGTACCGGGAAGATCGCCCTCACCTTCAGCCCGGGGACGGCGGCCGGGGCGCAGTTCTACGTCACCTCCGGCAACCGCACCGACGCCCCGTGGACGTACACGGCAGGTGCGGGCCTGACGCTGACCGACAGCTGGAACTCCGCCTACTCCGGCGGCAGCCACGACCTCACCGTCCATGGCCCGAACGGCTTCCTGCGTACGTTCCGGAGCCCGGGCACCACCGCGGGACCCGAGGCCAGCGCCCGCCACAACGCCACCAGTGGCAACCTGGACCTCACGCTCACCAACTCCGGCGCCACGGACGCCGTACTGACGATCGCCAGCGCCTACGGGGGAGCGGAACAGGTCGTCACCGTACGGCCGGGAGCCACGGTCTCGCGCACGGTGGACCTGCGGGCGGGCAAGCGCTGGTACGACGTGTCCGTCACCGCCGACGGTCAGCCGGGGTTCCTCCGCCGGTTCGCGGGCCACGTCGAGACAGGCGCCACCGGGGTCAGTGATCCGGCGATCGTGACGGGCTGAGCCCTTCCCGAAAGCCGCTCAACGCGGTGGGAGCCGGGCCGGACCACCGGTCCCGCCCGGCTCCCACCGTCTTTCCCCGTTCTGGTACGCGGTGGGGTCAGGCGGCTCCGCCGTTGCCCGCGCCCGACGCGGCCTTGATGCCCTTGGTGATCTCGTCCAGGACGGACAGCTTCGGCGCGTCCTCGCTGATGTCGAAACCGGACCGGACCACCACGAGCATGTCCTTGGAGGCGGGGGAGGGGAACACGAGCGACTCCACGTACCCGTCGTCGCCCTTCTCCGTCACCACCTTCCACCGGACCGCGTAGCCCTTCTGGCCCGCCACGGTGACCGCCGCCGACTTGATCTCCTCGTGGGAGGTGATCTTCCCGTAGGAGTCCCCGCCGTAGGACTGCTCGGCGTTGACGGCGATGTCCTTCTTGGCCGCCTCCTCCGGCGTCCCCGCGGTGATCTTCAGGGCCACCGCCGGGGCCGAGAACACCCCTCCGCGCACACACGTCTGGGCCGCGCCGCCCGGGCAGGCGTGCTCACCCGTCGTCAGGCCGGCGCCGACCGGTGCGGACTTGCCCGTCCACCCCTTGGGCACCGGCAGGCTGATCCCGGCGGCCAGGTCCGTGGCGTAACCGGGCTCCGTCGGCGGGAGCCGCTCGCCGGGGCTCCGGGGGCCGCCGTCCTCGCCGTCCTTGTCGTCGCCCCTCCCGCCGTCCGGTGCGCCGGACCCGTCAGGGACGGGCGGGGGCGCGGACGGCGAGGCGACCGCGATGCCCGGGCGGCCACCGTCGTCCTCGCGCAGCATGTACATCCCGCCCCCGATCGCGGCGAGCACCACAGCGCCTACGGTCACGCCGATGCCGATACGCAGTCCGCGGCGCCGGACAGCGGCGGGCGACGGGCGTACGTGGCCGGTCCACTGCGCCCCGTCCCACCAGCGTTCCTGATCGGGGCCTTTACCTGAATGCCCGGGGTCTGGGTGCCAGCCGGGCGGGGTCATCTGGGTCACGGGTGCACCTTATGCGGGCAGGGTGAGAATCACATGAACTGTCTGCCGGGATGAGAGTGAGGGGGCGGTCACGGTTCGATCAGGCCCGCGCGGATCGCGTACCGGGTCAGCTCCAGGCGGTCGCGCAGCCCGAGCTTCTGGAGCAGGTTGGCGCGGTGCCGCTCCACGGTCTTGACACTGATGACGAGCAGCTCGGCGATCTCCTTGGAGGAGTGCCCCTCGGCGACCAGCTTCAGGATCTCCTCCTCGCGTTCGGTGATCGCCCGCGCGGGCAGGTCCTCGCCGTCCTTGGCCCGGTCGAGGAAGTTCCGGATGAGGGCGGTGACCGCGCCCGGGTAGAGGAACGGCTCGTCGCGCATGGCCGCCCGGCAGGCCTCCACCAGGTCCCGGTCGGCGACCGACTTGAGGACGTATCCGGCCGCCCCCGCCTTCAACGCCTCGAAGAAATACTGCTCGTTGTCGTACATCGTCAGCATCAGGATGCGCACGTCCGGCAGGACCCGGGAGAGCTCGCGCGCCGCCTGCAACCCCGTCAGCCGGGGCATCGCGATGTCCAGGATGGCCAGATCCGGCCGCTCGGCGCGGGCCATCTCGATGGCCTCGGCGCCATCGCCCGCCTCGGCCACGACCGTGAGGTCCGGTTCGCCGTCGAGGATCAGCCGTACCCCCCGGCGTACCAGGGCGTGATCGTCCGCCAGCAGGATCCGGGTCGGTGCGGCGGTGCCCCGCGAGGGGGACGGGGAGGAGAAGGTCATGGTCACCGGCTTCCGTTCCGGACGGGCACATCGAGTCGTACTTCGGTACCGCCCTGCGGCCCGGGGCCGAGGAACAGCTCGGCGCCGATCAGCAGAGCGCGCTCGCGCATGCCGCGCAGGCCCGCGCCCTCGGGGGTGTCCCCGAGGCCCCGGCCGTCGTCGCGGATGCGCAGCTCCACCCCGCAGGGGCTGCGGCGCAGGGAGAGTTCGAGCCGCGACGCACGCGCGTGGCGGACCGTGTTGGTGAGCGCCTCCTGCGCGATCCGGTAGACGACCAGCTCGGCCTCGGCGTCCAGTTCGGGCAGGTCCTTGCCCATCCGGCGGCGGATCGTCAGCCCGTCGGGCGTCGGCGTCTCGGTGATGAGAGCTGTGAGCGCGCTGACCAGACCCAGCTCCTCCAGCACCCCGGGGCGCAGCCGCCGGGCGATCCGGCGGATCTCGTCCAGTGAGCCGCGGGTGATCTCCTGGACCTGCCGGAGCTCGCCGCGGAGCGGCTCGGGGGCGTGGTCGGCGACGCGCTTCAGTTCGAGCAGGACCGCGGTGAGGGTCTGCCCGACCTCGTCGTGGAGCTCCTGCGCCACCCGGCGGCGCTCGGCCTCCTGGGCGGAGAGCGCGCGGGCGCTGCTGGTGGCGCGTTCGGCCTCCAGCCGGTCCAGCATCGTGTTGAACGTCTCGATCAGGGCGGCGATCTCGCCGTGCCCGGCCACCTCGGGGCGCGGGCTCGGGCGCAGCAGATCGGTCGTGGTCATCGCGCGGGTCACCCGCTGGAGAGGGAAGAGGCCGAGCCGGAGCAGGGCCGCGTTGGCGGCGAGCATGAAGGCGATCCCGCCGGTCAGGATCATCGCCTCGGTCAGCAGGACCGGTGTGGAGATGGTGATCGGGCCGAGCAGCAGCAGAGCCCCCGCGGCGACGAGCACAGCGGCGTTGAGCAGAAAGATCCGCCAGAACAGGGACAAGGGAGCACGGCCTCCATCGGGCGTCGGAGCGGTTGCCGGAACGATGACGGGCGTCGGCGTGGGCATCGCGCGCAGTCGCGGGCGTTGACGTGCGCGTCGACAGCCTCCACTATCGTCGCTGCGCGCGGGAAACACGCCGTCGCCCCGGAGCCCTCTCCCGCCGGTGACCGGGCGTCACGGCTCACCGCGCGTCTACATGGTGCACACCCCCGGATATGGGTGCTGCCCCCGATAGCCCTTCCGAACGGGCCCGCCGATCATGAAATCAGGGCCCGGGGGCCCTGCCCGTGCCGCATCACCGGGCCGGCGCCGGAGGAGCCGAGAGGTCTCCGTACCGGGAGGGAGACACCATGCCCACGTACGACGAACGGCTGCGCGCCCTTGAGGAGCAGCTGCATCGCGACGACCCCGGTTTCGCGGCGGCGATGTCCGACGGCACCCCGCGCAGCCCCCGCGAGTACCGGCGGCGCAACGCCTGGCTGGCGATGGCCTTCGGCCTCACCGCCCTGGGCATGGGGATCGCCATCGGCCACGGCCTCCTGATCGCCACCGGACTCGTGGTGTCGGGAGCGGCCGCCCATCTCTTCGACCCGCAGCGCGGCCGTCTGCACGGCAAGGACATCCCGGGAACGCCCGGAAACCCACGAACCCACTGACGCGCGGCGCCCGCACCGCCGCACCCCGGCCCCTCCGCACGGGCCGGCCGAGGCCCCGACCGCCGAACCGGTCGGGGCCTCCGTGTGCCCGGACAACGCGACCCCGAATGCGACCTCTGTTTGGTCCTACCTCTGAAGGATGATTGGTCCGACCACACCGTCTGTGTGGCATACGCTCAACGTCCTGGAACCGGCCGAGACAGGGAGTGGCGGATGTCCGTCGAATGGCAGCCCGTGCGGCAGTCCCGTACGCACGAACTCGTGCTCCGCTCCATCGAGGAACGGGTCTTCGCCGGCGAGCTCAGGGCGGGCGACCGGCTCCCGCCCGAGCGGGAGCTGGCCCCCGTGCTCGGTGTCAGCCGCTCCGCCCTGCGCGAGGCGCTGCGGGTGCTGGAGACGATCGGCGTCCTGGTGGCCCAGCCCGGCCGGGGCGCGGACGCGGGGGCCCGGATCGTGCGCAATCCGGACGACGCCCTGGGCCGGCTGCTGCGGCTCCACTTCGCCCTCGGCAGTTACAGCCTCCAGGACGTCCTGGAGGCCCGGGTCGTCCTGGAGCGGTCCAGCTTCGAGGCCGCCGCCGGTCATGCGCCCTCCGAAGACCTCGACGAGGCGGAGGAGCTGGTACGGGGGATGGCGGAGCCGGGCGTCGGAGTGGGCGCGTTCAACGACCTGGACACTCGCTTCCACGTACTGATCGCCCGCAGCTCCGGCAACGCATTGACCTCCACCCTCACGTCCGCCGTACGGGAGTCGGTGCGCCCGCTGATCCTGCGTGCCCTTGAGCAGGTCGAGGACTGGCCCGCCACCGCCCACGCTCTCAATGCGCAGCACCGCACCCTTCTGACGCTGGTGTGTGAGGGGCGGGGTGCCGAGGCGGCCGACCTGGTGGAGCAGCACATCAGAGGGCTGCACGGGACGCTGGTGGACGAGCCGTTCGGGGCCTAGCGGCGGGGGCGTGCGCGCCGTCGACCTGTTCGGCGTGGCCCATTCCTCGCACGGACCGAGCCTAGTATGGTCCGACCATAGAAACGTCATGGTGAACTGCGGACCTGACCGGGGAGACCCCATGCGCATCGGACTCTTCGCCACCTGCCTGGGCGACACACTCTTCCCTGACGCGGTGCGCTCCACCGCGATCCTGCTCACGCGGCTGGGCCACGAGGTGGTGTTCCCGCCGGAGCAGACATGCTGCGGGCAGATGCACATCAACACCGGCTACCAACGCGAACCCGTCCCCTTGGTCCGCGACTTCGCCGAGCAGTTCGGCGACACCTCCATCGAAGCGGTCGTCATGCCGTCGGGTTCGTGCGCCGGTTCGGTCCGCCACCAGCACGCGATCGTCGCCGACCGCTACGGGGACACCGCTCTGCGCGCCGGGGTGGCCACCGTCGCGGCGAAGACGTACGAGCTCTCCGAACTCCTCGTCGACGTCCTCGGCGTGACTGCGGTGGGCGCCTACTTCCCGCACCGGGTGACGTACCACCCGACCTGCCACTCACTACGGATGCTGCGCGTCGGCGACAAGCCGCTCAGGCTGCTGCGCGCCGTCGACTCCATCGACCTCGTGGAGCTGCCCGGCGCCGACTCCTGCTGCGGGTTCGGCGGGACCTTCGCCCTGAAGAACGCCGAGACCTCCACCGCGATGCTCCACGACAAGCTGGACGGCATCGCCACCACCGGGGCCGAGGTCTGCACCGCCGGTGACTCCTCCTGCCTGATGCACATCGGCGGCGGGCTCTCCCGCCTCCGGTCCGGAACCCGCACCCTCCACCTCGCCCGGATCCTCGCCGCGACCCGCGCCACCCCCGACGTCCTGACGGAGGCCGCCGCATGAGCACCTTCCTCGGCATGCCCGCCCGGCCGCCGCGCTCCCCGTACGGCACCGGCAACCTGCGCGGCGACGAGCCGTTCCCCCGCGCCGCCCACCACGAGCTGGGCAACGGACAACTGCGCCGCAACCTCGGCAGGGCCACGACCACCATCCGCGCCAAACGCCTGAACGTCACCGGCGAACTCCCCGACTGGGAGGCCCTGCGCGCCGCCGGCTCCGCCATCAAGACCGACGCGATGAACCGGCTGCCCGAGCTCCTGGAACAGCTGGAGCGCAAGGTCACCGAGCGCGGCGGCACCGTCCACTGGGCCCGCGACGGCGCCGAGGCGAACGCGATCGTCGCCCGGCTGGTGAAGGCCGCCGGCAGCGACGAGGTCATCAAGGTCAAGTCGATGGCCACCCAGGAGATCGGGCTCAACGAGCACCTGGAGTCGGTCGGCATCACACCGTACGAGACCGACCTCGCCGAACTCATCGTGCAGCTCGCCCACGACAAGCCGTCCCACATCCTGGTGCCCGCGATCCACCGCAACCGGGACGAGATCCGGCAGATCTTCCTCGACCACATCCCCGGCGTCGACCCGGCACTGGACAACGTCCCGGCCCATCTCGCGGCGGCCGCCCGAGCCTATCTGCGGCAGAAGTTCATGACGACGAAGGTCGCCGTGTCCGGTGCCAACTTCGGCATCGCCGAGACCGGCACCCTCTCCGTCGTCGAGTCCGAGGGCAACGGCCGCATGTGCCTCACCCTCCCCGACACGCTGATCACCGTCATGGGCATCGAGAAGGTGCTGCCGCGCTACCAGGACCTGGAGGTGTTCCTCCAACTGCTGCCGCGCTCCTCCACGGGTGAACGCATGAACCCTTACACCTCGTTGTGGAGCGGAGTGACCCCCGGCGACGGCCCTCAGGACTTCCATCTGGTGCTGCTGGACAACGGGCGCACGGCCGCCCTCGCCGACACGATCGGACGGGCGGCGCTCAACTGCATCCGCTGCTCGGCCTGTCTCAACGTCTGCCCGGTCTACGAACGGACCGGTGGCCACGCCTACGGTTCGACCTACCCCGGCCCGATCGGTGCGGTCCTCACCCCACAGCTCGCCGGGATGCACGCGGCCGCCGACGACCCCAACAGTTCGCTGCCGTACGCCTCCAGCCTCTGCGGAGCCTGCTTCGACGCCTGCCCCGTGAAGATCGACATTCCCTCGCTGCTGGTGGAGCTGCGCCACCAGCACACCGAGCAGACCGGCACCACACCGGAGAAGCTGGCGATGAAGGCGGCCGCCGCCGTGATGAAGCGGCCCGCCCTGTACAGAGGGGCGCAGAAGGCGTCCGGTCTCGGCCGCGCCGTCGCGGGACGCGACCGGACGATCTCGCGGTTGCCCCCGCCGTTCAGCGGCTGGAGCGACAGCCGCGACACGGCGGCCCCGCCCCGGCAGACCTTCCGCTCCTGGTTCGCCTCCGCCGAGGGCCGGGCCGCGCTCCGGGCGGCCGCCGACGAGCACGACCGAGGTCTGGGCGGGGGAGAACCCGACCGGAACCGGAGCCAGGACGAATCCGACCGGAGCCGAGCGGAAGACGGAAGGAGCCACGGAGAGGACACGACGACATGACGAGTGCCCGCGACATCGTGCTCGGCCGGGTCCGCGAGGCCCTGGCCCTCGCCCCGACGCCCGCCACCGTCGTACCGCGCGCCTACCGCACCGGCCGGGTCCTCCCCGACGCCGAACGCCTCGCCCTCTTCACCGACCGGCTCCTCGACTACAAGGCCGAGGTCCACCCCTGCACCGCCGACCGCACCGCGCGGGTCGTCGCCGAGGTGCTGCGCGACCACGGCGTCCGCCGGATCGGCGTGCCGGCCGGGCTGGACCGGCGCTGGATCGACGCGTACGACGGGGAGGTGTGCCCGGACTCGGCGGACATTCCCGCACCCGAACTGGACGCCCTGGACGCGGTGGTGACCGCGTCCGCCGCCGGCTGCGCCGAGACCGGCACGATCTTCCTGGACGGCTCGCCCGATCAGGGACGCCGGGCGCTGTCCCTCGTCCCCGATCTGCACCTCTGTGTGGTCGACCTCTCCGCCGTCGAAGCCGGGGTGCCCGAGGCGGTGGCCCGGCTGGTGCCCGAGCGGCCGACGACGCTGATCAGCGGCCCTTCGGCCACCTCGGACATCGAACTGGAACGGGTGGAGGGCGTGCACGGCCCTCGTACCTTGGTCGTGGTGATCCGTACCGACAGGTGACCGCACTATGGTCGGACCGAAGTGAACTATGGTCTGACCGTAGCCCGCTGTGGTCCGACCGAAGCGAGCTTGGTTCGGCCGATGCGAGCGGTGGTCGGACCACAGCGGCCTATGGTCCGACCTGAGAGTGCTCCACTGCGACAGCCCCCTGACCGAAGGCGATCCGCGTCCTCGTACCGTCCTCCGCCCACCCCACCTCGACTTCGGCCTCGGCCGCGCGGATGCCACCGTCCGGACCGGGCCGCACGTGCACCTTGTCCACGACCGGTGCCAGCGGACCGGCCGCCGGCTCCGCCGTGAGCGACGCGAGCGCCACCAGCACCACGTTCCCCGCCATATCGGCGGTGGCCAGCCGGGGCAGCACCGCCCAGCGGGTGAACGCCGTGCCCTGCGGGGCCCGTACCTCCTCCAGGGCCTCCCAGCCGTGGAGCCCGTACAGCTGGGAGCGCACAGAGCCCCTGGCTCCGCCGCCCAGCCGGTCAGCTCGGCCCGTGCACCGTCCGGCGCCCCCAGGATCCGGTGCACCCGCAGCTCGTAGCGGCCCCGGGCCACGGTCACGCTCTCCACCCGGAGCCCGGGAACGGTGGAAGGGCCCGCAGCGAAGACGGGCAGATGCCAGGAGGCGGCCCAGCCCCAGCCCTCGCCGTGTCCGGCCCCGAGCGGACGGATCCGGCGCCGGGTGCTGCGTACCCCGCCGACCGTCACCGACAGGTGGTTGTCCGCCGGGTTCGCAGCCGAGGTCGGTCCGGTCACGGTGGAATAGGCGAGCCGGGCGTAGTGCGGGTCGGTATCGGCCGCCGACTCGGCCTCGTCCGGGCGGACATGGTCGCTGCCGTGGTTGTGCAGCCGCACCACACCGTCCGCTCGCGTCGACTGCACCAGAAAGCCCGGTGCCGGTACGGACAGCACCCGGTCGGACCCTTCGCTCGGCGCCGCTTCCTCCACCGATCTCCACAGCGGATGCCCGGCGGGCGCCAGTAGCGCGACGAACGCCTTCGATGCCCAATAGGGTGACGCGGGACCGGAATAGGACTGCAGCGTCGCCGGGTGGGGGCCGTGCCAGCCGAGGCTCAGCAGCCCGTCGTCGCCGCTCGCGCCGCGCTCCAGGAAGTACCGCAGCGCCCCGTTGACCAGCCGCCGTGACACCCCCGGCGCGAGCGGGGTGTTCCCGGAGACCGCGCCCAGGCCCACGGCCGCGCTCGCGGCGAAGCGGTAGGTGAGCGAGCGCCCGAAGTGCAGCGGGGCCCCGTCGCCGCCGAACATCAGCGAGAAGCTCTCCAGATGCTCGCGCAGCCGCGCCCCGTGGTGGGCGGCTGCGCTGTCGTCGCCCGCGAGATGGGCGTCCAGCACCGGATACAGGTGCAGCGCCCAGCCGTTGTAGTGGTCGAAGGCGCGCCCGTCCCCGTCGGCGTACCAGCCGTCGCCCCGGTACCAGCCCTCCAGCAGCTCGAGAGCCCGCTCCCGCGCCCGGGCCGTCTCCGCGTCCCCGCGCCCCACCGACTCCAGGAAGCCGGCGACCGTGTAAGGGAAGAGGTACCAGTTGTTGCCCGCCGGAACATGGCGCAGCGCACCCCGCAGCCACTGCTCCGCCCGGTCCTGTACCCCGGAGTCCAGCCGGTCCCAGAGCCAGGGCCGGGTGAGCCGCAGCCCGAGTGCGACAGAGGCGGACTCCACCATGGGCTGCCCCTGGAGATGGTGGTCCAGGATGAGCGGCCAGGACTCCGCGTCGTCCCGCCCGGGCGTACGTGTCCCGGACGCGAGCCCCCGGCCGTAGCGTTCCAGCCATTCGTGCGGGTCCTTCCCCTCGGCCCCGGCGACCCGGAAAGCAGCCGCAAGGAAGGTTCGCGCGTAGCCCTCAAGGCCGTCGGAACGCACTCCGGAGTGCGAGGGGGCCCCGGGCAGGTCGAGGAGCGCTCCGCCGGGGGTGGCCCACCGCCAGGCCGCGCGCAGCAGTCCGTCGGCGGCGGCTTCCCAGTGCCCGCGGGTGTACCCGGTGAACGGACTCGACGCCCGGTCCTCCGGGGGAAGTTCGAAGGAGAGGGAGCGGAAGGTCGACATACGGGAAGGCCAGGCCCTTCGTGGGGGACACGGTCGGCACCGGAAATCCTGATCGAGTGATCGCAAGCGGTCAAGAGGTCGACCGGAAGCGCACCGAAGCGATCAAACGATCAGGCGGGAGGCTGTTCCCGGAGCCGTCCCGCCCCACGCGCGGAGCCGAAGGACTCAGGGAAGCAGCAGCCAGTCCGCACCGACGGCGGCCACCAGGCCGACCGCGAGCAGCCAGCTGCCGAGCCTGGTGCGGCCGTTCCTGCTGAGTTCGATCACCAGACCGCACAGGATGAGCGCGAGCCCGTAGACACCCACCACCAGCACCGACGACCGGCTCGCGATCCGCAGGGCGAGGACCACGCCCATCGCGACCATGCCCACGGAGGAGAGGACGATCCGCAGCCGCCGTGCCTGACGTGGCGTCAGTCTCTTCTCGGGGTCGTTCCCGGTCCCGGCTTCAGGGTGGAGCGCGGCCTCGGTGTCGTACGCGTCCTCGGCGGGCTCCGCCGCCGTGGCCTCCGCTATCGGGGCGTCGGCGTCCCGGTCCGGGCTCTCGCGCTGGTCCCGGTCCTGGTCCTGGTCAGAAGTGCTCATGGAGCCGGATCGTAATGGCTGCGCGGCAGGCCTGTTCCCGGAGCGGGGCGTTCCGCCGCAGGACCCGGGCGCCGGAGCCTCACCGGCTACCCCAGCAGCCGGGGCGCCTCGGCCTCCGCGTCCACCGTGGGGACGCTCTCCACGCGGCCGGCCAACTCTTGCGCCCAGTCGACCAGTCCGCCGATCCCGATGCCGTGCGGTCGGTCCTCGCCGTACGGGATGAGTGCGCCCGCTCCCCGGCGCAGCAGCCGCGCCCCGCCCGCCGTGTTGCCGCGCGCGGCATGGGTCAGCCCCACCGCCACCTGCGCCAGCCCCCGCCACAGCTCGCGCTCGCTCTCCGGCCCTGACTTCCAGGCGTCCTCGAACACCTCGTGGGCGTGGAACGGCATCCCCGCGTCCAGCAGCCGCTGGGCCTCCCGGAGCGTCTCGTCCGGCATGCGGACCACCCCCTCGGGCTGCCGCTCCACTCCGGGCGTCCCGTAGGGCAGCGGGCGCCCCAGCCCGTCCCGGGGGCGCGCATTGCGCGCCCGGCCCTCGGGGTCACGGTCCCTGTGCGTCTCGTTCACCCCGCGATTGTGCCTCGTACCTGCGAGGAATCGGCCGAACCCTGTAGATGAGCCCCCGCGCACGACTAGGCTCGTCCGTCGTCACTGCATGCCATTTGGGGAAGGGTGGGCATGAAGCCGTCCCGGCCGTTGTACGAGCGTGAACCGGAACTCGCCGCTGCCGCGAGGGCGGTGGACGATCTGTGCGGAGCGCAGGCCGTCGGCGGGCTCCTGGTCTTCAGTGGGGAGGCGGGGCTCGGGAAGACCGCCCTGCTCGCCGAGATCCGGGCTATGGCAGCCGACCGCTGCACGGTCTGGTCCGCCCGTGGCGGCGAGACCGTCACCTCCGTACCGTTCCATGTCGTACGTCAACTGCTGCAGCCCGCACTCGACCTGTTCCCGCCCGACGAGACGCGGGCCCTTTTCGGCGACTGGTACGACACCACGGCCCCCGCGCTCGGGCTCGCCGAGCCCAGCGGTCCCCAGCCCGACCCCCAGGGTGTCCGGGACGGCCTCGACTTCGTCGTCGCCCGGCTGGCCTCCCGCCTCAGCCACCGGCCGTTACTGCTCCTGGTGGACGACGCCCACTGGGCGGACGGCGAGTCCCTCTCCTGGCTCTCCTCGTTCACGGCCCGCCTCGGCGAGCTGCCGCTCCTCGTCGTCCAGGCGTACCGGCCGCAGGAGATGGCCGAGCGCAATGCGAGTTACGTCGCCGACCGGGAGGCCGAGCGTGGTTCCGACGGGCCCAGCGCTGTCACCCGGGTCGCCCTGCGCGCGCTGACCCCGGACGCCACCGCCGAACTGGCCCGCGCGGCCCTGGGCGAGCACGCCGACGACCCCTTCTGCCGCGAGGTCTGGGCCGTCACCGGCGGCAACCCTTACGAGGCCGTCGAGTCGGTCGCCAAGGTGCAGGACCAGGAGCTGGCGCCGGTCGAGGAGTCGGCCGGGCAGCTGCGGGAGCTGGGTGCCTCCGCGCGCGGCAGCGGGCTCGTCGCCCGGCTGGAACGGCTCGGCACCAACGCCAACCGGTTCGCCTGGGCCGCCGCCGTGCTCGGCACCGACATCTCCCAGGAGCTGGCCGCCACCCTCGCCGGGATGAGTTCGGCGGAGGCCGCCGACTGCACGGCCCGGCTGCGCGACGCCCGTATCGTCAGCGGCTTCGACCCGCTGGAGTTCGTCCACCCGCTGATCGCCACCGCGGTCTACCGTTCCATCCCGCCGGCCACCCGTACCGCGATGCACGGGCGCGCCGCCTGGGCCATCACCCGGGCCGGCCTCGGTGCCGCCGCGGCCTCCCGCCACCTGCTGGAGGTCCACCCGGACGACGACCAGGAACTGGTCGCCCAGCTCCGCGAAGCCGCGGGCCAGCACCTCGCCGTCGGCGCCCCCGAAGCGGCCAGGCGCTGCCTGGAGCGCGCCATCGAGGAGCCGCCCCGCCCGAAGGACCGCGCCGTCCTGCTGTACGAGCTCGGCTGCGCCACCCTGCTCAGCTCCCCGCCCACCACCGTGCAGCACCTGCGGGCGGCCCTGGACATGCCGGGACTCGACGACGGCCTGCGGGTCGACGCGACGTTCCGGCTCGCCGCCGCGCTCGCCCACAACAACCAGCTCAAGGACGCGGCGCTCTCGCTGGCGGCCGAAGCGGCGCGTACGGCACCGGGCCCCGGCCTGATGCGGCTCCAGGCCGCGCACTTCATGTGGGAGGGCATGCAGGCCACCGAGGACGACGGCCCGGCCCGCTCCCGGCGCCTCACCCGCAACGCCGACCACCTCAAGGGCCGCGACAACGCGGAGCGGGCGCTGCTCACCCTGCGGGCCTTCGACGCCATGCTGCGCGGCGAGAACGCCCAGCTCATCGTCGACCTCTGCGAACGGGCCCTGATCGACGGCAGCCCCGCCCGGGGCCTGGGCTGGACCGACTCCGAGTGGGGCTTCGAGCTGCCCACCATGGTCGGCATCACCTACACCTTCACCGACCAGCTGGACCGGGCCGAGAGCCTCTTCGGCGAGGCGGTGCGGGCCTTCGAGATCTCCGGCTGGAGCGGTGCCCACCTGGCGTTCGCACACACCCTGCTCGGCATGGTCCACCGCCGTCGCGGGCGCCTCGCGGAGGCCGAGGGCTTCCTGCGCGAAGGGCTCCGGCTCGCCGACCGAGTCGGCTCCGGGCTGCCCGTCCACTGGGACGCGACGTGCTTGCTCATCGACACGCTGCTGGCCCGCGGCCGCACCGCCGAGGCCCGCAAGATCGCCGACCGCTACACCTTCGGACCGCCCTACCCCAGCGCCATGGTGCTGCCGGACGGCCCGTGCGTCCTGGGCCGCC
This sequence comes from Streptomyces griseus subsp. griseus, assembly GCF_003610995.1. Classification (NCBI taxonomy): domain Bacteria; kingdom Bacillati; phylum Actinomycetota; class Actinomycetes; order Kitasatosporales; family Streptomycetaceae; genus Streptomyces; species Streptomyces griseus. The sequence goes on from NZ_CP032543.1 coordinate 6,772,838, forward strand.
TGCTGCTGGCCGAAGGCCGTAAGGAGGAGGCCATCGCCGAACTCGAAGCGGCCGGTGCCGCCCTCGAGCCCCGCGAACGCTTCAACGGCATCTGGGCACCCTGGGCCGGCGACCTCGCCCGCGCCCTGGCCGAGGACGACCCGGGCCGGGCCGCGCACCTGGCGGCCCGCGCACGGGTGCACGCCGAACGGTTCGGTACGGACACCGCGATCGGCGAAGCCCTGCGCTGCGTCGCGCTCTTCGCACCGCCCGAGGAGGCGGAGCAGCTCCTCGCCGACGCCGTACGCCACCTGGAGAGGTCCTCCTCCGCCTACGAGCACGCGCTCGCCCGCGTCGACTACGGCATCGCGATCGGCTCGCACCGCGAACTGGCCCGGGCCCAGAAGCAGGCCATGGCCTGCGGAGCCGAAGGACTGGCGGCCCGCGCCCAGCAGGCACGGACGTCGATCCGGTCCTCGGAGTGAGGTAATGTTTGTCCTGCGCGGCCGCCCGGGTAACCAGGCGGAATCGCATCGGGACGTGGCGCAGCTTGGTAGCGCACTTGACTGGGGGTCAAGGGGTCGCAGGTTCAAATCCTGTCGTCCCGACTGGAGACAGTCGCAGATCAGGGCCGGTTTCGGAGCAATCCGAAACCGGCCCTTGATCGTTTTTGGGGACCGGTCGGGGACCAGTTGGCGGTTCGGCGTCCCTCGGCTGCGCCGTGCCCCGGCCGGGGTGCCGTTGCCACGGGCGTCGGACGGCCGGCTGGTGCTGGCGGTGGAGGTCTCGCCGTGGCTGCGGCGCCGGACGCCGGATATGACGCCCCTCGCATCGCCCACCTGCTGGACGGCCTGCCCGTGGAGATCCCCGGCCGGCTCCACGGGAAGGCGACCGCGCAGGCGTGGTACCGGCCGCATCCGCGGCTGACCCGCCGGGCCGCGTGGCTCGACCACGACGGCCCGCCGCGCCTCGTCGAGGGAACCGTCGTCCGCCCTGGTCCCGGTGGTGATCCTTGTCGCCTCACCAGCGCTGCTCCGGCCGGAGCGCCGGTCCCTCGCCGATACCTCCGCTACGTCCACCGGGATCGGGTCCCAACGATCCTGGACAAGCAGCACGGCCGAATCAGCGTCCGGTGGTCGTGGTCACCAGCCCTCGGCGTGATGCCTGCTCGGCTCATCCGAGCGTGATGCGTCGGAAGCGGACCAGCGCCAGGATCATGAAGGCGCCCGTGATGAGCAGAGCGCAGCCCGCGGCGTAGGGGAGCGCGTGCACGACGGGCCAGGCGCTGCTTGTGGGCAGGCCGGCCGGGGGTGGGTTGCCGAAGAGCTCACGGACCGCGGTGGCCGTCGCGGAGACCGGGTTCCACTCCGCCACGGTGCGCAGCGGCCCGGGCATGGTGTGCGGGGAGACGAACGCCGCGGAGACGAAGGTGACGGGGAAGAGCCAGATCAGTCCAGCACTCTGGGCCACCTCGACACTGCGGGCCATCAGCCCGATCGCCGCCCCCACCCACGACATGGCGAAGGCGAAGAGCAGGATCAGGAGGTAGGCCGCGAGCGCCTCAGCGGGTGAGGTGCTGATACGCCAGCCGACCAGCAGGCCGCACAGAGAGGTGACGACGAGGGTCACCGCGCTCATGGTCAGGTCGGAGAGGGTGCGTCCCAGAAGCACGGCCATGGCGGGCATCGGAAGGGAGCGGAAGCGGTCCACGATGCCCTTGTCCATGTCGTTGGCCAGTCCGAGGGCGGTGAAGGCGGAGTTGAAGGTGACCGCCTGGGCGAAGATGCCGCCCATGAGGAAGATCCGGTACTCGGCGCCGCCGAGGCTGCCGCCGAAGACGTAGGCGAGCAGCAGGACGAACATCACCGGCTGCACGAGGGCCGCGATGACCGATCCGGGGGTCCGGCGCAGGTTCAGCAGATTGCGCCAGGCGATGATGGAGGAGTCGCGGCCCAGCCGCTGGACGATGGTCATCGTGCACCTCCGCCGACCGCTGTCACGCCCGAGGAGGGCGCCGCGACGTCCGGTGCGGGGGCCCGGCCGGTGAGGGAGAGGAATACGTCGTCCAGCGTCGGTGGTGCCAACTCCACGTCCCGGACGGCGATTCCGGCCAGCCGCAGACAGCCCAGGGCGTACTCCAGGCTTCGTGCGCCGTGGTCGGTGGCGACCGTCAGGCGTCCGGTGCGCTGGTCGAGGTCGGGAGAGTGGTCGCCGAGCGTGGCAAGGATCTCCGTCGCGGTGATGCGGTGCTGAGGGTCAGGGACGGTGAGTGAGAGGCGCTCGCCGCCCACGCGCGCCTTGAGCTGGGCGGCGGAGCCGCGGGCCACCACGGTGCCGCTCTCGATGACGACGATGGCGTCGGCCAATTGGTCGGCCTCCTCCAGATACTGGGTGGTGAGCAGCACGGTCGTGCCTTCGGCGACCAGGTTCCTGACGGCCTGCCAGGTGTCCGCCCGCCCACGGGGGTCGAGCCCTGTGGTGGGCTCGTCCAGAACCACTACCGGCGGTCGCGCAACGAGAGCGCCGGCCAGGTCGAGACGTCTGCGCATTCCCCCGGAGTACGTTCTGCTCGGCAGGTCGGCCGCGTCCTCCAGGTCGAAGTCGCTGAGCAGTTGTCCGGCCCGGCGGCGGGCCGCGTGCCGGCCGAATCCGTAGAGCCGTGCGACGAGGTAGAGGTTCTCCCGCCCGGTGAGTTTCTCGTCGACGGCGGCGTACTGCCCGGACAGCCCGAGGTCGCGGCGTACGGCCTCGGGGGCGGCGAGAACGTCGTGGCCGGCCATCCAGGCGCGGCCGCCGTCCGGTCGCAGCAGTGTGGACAGGACTCTGACCGTGGTGGTCTTGCCCGCGCCGTTGGGGCCGAGGACTCCCAGTACGGTGCCGGGGGCCGCTTCCAGGTCCACACCGTCCAGCGCCTGCTTCTTCCCGAAGCGTTTGGTGAGCCCTTCGGCGCGTATGGCCGGGCGGGTCGGAGGGGAGGTCATCGATGCCTCTCGTAGGGGGTGCTCAGGATGGGGCCGGGCCCCGTGCGGGATTCGGGGTCATGCCACGCGCGTGCGGGCGCTCCTGGGCGTGATGTCGGTCCAGTTGACCTCCACGTACTCCAGGCAGGCCGTGTGCTCCGCCGGGCCGTATACCTCGTCCCAGCCTGCGGGGACCGGTGCGAAGGACGGCCACAGGGCGTGCTGGCCCTCGTCGTTGACCAGGACACGGTGCTGGGTGTTGGGGTCGTCGAAGGGGTTCGTCATGAAAGCTCTCCTCAATCGGTGGGGTGACCGGCCGTGAGCACGGCCGTGACGGTGGTGCCGATCTGCTCCCGCGCGGCGGGCTGCATCATCTGGGCGTGCGCGCACGCCACGTCGTGGTTCTCGACGGGACCGGTGATGTACGGGTCCCACAGGGACAGATCGAAGGTGTTGGCGGGGCGGCCCTCGACGGCGGTGAAGAACAGCGCCGGACCGTGGAACACACGGGGGGTGTACTTCCGCATCAGCCTGGCCTGACCGGCGAAGTTGTCGACCATCGCGTCGATCGTGGCCGGTTCCAGTGCCCCGAGAGGGCTCCCGTTCGCACGGAACTGGTCGCGTACGGCGACGGCCTCGACCGGCCTGTTGCCCTCCAGGGCCTCCTGGCCGACCCCCATGTTGGAGAGCAGGGCCCGGAAGACGGTGTCCCGGCTCGCGCTGTCCAGGTCGTCCAGCGGGGCGAGCGGGAAGGCGTCCAGGATCGTCAGCAGGGCCACCTCCTCGCCCGCCTCCTGGAGCTGGACGGCGACCTCCTGGACGACGTTGCCGCCGAAGGACCAGCCGAAGAGGTGGTAGGGGCCGTGCGGCTGGACGGCCCGCAGCTCGGCCACGTACACGGCGGCCATCGCTTCGATGCTGTCCGGGAAGGGCCGGGTGCCGTCGAGGTTCGGGGTCTGGAGTCCGTAGACCGGCCGGTCGTTCTCCAGGTGGGGGAGCAACCCGGCGTACGCCCAGGCCAGGCCGCCCGCCGGGTGGACGCAGAACAGCGGGGCGAGGGTGCCCTTGGTGCGGAGCGGCAGCAGGGCGGCCAGCGGATCGTCCTGGACGCCGGTGCCGATGCGTTCCGCCAGTGCGGCGACCGTGGGCGCCTCGAACAGACTGCGGATGCTGACGTCCACCCCGAGTGCGTCACGGATGCGGCGGATGAGCCCGGCAGCCAGCAGCGAATGCCCGCCCAGCGCGAAGAAGTCGTCGTCGATGAGGACGCGTTCGAGCTCCAGCGTCTCGGCGAACAGCGTGCACAGCACGTCTTCCCGCGGGTTGCGGGGGCTGCGCCCGTTCCCCGCGTCGGCCCGTGGCGCGGGCAGGGCCGCACGGTCCAGCTTTCCGTTCGGGGTCAGCGGGACGGCGTCCAGGGCGACCCAGGCGGACGGGACCATGTAGGCGGGCAGCCGGGCGGCCGCGTGCTCCCGTATCCCGTTGAGCCGGTCGGCCTCGGACCGGGACGCATCCGAGGGGGCCATGGGGGCGGTCCGGTCCGGTGTGCCGGATCGTTCGGTGAGCACGACATAGGCGGTGAGCCGCGAACCCCCGGGCCCTTCGCCATGTGCCACCACCGCCGCCTGGGCGGCGTCCGCATGCTCCGTCAGAACAGCGGCGACTCCTTCCGGCTCCACCCGGAAGCCGCGCACCTTGACCTGGCTGTCGGCGCGGCCGGCGAACTCCAGAGTGTCGTCGGACCTGCGAACGGCCCGGTCTCCGGTGCGGTACATCCGGGCGCCCGACGGGCCGTGGGGGTCGGGTACGAATCGCGTCGCGGTCTGCGCGGACTGCCCGTGGTAGCCGAGAGCCAGGCTGTCGCCGGCCAGATAGAGCTCGCCGGTCACCCCGACCGGAACCGGCCGCAGCCGGTCGTCGAGGAGCCGTACCGAGGTCCCGTCGACCGGGGAGCCGAGCACAGGCCGTCCGGCCGTCCGGAGGTCCGCGACGAGGGTGTCGACCGTCGCCTCGGTGGGGCCGTAGAAGTTCCAGGCTGTGAGCCCCGGCCGCGACCGAAGGTCGTCCCAGAGCGCGGCCGGTACGGCTTCGCCGCCCAGCGCGATCACGGACGGAACGGGACCGTCCTCGGCGAACAGCCCTGCGTCCAGCAGCTGACGCACGTGCGTCGGCGTGGACTCCAGTACGTCGAACCCGTGGACATGCGCCGCATGGACCAGGGCTTCGGGGTCGCGTCGTGTCAGGTCGTCCAGCACATGCAGCCGGTGTCCGTCGAGCATCCACAGCACCGGGTCCCACGCGGCGTCAAAGGACAGGGCGGCCGTCAGCGCGACGTCCAGCTGAGGCTTCCCGGCCGCCCGTACGGCGGGTGCGAAGACATGGCGGCGGTGGTGTTCCAGCAGCCGGGCGAGGGACCCGTGGCCGACGAGAACTCCCTTGGGACGGCCGGTGGAACCCGAGGTGTGGAGGAGGTAGGCCGGCTCGCCGGGTTCCGGGGGCCTCTGCCCACGCGGGTGCGCGGAGCCTTCGGGAAACGCGTCGGCGCATTCGGGGGAGCAGAGGTTCAGCCGACGCCCGTGGCCCCGGGCCCGGTCGTGCGTGCTGTCGGCCGTGAGCACGGTGTGCGGGCGCGCGTCCGCCAGAACAGCGTCGATCCTGCCCTGCGGGAGGGAGCCGTCGACCGGTACGTAGACGGCTCCTGCCTTGAGCACACCGAGAAGGGCGGCGATGGAGTCGGTGGAGCGCGGAAGCAGGACGGCCACCGGGTCCCCGGGGCCCGCACCGGCCCGTACGAGCAGTGCGGCGATGCGGTCCGAGCGGGTGTCCAGCTCGGTGAACGAGAGGCTGCCGTCCGACGCGGTCACCGCGATGTCACCGCTGCGCGCCGAGGCCACCGTGGCCGCGAACCGGTCCAGCACGGTCGTGAAAGGCGTGGGGCCGTCCACGGACCGGCCATGGCTCTCGCCGATAGCCAGCAGGCGTCGCTGTTCCTCATCGCCGACCAGCGGCAGGTCGCCGACGACCATGCCGGGATCGCCCACGGCGTGGGCGAGGAGGAGGGCGAAGCGCTCGGCGATCCGTACGGCCGTATCGGCGTCGAACAGGTCGCGGCTGTACTCCAGCGTTCCGTCGAGACTGCTTCCGTCCCCTGTGGCCGACGGCCGCTCGGTGAAGGAGAAGGAGAGGTCGAACTTGGCGCCTCCGGTGTCGACCGCCTCCAGCCTGGCCTGGAGACCGGGCAGGTCCAGGCGCGGCGGCCGGTGGTTGTTGAGGGTCAGCATGACCTGGAAGAGCGGGTGGCGGGAGAGCGACCGGGTCGGCCGGACGGCCTCCACCAGCCGTTCGAACGGCAGCTCCTGGTGGGCGTATGCGGCGAGGTCCGTCTCCCTGACCCGGGACAGCAGCTCGGTGAAGTCCGGGTTGCCGCCGAGGTCTGTCCGCAGAACGAGCGTGTTGACGAAGAAGCCGACCAGCGGGTCGAGTGCCTCATCCGTCCGCCCGGCCACCGGGGTGCCGACGAGCACGTCGCTGTCGCCCCCCATCCGGTGCAGCAGGGCCGCCAGGGCGGCGTGCAGCACCATGAAGGTGCTGCTGGCCGTCGACCTCGCCAGCCGTGCCACACCGGCCATGGTCTCCTCCGGAACACGGACCGCCACCGTCCCTCCGAGACCGCTCGGAGAGGACGGCCGGGGGCGGTCGGTGGGCAGGGCCGTCTCCTCCGGGGCGGCACTCAGCCGGTCCTCCCAGTAGGCGAGTTGGGTCGAAGCGGTGGACGTGGGATCGGCGAAGTCGCCGAGCAGGTCGCGCTGCCACAGGGTGTAGTCCGCGTACTGGACCGGCAGCGGGTTCCAGTTCGGCGCCCGGCCGGCCGTCCGTGCCGCATAGGCACCGGCCAGGTCCTGAGCGAGCGGCCCCATGGACCAGCCGTCCGCCGCGATGTGGTGCACGGTCACCAGCAGGGTGTGCCGGTCCGCCGCGCTGCGGAACAGGACCGGCCGCAGGGGCACGTCCCGCTCCAGGTCGAAGGGGTCGGCCGCGGCCTCACGCAGGGCCCCGCCGAGGTGCGCCTCCTCGACCGCCACGAGCGGAAGTTCCGGCCGCGCGTCACCGGGCGTGAGGACACGCTGGCGGGGACGGCCGTCACCGGGCTCGACGACCGTGCGCAAGCTCTCGTGCCTGGTCAGCACATCACCCAGAGCGCTCCGGAGAGCGTTCTGGTCCAGGGCACCGGTGAGCCGCACGGTGAACGCCATGTGGTACGCCGCGGCCCGGGGGTCCAGCTGGTGCAGGAACCACAGGCGCTCCTGCGCCGGGGAGAGCGGCGGTTGCTCCGTGCGCCGTGCCCGGTGCAGGGCGGGCCGCGCCGAGCCCGCCTCCGAGAGCCGTTCGGCCAGCGCGGCGGGGGTCGTCGACTCGAAGAGCGCCCGAACCGGGAGCTCGACGCCGAACGCCGAGCGGATCCGCCCGACCAGCCGCGTCGCCAGCAGGGAATGGCCCCCAGCTCGAAGAAGTCGTCGTCCGGGGAAACCTCTTCGTGCCCCAGACTCTCCGCGAACAGGGCACAGAGGATCTCCTCCGGTGCCGAGCGCGGGGCCCGCCCCGTCCCCTCCGGGCTCCCCGCCGGCGGGGTCGACGGCAGTGCCGAGAAGTCCACCTTCCCGTGCGCGGTCAGCGGAAGGGAGTCCACGGGAACGATCAGCGAGGGAACCATGTGCGCGGGCAGCCGCCGCGCCACGAAGGAGCGCAACTCCCTGGGGGAGAGCTCTCGATGACCGGCCGGCACCACCCAGCCGACCAGTTGCGCATCTCCCGAGTCTGCGTCGGAGCGGACCGCGACGGCCGACCGCGCGATGTCCTCGTGCGAGTCCAGAGCGGAGGCGACCTCGCCGGTCTCGACCCGGAAGCCGCGGATCTTGATCTGCCCGTCGGCCCGGCCGAGGTACTCCAGGCGGCCTTCGACCCGGCGCACCAGGTCGCCGGTCCGGTACATCCGTGAGCCCCGCGCTCCGTGGGGATCGGGCAGGAAGCGCTCCGCTGTCGCGGCGGAACGGCCCTCGTAGCCACGCGCGACGCCCGGGCCCGACACGTACAGCTCACCCGTCACTCCGGGGGCGACCGGCCGCAGCCGCCGGTCCAGGACGCGGGCGCGGGCGCCGGTCACCGGATGGCCGAGGTGCGGTCCCACTGCCGGCAGCACCCGGCCCATCACGCTGTCCACGGTGGTCTCCGTGGGTCCGTACAGGTTCCACACGGAGACATCGGACAGGCCCGCCAGCTCCCGCCAGAGCGGGGCCGTCACGGCTTCCCCGCCGAGCGCGAGCACTCGTGGCCGGGGGCGGCCGGGGGCGAACAGGCCGCACGCGCGGAGCTGTTCGAGGTAGGAGGGAGTGGTCTCCACGACGTCGATCGCACGCTCGTGGAGAAGAGCGGTCAGCGCCTCGGGATCGCGGCGCGTCGTGTCGTCCACGAGATGCAGCTCATGGCCCGCGATCATCCACAGCAGGGGGTCCAGGGAGGCGTCGAACGTCATCGCTGCCGTGTGGGCCACCCGCAGCGGCAGCCCGTTGTTGGCTGCCTCCGCCGGGCCCATGAGCCGGTCGCGGTGATGGGCCAACAGCGCGGCCAGCGAACGGTGTTCGACCACCACGCCCTTGGGCAGCCCGGTCGACCCGGAGGTGTACAGCACGTAGGCGGCGTCCCGGCCGCGCGGCGGCGCGGGCAGACCCGCCGCCGGGGGGAGGGCCTCCTGCCCGGTCCCGTCGAGCAGCAGTACCTCCACCGAGTCCGGGAGAACCGCGCTGGTCGTGGCGGTGGCGAGCACCAGGTGCGGGGCGGCCGTGTCGAGAACCAGCTCGGTACGGGCCGCCGGCTGAGCCGTGTCCAGCGGTACGTACACAGCCCCGGCCCGCAGGATCCCCAGCAGCGCCACGACGGCGAGGGAGGTCCGGGGCAGTGCCACCGCCACCCGGTCACCGGGGCCGACTCCGCGGTCCACGAGGGAGGCGGCCAGCCGGTCTGTACGCAGGCGCAGTTCACCGAAGGTGAGACGGCCGTCGTCGGCCACGACGGCCGTCCGGTCCGGCTGGACGGCCGCCCGTGTCGCCAGGACGTCCAGCACCGTCCAGTCTCCGCCGACCGCCTCCGTGGTCGCGCTGAGCGGCCTTGTCGTGGTGCGCGGCAGCTCGTCCAGTGCTGCGGCGCGCTGTGACGGGCTCAGGAAGTCCAGATCGGCGAGCGGGCGGTCCGGCTCTGCGAGCAGGGCGCTCAGGAGGCGGGTGAAGTGTTCGACGAATCGTTCCGCCGTGGCCTTGTCGAAGAGGTCCTCGTCGTACTCCAGCTCACCGGTGATCCCCTGCGGGCGGCCCGCCTCGTCGTGCCGCTCGGACAGGTCCCAGCTGAGGTCGAACTTGGAGCCCGAGCGCCCCACGGACATCTCACGCCTCACCGCGAGACCGTCCAGGTGCGGACGGGGCGCGGGCGTGTTGTTGAGGCTCAGCATCACCTGGAACAGGGGATGGCGGCTGAGCGAGCGCGGCGGCGCCAGCTCCTCGACGACCCTCTCGAACGGGATGTCCTGCTGGGCGTAGGCCGCCAGGTCGGTCCGGGCCACCCGTTCCGTGAGCTCACGGAAGGACGGCGCGCCGGAGACGTCCGCTCGCAGGACCAGTGTGTTGACGAAGAAGCCCACCAGTTCGCCGAGCGACGCCTCGGTACGGCCCGCCACCGGTGTGCCGACGGCGATGTCCTCGCCCGCTCCCAGACGCGACATGAGGGCGGCGAGGGCCGCGTGCAGCGCCATGAAGGAGCTGGCCTCGGACGCTCTGGCCAGTTCCACCAGCGTCCGGTGGTCGTGAGCCCCGACGTGCACCGGCACGGTGCCGCCCCGGCCTGAGGGCCGGTCCGGACGCGGCCGGTCCGCAGGGAAGGACGACTCCTCCGGCAGCCCGGCCAGGGAACCGGCCCAGGCGGACAGCTGACGGCGGGCGAGGCTGTCCGGCGCGTCCGGATCTCCGAGCAGGTCACGTTGCCACAGTGCGAAGTCCGCGTACTGGAGGGGAAGCGGGTCCCAGCCGGGCGCCTGCCCGGCGCGGCGCGCGCCGTAGGCGGCGGACAGGTCCCGCATGAGCGGCCCCATGGACCATCCGTCGGCGGCTATGTGGTGCAGTGTCACGACCAGGACATGATCGTCGGCGGCCACGGTGAAGAGCCGGGCGCGCAGCGGGATCTCCCGCTCCAGGTCGAAGGGGACGCCGTCCGGGGCCGCTGACTCGCCGGCAGGCATGACGCGCAGCAGCGGACACGGAAGCAGATGTGGCGGCAGGACACGCTGGCCGGGACCCTCCGGGCTCGTCACCACGATCGTGCGCAGGGCCTCGTGCCGCTGAACGATGTCGCGCAGCGCCAACTCCAGGGCGTCGCTGTCCACCGGGCCGCGCAGGCGCAGCGCCACCGGCAGGTGGTAGGAGGAGCCCGCGTCGCCCAGCGTCTCCAGGAGCCACAGACGCTGCTGGCCGAACGCCAGCGGGAGATGATCGGGGCGGGGCACGACCGCCGTCACCGGACGCCGGGCCGCGCCCGCCCCGCCCAGGGCCGCGACCAGACCGGCCGGGGTGGGCGCCGCGAACAGGGCGCTGATCGGCACCTCCGCGCCGAACTCCTCCCGGATCCGGCCGATCAGCCGCATCGCCAGCAAGGAGTGACCGCCCAGGGCGAAGAAATCGTCGTCCCGGCCGGCCTCGGAGATTCCGAGGCACGCGGCGAACACCGCGCACATCCGGGCCTCCTGCGCCGAGCGCGGCGCGCCTCCGCCGGAGGCGACCGGCGCGGCCGGGGGCAGAGCCGTCAGGTCGAGCTTGCCGTTGGGGGTGAGAGGCAGCCGTTCCACGGTGGCCCAGGCCGTCGGCACCAACGCACCGGGCAACAGGGCGGCTACCGCGTCGCGCGCTTCCACATGGCCGGGGGCTCCGGGGCCGGCCACCAGAAACGCGGCGAGGCGTTCGGGTCCGTCGGGTGCGGTCGTCAGTGCCACAGCGGCGTCCTCGACGCCGGGCAGGGAGCGCAGCACGGCCTCGATCTCGCCGGTCTCCACCCGCACGCCGCGCACCTTGATCTGCCGGTCGCTGCGTCCGACGAACTCCAGGGAGCCGCCCTCGTCCCACCGCGCGAGGTCGCCGGTGCGGTACATCCGCGCGCCCGGAGGTCCGAAGGGGTCGGGCATGAAGCGCTCCGCGGTGAGTCCGGGGCGGCCTGCGTAGCCGCGGGCCAGTCCCTCGCCGGCGAGATACAGCTCACCCACCGACCCGTGCGGCAGCGGGTGCAGTGACGGGTCCAGCACGTAGGCCCCGGCCCCTGCGACCGGACGTCCGATCACCGGAGAGTCGCCGGTGACCCTCGCGGTGACCGCGTTGACGGTGGTCTCGGTGGGGCCGTAGAAGTTGAACACCAGCAGGCCGGGATCGGCCGCCAGCTCCTCCCACAGCCCCTCATCGACCGCCTCGCCGCCCAGGGCGATGACGCGGGGCCGGTGACTCCCCGGGGTGAGCAGGCCGGCAGCCATCATCTGCCGCAGGTAGGTGGGGGTCGTCTCGATGGCGTCGACGTGGTGGTCGACCAGGTACCGCACCAGGGCCTGGGGGTCGCGCCGCACATCGTCCGCGATGACGTGGAGCTCATGTCCGGCGACCATCCATAGCACCGGGTCCCAGGACGCGTCGAAGGAGGTCGCGGCGCTCAGCGCCACCCGCAGCCGGCGCCCCAGGGCCTCCTCGGCCAGGATGTGTGACTCCCGCCGGTGGTGCTCCAGGAGGTTGCTCAGCGACCGGTGCTCGACGACGACGCCCTTGGGCCTGCCGGTGGAACCGGAGGTGTAGATGACGTAGGCGGCGTCGTGAGGTTCGGGCCCGGGTGCCTTGAGGGGTTCACCGGCGCCGGGAGGCACCGTGGCCGGGTCGATGCGGGGGACTCCCTCGTGGGGGTCGATGGCGCGCGCCGAGGGCGCGGTCGCCACCAGCGCCACGGGCTGGGAGTCCTCGATCATGAAGGCGAGCCGGTCCGCCGGGTAGGACGGGTCCAGCGGCAGGTACGCCGCCCCGGTCCGCATCACCGCGAGGATCGCCACCACCAGGTCGGTCGACCGGGGCAGTCCCACGGCCACGCGCGTGCCGGGCCGTGCGCCCTCCGCGGTGAGCACACGGGCCAGGTCGTCGACCCGGCGGCCGAGTTCGCCGAAGGTGAGTGTCGCGCTGTCGCACACGACGGCCGTGCGGTGGGGAGTCCGGCGCGCCTGCCGGTCGAACAGTTCAGGCAGAGGTACCGGCGCCGTCGCGTCACGCCTCGACGCCCGTGCGCCCCCCAGGCCGAGGACCCGCCGCTGTTCGTCCTCATCGACGGGGCTCACGGCTCCGACGGAGACTTCCGGGTCCGCCACGAACGCGTCGAGCACCCGGCACAGCCGCTCGTGAGGCCCCGCCAGATCCTGCCGGCGGTAGCGCCCGGCGTTGCCCAGCAGGTCGATCTCCAGGCCACCGTCGCCGAAGGAAGCGTGGACGGCCACCGCGAGGTCCTCGACCGGGCCGATCGACAGGTTGTGCAGGGTGGCCCGGTGGGGACCGAAGAGCAGGGCGTCGTCGAAGGCAAGGATGTTGACGGTCGGCCCGGTCAACGCGGCCCGCGTACCGGTCAGTCCCAGCTGATGGCGCAGTGCTTCCGCCGGCCTGCGCTGGTGGCGCAGTACCGAGCGTGCCTCGGCGGACACCCGCCGGGCCAGACCGGTCACGCGATCGGCCGGGGACACGGAGATCCGCATCGGCAGGATAGAACTGAGCATCGCGGGGGTCGTCCGCGCGGCCGGAGTGCGACGACCGGTCACGGGCAGGCCGAGCACGACCTCGCCGAGCCCCTTCTCCCGGTGCAGGCACAGGGCCAGCGCCGCCATGACGAATGTCGGCCACCCGGTCCCGGCCCGCCTGGCGGCGGCCTTGAGACGGTCCGCCTCCGCCCGGCTGTAGGCGCGCCGTACCGATACCGTCCCGTACGTCCCCGCTTCACCGGTCCCCGCAGGCGCCTCGGGCGGGTGGGCGCCCGCCAGGTGGGCCGTCCAGAACCGCTCGTCCTTCGCGGCCTGTTCGGAAGCCAGGTAGGCATCCTCCTCCTCGACGAGCGTCGCGAGTGAGGTCGCCGGTCGTGGCGCGGGCGTGTGGCCCGGCACCGTAGTGAGCGCGGTGTACACCTCGGCGATCCGGGAGAGTGCGAGGACCGCCGCGTAGCCGTCGAGCGCCAGGTGGTGGACCTGCTGATGGAAGAGGTGGCGCGAGGGGGAGAGCCGGTAGAGGGTGACCCGGACCAGGGGCCCCGCGGACAGGTCGGCCGCCTCCGCCAGGCAGAGCCGCATACGCCGTAGAGCCTCGGCGTGCGGATCCTCCTCACCGGAGAGGTCCACCAAGGGCACCGCCAACGAGACGCTTTCCTCCACGCGCTGATAGGGAACGCCGTCCACTTCACCGAAGGTGCTGCGCAGGGCTTCCATCTCGGTCGCGGTGTGGTTGACGGCGCGGCCCAGCAGCCCGGCGTCGACCGGCCCCTGGATGTCGGCGTACTCGGCGATGTTGTACGAGGGGTCCGCGGGGTCGAGTCGCTGCGCGAACCAGACCCCCTGCTGTGCGGCCGTCAGGCGTATCGTGCCCGGCGGAGTTTTGGTGTTCGGTACGTCGGTCACGCGAATTCACCTCGGTGGGGGGACGCCCGCTTCGTCAGGCTGCGGGGCGCGCGGGTGCGGCAGGACGGAACATGGCGGGGGAGGCGGACGGCCGACGCAGCCGGCCGGGATGGACGGACGGGCACCCGGAGACCCGTCGGCCGGTAAGGGTGGGAGTGGAACAGGTGCCCTGCCCAGGCTGGGCGCCTGTGCATCGCGATCGTGAAGCACGCATATCGACGGGCCGGTGCATGCAGACTGCCTCCTCGGAGCTGACGTAGTCCCGAGCGGGCCGTCACGTCAGTGATCCGAAGCCGCACCAGCCTCGGATTGCCCATGTGACGCACGACACGTCACTCCGGAGGGCGTTTTGCAGTTCGCTGGCGCGTATGAGCCAAACGCATGGCGGAATTACGCCGAAGAGCCATCCGGAGGGGGGTGGCACACCGAAGAAGGGAGAGTTCGGACATCCGTCCGGATCTCCTGCGCGTCATGAATATCGGAGAACTCCGTGAAGCCTCTCGCACCCACTGCCCGCTGGCCTTTCGTGGGGGCCCTAGTCGCTGCCGCGCTGCTGGCCGCGGTCCCCGCCGCGTCGGCGGCCCCCTCCGCCCCTGCGGTTCCCCGCCAGACGCAGGCCGCGCCTGCCGAGGCGGCCACCCCCGGCCTGGCCGCCTTCTACCGGGGCATACAGGGCGGAAACCTCTGCTTGCTGGCCCGGTGCACGGTCGGCGATTCCGCACCCGGAGCTCACCCGGGCCCCAGCAACACCCAGGGGTTCAACCTCTGCCTGCTCGCCCTGTGCACCGTTCGCCCCTGACCGGCAACGGACATGAGCCGGGCCCCGAGTCGGTGAAGATGACTCGGGGCCCGGCCCGTTCCAGCCCCCGCACGCAAGGCGTGGAAAGGGGCTCAGCTCTTCGGCATGAGAACGGTGTCGACGATGTACACGGTCGCGTTGGCCGTGGGGACGTTGCCGCAGACGACCTTGGATGTGTCGTTGACGGTGTAGTTCTCGCCGGTGCCCTTGGTGGTGAGGGGGGACTTCTGGAGGGTGTCGTAGGTGCCGCTCTCCAACTGCATGGGAGAGAGCTTCTCGCCGACGACGTGGTAGGTGAGGATGCTGGTGAGCATCTCCTTGTCGGCCAGGACCTTGTCCAGGTCGGCCTTCGGGATCTTGGCGAAGGCGTCGTTGGTCGGCGCGAACACGGTGATGTTCTGGGCGTTGTTGAGGGTGTCGACGAGGCCGGCCTTCTTCACCGCCGTGACCAGGGTGGACAGGTCCGGGTTGTTCGAGGCGGCGGTGGCGACCGGGTCCTGGGCCATGCCGTCGAAGGAGCCCGCGCCGTCCTCGGGGACGGACGCGCAGGCCGGACCGAACGGGCCGTCCGCAGGGGTCGTGTCCTCGGCCGGTGCGCTGGACTGCTCCTCCGCCGGGGCGGAGCTGGAGGACTTGTCGGCGGCGGCGTCGGAGGAGCTGTCGCTCCCGCCGCAGGCGGTAAGCGTCAGAGGCAGGACGGCGGCAGCGGTGAGGGCGAGGGCGGCGCGGCGATAACGGAAGGCGGTCAAGGCATTCTCCTGTGTGTTCGATCGGTAGCGCTGCGTATTCATTGGTGGATAGACATCGGCGAGGCTTTCCGATGTCTTGCACTGGTGACGTCAGGCCAGGTGCCCCGGCACAGAGCGGCTCGGGTCAGATGGCTCGTCCGTGGAGAGGCTGGGGGCGCCGTCCGCTGTGCGGCGGATCGGCTGTGCGGCTCTGCTCGTCATGTCAGCTATTCGGGGCTGCCACGAAGACGGATTGGTCGGTGGGCGAGAAACTTCGTCGGTCGCGCCCCGGCCGTCCGGCCTCGGGCCTTGGCGGAGTTGGGCCGTCCGGGTGTCATGCAGGGACCGACCAATCCAACGCCGCCTCCGCGGCGAATACGGAATGTGAGCGGGCGTCAGGAGGAGGCCCCGTTCATGACGAGGTTTCCCCGCCGGCTGCGTGGAACCTCATCCCTCCACAGCGAGAGCCTCGTGGAGGGCGGCTGTTGTGGGGCGCCACTCTCCTGGGCGCCCCACAGCGGACCGGCCGCCCCCAAGGCGTCCCGTAGAACGATCACGTGAGTCGACCTACCTGTGTCGTCGAACCCTTTGGTCCTGGCGGCAGGTAACCGGGTGCACCGGTGTCCTCAGAGTCAGGCCGGTGCCGGGGCTCGGGTCATCCGCGAGCCGACTGGACCGTCACTCCGAAGCCCACCCGACCTGGGCACTCATCAATCACCCTGATGACGCGCAGGCTGACGCTTCTGCGGTCCTGTATCCGCCTGCGGGGCTGATGACGCAGGCTCGCTGACGGCCAGCACCCGCGGCCTGTGCAGACGTTTTGAGTCAGGCCGCGAACGTCTCGACCGTCAGGGGTTAGTCCAGGTCCACGACCGCGTCGAAGGACGTCTCGGCCTTGAGTCTTGCATTGACCTCCTGCCGTACTGCCTCGGCCTGCACGGTCCAGGCGTCGCTGCCGGAGAAGGGCGGGATGGTGCAGACGAGGGACCGTGCCCCGTGCCGTCGGCTGGACCTGGCGAACGCGCCGATGGCTGCCAGGAGCTCGTCGGCGGTGACCACCTCGTCGGCCGCCTCCAGGAGGGATGCCGGGTGGGCCAGGTCGTTGACGCCGATGAGGACGACCAGGCCGACCGGTTCGTCGCCGAAGACCTGAGGAGTGAAGCGGCTCTTGGCGGCGGGGCCGAAGGTGGGCTGTGACTTCGGCGCGTCGTGCAGTCCCCGGTTATGTCACTGAAGGTGAACGAAGTCATCCGGGTGTACCGCGCGAACGGATCGGGAGGCCGTTTTCGTCGGGGGAGAGGGCAGTGTGCCGGGCAAGGAGGCGTCGATGGTCCTGCGGATCTGTGGGCCGGGACGGGTGTACCGAAAGGCGTCCTGACGTCCGGGGATCTACCGTCTGTCGTATGCACAGCACACGCACCGTGGGTCTCAGCGATGCCCGCCCGATCATCGACGTGGGTATCGCCGAGGTGGACCGTATCGGTGCTCCCAGCAACATCGCTGTCGCGGACGCGGGTGGCGGTCCGGTCGCTCACCTGCGGATGGACGGAGCCCAGCTCGGCAGCATCGAGCACTCCATCGACAAGGCGCACACCAGCGTCCTGTTCCGGCCGGCCGCCGGCGATCTGGCCCGGGACTCCGAACCGGGCGGGCAGTTCTGGGGCATGGCCCTGTCCGGGGTGGGCCGAGTGCTGGTCTTCGCGGGCGGGCTCCCGCTGAGGATCGATGACGAGGTGGTGGGCGCGGTCGGGGTCAGCGACGGCTCACCGGAGCGGGACACCGCCGTGGCCAAGGCCGCGGCCGCAGCCTTGTAGCCAAGCCGGCCGCGGGTACGGCGGCTGGGCAAGGTGCATCCGGGGATCGATGCCGGAACAGGCCAGACACCAGCACAGGAAGGCTCAACCACCATGGCGGGACCGATTCTCATCACCGGAGCGGGCAGTGGCTTCGGTAAAGAAGTCGCACTGCGGCTCGCAGCGGCCGGGCACCAGGTGATCGCGGGCGTGGAGATCATCGCCCAGGTCAGCGCGGTGCGCGCCGAAGCGCGGGAGCGGGGCGTCGACCTGCGCGTGGAGAAGCTCGACGTCACCGACCCCGGAGACCGCGAGAACGCCTGCTCCTGGCAGGTCGAGGTCCTCCTCAACAACGCCGGAGTCTCCGAAGGCGGTGCGACCGCCGACATCCCCGAGGAACGGCTGCGCCGCCAGTTCGAGGTCAACGTCTTCGGGCCCGTCCTGCTCACCCAGGGCATCGCCCGCCGGATGGTCGCGCGCGGCAGTGGGCGCATCGTCTTCATGTCCTCGGTCGCCGGACTCACCGTCGACCCGTTCACCGGTGCCTACGCCGGATCGAAGCACGCGGTGGAGGCGTTCGCCGACGCGCTGGACCAGGAGCTCGCCGAGTTCGGCGTCACCGTGGCCACGATCAACCCGGGCCCCTTCCTGACGGGCTTCAACGACACGATGTTCGAGACGTGGAAGGAGTGGCGCGATGACCCCGCCGACCGCCTCTACGACTACGCCGAGCTGGCCTTCCCGCACGAGCAGTACGACCCCGAACCGGTCTACGAGCGCACGGTACGCGTCCTGCTCGGCGAGGACCGGCGCTACCGCAACCTGCTCCCCGAAGAGATGGAGCCACAGGCGCGCCGACAAGTTGACGCCCTGTGGGACCGGCAGCTGAACGACGGCAGCCGCCCCGCTCTCGTACAGAAGGCGTACGACATCACTCCGGCCACACCGGTTCGGGACTGACTTCCCGCAGTCCGGCTTCGCCGTGCGTTTCGTACCGGTTCTTCCGCTTGGACAGGCAAGCGTGGGAGACACCGGCCTCGGCGGCGACGTGCGCGATCGGACGGGTGCGGCAGCGCCCCACGAGCCGTAGGCGTCCCTCGACGTCCAAGGGTGCGTTCCTATGTGTCACCGCAGCACCTCGGTGCTCCGGTCAGCCGTGATGACGGCCAGGAGGGGGAACGCGATGAGCAGCGCGGCCGCGACGAGAACCCCACTCGCCCAGAGCGGTCCGAGGACCCCGGCGCCGGTGCCGAGAGAGGCCGCAGCGATGACGGGGCCGACGGCGGCACCCACGTTGAGCGCCGCGGTCGCGTACGAGCCGGCCATCGTGGGGGCGCCCCCGGCCTCGTAGAGGACGCGCGTGATCAGCGTGCTGCCCAGTGCGAACGACAGCACGCCCTGCACGAACACGAGGGCGAACAGGCTGACCGGCTCGTTGGCCAGCACCGCAAGAGCCGGCCAGCCGATGAGCAGCAACGGACCGGCGACCGCGATGACCAGGCCGGGACTGCGGTCGGACAGCCTCCCGGCGAGGGTGACGCCCACGAAGGAGCCTGCGCCGAAGAGCACCAGAGCGACAGAGACCCACAGCCTGCCCAGCCCCGCGCTGTCGGTCACCACGGGGGCAAGGAAGGTGAGGCTTGCGAAGGTCGCCGCGTTCACCAGTGCACCGATCAGCATCACCAGGACCAACCGCGCGCGGGTGAGCTGGGCCAGCTCCACTCGCAACGCCGGCCTGCCGGTCGCCTCGTCCTCGTCACGTCCTGCCGGGATGCCTTTCAGGATGCCGAGAGCGGCGGGCAGGCAGAGAGCGGCGACGGCCCAGAAGGTGGCCCGCCAGCCGAGTGCGGTGCCGAGCACCGCCCCACCAGGGACACCGGCGATCGTGGCCACCGTCGTGCCGGACAGCAGCACGGCCAGCGCGCGTCCCTTCCTGCCGGGTGAGACCAACATGGTCGCGGCCGTCAGAGCGACAGCGAGGAACCCTGCGTTCGCGAGCGCGGCAACGACGCGGGTAGCGAACAGGACGGGGAAGCGCGTGGTGACGGCGCCCATGACGTGAGCTGTCGCGAACACAAGGACGAACCCGAGAAGGACCGGGCGCCTGGGCCAGGTGCGGGCAAGCGCAGCCACCAGAGGCGCGCCGACGACCATGCCGATCGCGAACGCCGAGGTGAGCATGCCCGCCGCCCCGACGGTGACGTCGAGATCCGAGGCGATGTCCGGCAACAAGCCGGCGAGCATGAACTCCGAGGTCCCCATGGCGAAGACCGCCAGGGCAAGCAGGTACAGCGGAAGAGGCATCGAGTGGCTCCGAGGTGAGGAGAGGCACGAGAAGGTCGATCTCGTCACCGCGGCCAGCCCCGAGTGCACACGCGTCCCACCGCAGAAAGCGGCGCGACGACAGGGCTACGAGCTCAGTGGTTCAGGGGGCTGACGGCGTGACCGAAAGCCCCCACCTTGTCTGACTCAGGACTCGACATGGCCCGCACGCTACCCGACCGATGCCCGTTGAGGCATCTGGGTTTCACAGCCTGCCTGCGTCACCGACGTCCTGTCCCGCAACACCTGGACACCTCCACCACCGGAGGTCTTCGCCACGATCAAGACCCGACCCGTGTTGCCAACGCTCGTGATCACTACACCTAGGCCGTCCGGGGCCCAGAAGCACCGGCCGCCGAGGGCCTCCCCGGTTCCTGCCCAGCGCTTCATCAGGCGCTCGACTTCCGTGACGGTGAACACGGTCGCACGGAACACGGAATCCGCCATTTCGGCAGCAGCCCATGCTCACGAAGTCGCGGAACCGACAGTGTCGACCGGTACGACCTCCCACCCGGCAGGGTGAAACGGTGGCGGATCGGCGCTGGTTGACGTCGGCCGGCCGGTACCAAGGCCGCACGATCGCGAAGACCGTGCAGGGCTTCCGGCTCCGTCAGCATCGGTTCAGGCCCGCGCCTGTCCCACGTTCGGCGGTCGTCTGCCCGTTTCACCGTTTCGCAGTAATCGCGCGGTGTTGAGCTGCGAAGTCGTGGCGGAACGAGGAGGAGGTGAGCAGTCAGGGGCATATGCGGTGCGGCACGGCGTCCGTTGATGGGGTTGCGTCCTGGGGGACGGCGGTCTTGTCGGCGGCACCCCTCTGGTGCCGCAGCCGCTCTCCGAGGAGGAAGTTCTGATGCGTTCGCTGAAGATAGCCACCGCCACTGCCCTGACCAGTGCCGCTCTGGTGTTCGCCGCGCCGATGGCTTCGGCGTCGGACACTCAGTGCGACCCCGCCACGGCAGCGGCGATGGAGGCGGAGTCGGCCTACGAGGCGGCCAGGTCCGACTACCAGAAGCAGATCGACGCGGGCGGCCACCCGGGCAAGGCCGAGCAGGACAACGTCGACCAGCTCAAGCAGAAGGCCGACGCGGCCGCCTCGCAGGCGCAGCGCGTCTGCGACGACACCGTCGCCGACCCGACCGCTCCGGCGTCGAAGAAGCCCTCAGGGGCCATGCACACCGGCACGGGCTCCGCCAGCGGTGACCCGGCGAGCACGCCGGCTCTCGCCGCAGCGGGCGGCCTTGCGGTCGCGGCCGCAGCTGGATTTGTCCTGCGCCGGCGCGCCCACAGCCGCCAGCACTGATCGCCGGCAGGAACGCCCCGGCATGACGCGTGTGCCGCCCCGCCCCGCCGCATGAGGCGTGCGGTGCGGCACACGGCCAGAGCTGGTGAGCGCGCGGCGGAGCGATGAAGGGAGACAGGTGGCGTGCACCGCTGGGAAGACAGCCGGCCCATCGCGTCGGACTGGGCAACAGGTCCGCGCGAAGCGAGGGGGAGAGACAGACGGCGCTTTCCCTGGGAATTGACACTCCTGGCCACAGCCATCGCGATCCTCGCTGTCGCCTTCTTCGGCGGGGCGACGGGACCGCCTCAGCCGCAGCACCCCGGATCGGCGTTTCCGACGGACAGTGCCCTCTCGCAGGCTTCCCCCGCCGCGCCGATGCCGCCCTCCCCTCCCTCGCGGGTGCAGATCCCGGCGATCGGCGTCGATGCCCCCGTGATGGACCTGGCCATCGAGAGCGGCGGACGCCTGGCCTCGCCGCCGGAGGACGACACCAACCTTGCCGGGTGGTGGGCACGCGGCCCCTCGCCCGGAACGCGGGGCACCGCCATCGTGGCCGGCCACGTCGACGTCCCCACCGGCCCAGCCGTCTTCTACAACCTCGGAGCCCTCAAACCCGGTATGACCATCAAGATCCAGCGAACTGACGGCTCGACGGCGCACTTCACCATCACCGGCATCGACGTCTACAGCGCCGACGACTTCCCCGACCAGAGGGTCTACGCAGACACCGGCCGACCCGAGATCCGCCTCATCACCTGCGGCGGCGGATTCAACAAGAAACTCCAACGCTACGAAGGCAACGTCGTGGTCAGCGCCCACCTCACCACACCCTGACCCCGGGCCCACGCTGATCGTCACCTGTGAGGGTGGCCGCGCTGCGAGCTCCGTCCGTCCCAGCGCGCGACGGTGGCACTGGTGTGCCTGCGCGAACACACCACTCGGGCGAGGATCGCCGCCGTGGTCGGGGTCAACGAGTCCACCGCCCACGCCTGCACCAGCGCGGTCGTCGACCTGCTCGGCGACCGTGCGCCGGGCCTGCTCAAGGCACTGCGCGAGCGTGATCCCGACTTCGTCCTTCTCGACAAGACCCTCGCTGAGTGCGACCGGGCGGACCCGGCCGGGCCCTTGATCGTTTTCCGGGCCCGGCCGGGTCCGCGGTCCTTGACCTGCTCAGCCCCCGGGAGGATCGCCGCGGACGAGGAATCGATCCGCCCAGGGCAGCAGCCGGTCGGTCTCCTCGGCCTCCTCACGCCGGTCCGTACGGGGAAGACGCCGGGTCCGTACGGGAAAGCGGACCGGCCCGGCCGCACTGTCAGTGGGGCCGCCTAGAGTCTCTTCCACTCGTCACGGCGCGTTGCCGTCGGCGGGTCTCATCAGCGTGCCGCAGGCCGGCGGCGCCGTACGGAACACGGGGAGAACAGCGCATGGGGTGGGTACCGGCGGGCGACTACGAAGTCGCCCTGGAGGCAGGCAAGGTGGTATGCCGCAACGGGAAGGGCCGGCGGCTGAAGTCCGTACCGGCCAAGCTGAAGGACGACCCGGCAGTCGTCGGGCTCCGGCAGCTCACCGAGTGGCTGGAGCGGCACGAACGCCGGTGCCTGACCGATGTCGAGCAGTGGATGGTGCGCTCACTGCCCGTCCCCACCACCGTCCTCGCCCGGGTCTGGCCCGACCCGGCGTGGCAGACGGCCCTGCGGGACCTGGTCGTCACCGGCGCGGACGGCGGGGTCGCCGGCTTCCTGCGCGATGTCGACCCCGACCGAGGTCTCGGCCTCGTCGACCTGGACGGCGACACGGTCCGTATCACCCCGGACGTCGTGAGCCTGCCGCACCCCGTGCTCCTCGACGACCTGGACGAGCTGCGGGAGTTCGCGGTCGAACTGGAGGTGAGCCAGCAGGCCGAGCAGCTCTTCCGCGAGGTGTGGCGCCGCCCGCCGGACCTCGCCCCGGACACCGTCTCCGTGGACACCTACGCCGGTGGGGTCTTCAAGGAACTGCGGTTCCTGCACGGCCGCGTCACCCAGCTCGGCTACCGGTCCCGTGGCGGATACGCGGTCTGCCCGGTCGTCGAGGACGGCGCCACCGTGGAGGCCCGTATCTGGATCGGTGAGCACGACGGATACGACGCGTACGACACCGAGACAGGCCCCCTTGGCTGGACCGACCCTTCGGGGCGCGCGCTGACGGCCGCCGAGGTCGGCCCCGTCGCGTGGTCCGAGGGCATGCGCATGGCGGCGGCGCTCTACGCCGGCCGCGACGTAGAGGACGAGGAGCGGGCGGCATGAGCACCACGACGACGAACAGCAACGTGAACACCGAAACCGAGACCGCGGCACTCCCCGCCCAGGCCCGCGGTCGTGCCGGCAGAACCCCCGCCGCCGAGGCCCGCGCGGCGGCCCTGCTGGACGCGGGCGCCATCCTCCCGGCCGGCACCACCGACCGGGACGACGCCGACGCCCTCACCGCCCGCACCTATACGCACGGCGCACTCGGCGACCGCCCCGTGATCCGCCTCGTGCCCGGCACCCTCGGCGAAGCCGAGGACCTGGCCCTGGAATTCCTCGGTCTGTCCCGGGCCGCCGAGGCCCCCGTCGTGGGCCAGGTCCGCCGGGAGACGCTGGGCTTCCCCGCCTGGGCCCTGGTCCACGACCCGGCCAACGGACACCACGCCCTGGCCCTGGTCAAGGACATCGAGCGTCTGGGCCGGCAGGCCAGGACCCGCGCCGGTGCCGCCAAGGAGGGCTTCGACGAGCTCGGCACCCGGCTCGGCCGGGCCGTGCCCCACTTCCTCCCCACCTACTACGAGCAGGTCGCCCGCCTCTTCCTCCAGGCGGAGAACACCGTCTACGCGGCCTCCTTCTTCGGCAAGGCCCGCGAGGCCGAGCGGGTCCACGGCCTCGTCGTGGACGAGGACCGGCAGCGGGCCGTCTTCCTGGAGTTCGCCTTCGCCGGTGCGCTCACCGTCAAGGCGCTGCGGCAGTACGTGCGGGATCTGGTGGCCCGGCTCGCCCCGGCGGACGCCTGGGCGCAGTTCCGCCGTCTGCTGGTCGAACGCTGTGCCGCCGGCATGCCGCCCTACGCCGCACTGCCCCAGGACGTGCGCGCCCTGGTCAAGGCCGCAGGGCTGGACCGCGACACCGCCGAACGGGAGCTGGCGGCCGACCTGATCGGCTCCCCGGGAGTCGTCCGCGCCCCCGCCTCGTTCTGGACGGCCTACCGCCCCGCCGTCGTCGCCCTCGCCCACCGGGACCCGGCCGTGCGTGCCCGACTCCTCGGCTTCTTCCCGGAGACCTTCACCGAGAACGGCGGCCGGGACGGGGACGGCGAGCGCGGCTGGCTCACGCTGCTGGCCGAGTCCGGCGCCGAGGAACTGCTCACCGCCCTCCCCGACGACTCCGGTCCCTCCGGTGCTGCCGGCGAGGACGCGCCGCTCGTCTCCCCGGCGGACTGGCTCGCCCGGTGGGAGGCCCACCGCCGGCGCGCCCAGGCCACCGTGGCCCGCAGCCCGGAGACCCTCGCCCTGGTCGCCCGAGCGGCGGACCGGCTGCGCGCCGACGGACGCCCCGTCGAACTGTTCCACGGCCGTTGGCAGCGCACCGCCGACCTGGACATCCTCGACCTCTGCCTGGCCTCCGGCATTCCCGTCGCCGAGCCGGACGAGGAGGACCGGGGCACCGTGCAGCCCGCGGGCTTCGCGCTCGGCCGCTGGCTGACCGACACCGCCCCCGGCGCGCGGGACCTCGTAGCCCTCACCGCACGCCCCGCCTTCCGCGCTCTGCTGAGCCGCACCGTCGGGGAGCTCGGCGGCGGACGCGGCCAACGGCTGAGCGATGCCGGGATGGCCGAGCTGGCCGCGCACCCGGTGCTCTCCGGAGTCCTGCGCGAGTGGCTGACCGCCCGCGCCGAGGAGTACACGGCCGCCCGGGGGCTCCCCGCACTGCGGTCCACCCTCAACAGACTTTCGGGATTCCGCGCCGTGGTCGCCGAGGCCGCCCCGGAGGCGGCGCGGCTCCTGAAGGCGCATGACGTGGTGCCCCTGCTCGCCGCCACCCTGCGCACCGGCATCCTCGACGAACTGGGCTGGCCCGCACTGGACGAGACCTACGCCGAACTCGCCGCGGAGATCGCCGCCGCCTCGCCTCGCAACCGCCACCACCGCTCGGAGAGCGTCGGCATCACCGGCGCCTGGCCCGCCCTGATCCTGAACACCCTCGAACGCGCCGTCGTCGTCGGCCCCGAAGGCGTCCTGCTCCACCACACCCTTCGGCTGCCCGGCACCGTCGACCGCTGGCGGACCCCCGGCTTCCGTTACGTCGACGGTGAGTTGCTGGTCATCTGGTGGGAGGACGGCAAACAGCGCGGCTACTGGTCGCACCGCCCCGCCGAGGTGTTCACCGTCGGCGGCGAGCAGATCCCCCGCTGGGGCGGCTCCGGCGCCTCCGACGAGGTCTGCCTGCCGCTGCCCGGCGGTGGCCGCGCCACCGGCGGCAAGGCCCTGCACGCGGGCGACACCTCCCTCCCGCCGCAGCGCGCGGTCATCTCCGACGGCACCGGCCTCTGGCGCGACGGACACCAGGGCCGGCAGCGCGTATGGCTGGAGTACGACCCCGCCACCGGTACCCACGGCCGCGCCTCCCTGCCCGCCTTCCTCCGCTCCGGCGTCCAGGACGGCACCCGGCTGCTCACCGAGCACTGCCAGGTGCTGCCCCTTCAGCCCGGCCTGGAGAACACCCCGTTCGGCACGGACGGCACGGTCCTGGGCCGCTGGGTCCGCCGTACGGTCACCGAACCCGGCACCGCTGCCCCCGCCGACGGTCACCGGATCGTCGCCGGTACCCCCGACGGCCGCACGGTGACCCTGCCCTACCCGCTGTGCGCCGACTGCTCCCCGGTGCCCCTCGGCGCTCTCGCCCTGCCCGGCGGATCGCGGCCGGTCGTGGCCCTGCACCACCGCTCCGTGGAAGCACACCCGGCGGACACCGACGGCACCGGCGGCAGCCTGTGGTCCGTCACCCCCGACTCCTCCGGCGGGGACGACGCGGCGGGCACCCCCTATGTGCCGCCCGTCGCCTACTGGCACGCCCTGCGCCCGAGGGACGAGCGCGGCTCCGCCGCCCTGCGGACCCTGACGGAGTCGCGGGCGGAGGAGCTGGTCAGGGAGGTCGCCGCCGCGGTCGCCCGGTACTTGGAGGCGTTCCGGGCCGTCGAGGAGTACACCGGTCCCTCATCGCAGGAGCTCAGCGAGGAAGCCGTGGCCCGGGTCCTGCCCGAGGTCTCCGACGTGCGGCTCCGCGCCGGTGTCACCGGCATCGTCCGCAACGCGGTGGACCGCATCGTCGCGGCCGTACGGTACGTGGAACCGCCCGAGCCCGCCCAGCCGGTCACCCCTCAGAACACCGCGCGCACCCAGGGCATGTTCTTCGACCAGGCGCCCGAGCACGGCGACGACACGACCCTGCGGGAGGCCACCGCCTTCGGCTCCGAGCGTCTGTACGGCGGCTGGTGGGGAGGCGGAACCCGGTGGGCCACCATCCGGCAGATCCTCGCCGTCAACCATGTCCTGGGCGGTGAACCGGCGTTCGGCCCGCCCGTGCCGTCCAAGATCCCCTTCACCCCCGTCGACGGCTGGCAGCGGGACGAGTGCGTTGTGCCCGCCGGCTCCCTGTCCTGGACCTCCCTCCTCGACAAGCTGCCCGAACTCGCCTACCGGGCCACCTCTCCGGCCATGTCCCCAGAGCACCGCGCCGGGCTCCTGGTGCTGCTGGACACCTTCGGCGCCGGCCCGCTGGCCGACCCGGCGGGCACCGTCCGGCAGGTGGAGCTCGTCGAGTCGTACAGCGGCACGCCCGGGCAGGGGTACCAGGAGGCCGTGCACCGCCTCGGCCAGGTGCTGCGCAAGGGTGCCCGCACGGTCGTGGTCGTCGCCGAGCGGGGCCGGAACACCCTGAACGACACGGCCCGCTGGCTGGCCCTGGACCACGACCCGACCGGCGCGTTCGGCCCGGTCGCCGGCTTCACCCTGCGCGACGAGCACGTCCACCGAGAGGGCATCGCCCGCGACCGGCTCGCCCGGCTCACCGCCCTCGTACGGGAGCAGGGCCCCGCGCCCTGGCGCCCGGAGGCCGCCGAGACGTTCCACACGGCCACCGGGATCGGCTCGCTTCAAGCCGTCGCCCTGTTGTCGGCCGCCGTGGAGGAGCCCGGCGCGGAGGCGCTCGCCCTCCTCGGTGTGAAGACGCGGACCTTCAAGGCCGCCCATGCCAGGCTGGACGCCCTGCCGGACGACGACCGGCACGCCCTGCTCAGGGCGCTGCTGCCTGCGGACCCGGCCCAACTCTGGACGAAGGGACCGGACATCGAGGCCGCCGCCGAGGTCTGGCGGGAGCGCCTGGCCTCCCTCGTCCGCGTGCCCGAGGAACTGGACCTGGACCTGTCCGGTACCACCCCCGGCGCCGTCGACCTGATCCTCAACGCGGACTCCCGGAGCTGGCTGAGTCACAGCACCGATGCCCCGGACGGGACCGGCCGCCGGGGTTTGCGCCGGGTGGCCGCCCGCGGTGCGGTCAACTCCGCCCTGACCGCGCTGCGTACCCTCGCCTACACCCTGCCGTACGGGCACCCTCTCCGGTCGCACCTGCCCACCGGGCTCGCCGCCCTTCGCGACCGCCTCGCCGACCCGGAGCTGGTACTGGACCTCGGCCTGAGCTGGACGGAGGCGGGCCACCCGATCGGCGTTCCGATCCGCGCCGCCTACGGGCTCCCCGAGTCCGGCGGGACGGAGGCCGACGGACTGGTCCGGGCGGGCAGTGCGCTGCTCCTCGCACCCGGCAACGCCAGCAACGAGAGGCTGTTGATCCGCCCGGCCGGTCTGACGGGCCCCGAGGACCCGGCCTTCGGCCTCGTCGAGGGCACCGTCGTCCCCTACGCCACCGGCGACCTCCTCGCCCTGCGCGCCCTGCTCGGCGAGGAGACCGGGGCGCTGGTCGCGGCGGGCCTTCCCGGGGGCACTCCGGACGCCGCTGGCGCTCCGGGATCCGGGGGCAACGCACCCTCCGGGGGCGCTACGGCCTCCGAGGGCTCTTCGGGCGCCGAGAGCACCACGTCCTCCGGGGGCGCCCCGCACCCCGTCGGCGCCCCGCACCACCCGGCGCAGGACCCGACCCGATCGGTGCCGGACCTGGTGGCGGAGGCCGCCGCGACTCTCGGTCTGAGCGCGGACGCCGCCGCCCTGTACCTGATGCTGCTGACCCTGCCCGACCCGACGGACCGCAACTGCGTCCGCTGGACGGAGTGGAAGCCGGCCCGCGTCAAGAAGGCCCGGGCAGAACTGGCCGCCACCGACCTCGTCCTGGAGGCCAAGCGCTCGCGCGCCGGCCGCACCCTCTTCCTGCCCTGCGGCTGGATGGAGCTCAACGCCCCCGCGCTGCCGCTGGAGACCTGGAAGGAAGGCCTTTACCCGGTGGCGGGCGGTGTCCGCACCGTGCCCCCCACCCCCGTGCCCGCGCTGTTCGCAGCGGCCTGGGCACGGGCCCGCGGCGGCGATGCCCCCGCCTTCGAAGAACTGCAGACTCGTACACCCCGGAAGGGCCGCCGCCGATGACCAGCTCCACCACCAGCAGCGAGATGGACAGCACCGCCGAGGCCGGCGTCCCGGACCAGGCGGCGGCGCCCGACAGGGAGCGCCGCCAGGTCATCCCGCCCGAGGACCGGTACGCCACCGAACTGGCCTTCCTCGCCGCCCACGACACCGGTGCCCGCCCGCCCGGCTGGCGGCTCACCCCGCGCGCCGTCGTCACCTTCGTGACGGGCAGCGCGGGGGAGGCGCTGGGTCTTCCGAAGGGCGCCCGGCCCAGTGCCGGAGTGCCCCGTCGCCTGGTGATCGAGCAGAAGTTCGTCGGCGAACGCGCCCTGGTCGAACGGTGCGTGGTCACCCTCGCCGGAGAGCGCGGACTCCTTCTCGTGGGCGAGCCGGGCACCGCCAAGTCGATGCTCTCCGAGCTGCTCTCGGCGGCCGTCTGCGGCACCAGCGCGCTCACCGTGCAGGGCACCGCGGGTACCACCGAGGACCAGCTCAAGTACGGCTGGAACTACGCGCTGCTGCTCGCCCAAGGCCCCACCGAGCAGGCACTGGTGCCCTCTCCGGTGCTCACCGCCATGACCCGGGGAGCGGTCGCCCGCGTCGAGGAGGTCACCCGTTGCCTGCCCGAGGTCCAGGACGCCCTGGTGTCCCTGCTGTCCGAGCGGCGGATCGCGGTCCCCGAACTCGCGGGCGGTGAGGGTGCCCAGGTGCACGCGTCCCCCGGCTTCGCCCTCATCGCCACCGCCAACCTGCGGGACCGGGGCGTCTCGGAGATGTCCGCCGCGCTGAAGCGCCGCTTCAACTTCGAGACGGTCGGCCCGATCGGGGACGTGGACGCCGAGACCGCGCTCGTCCGCAGCCAGTCGCGCGCCGCGGTGGAACAGGCGGGCGCCGCCTACCAGGTGGACGACGCGGTGCTCGAAGCGCTGGTCACCGCCTTCCGGGACCTGCGTGAGGGCCGGTCCACGGAGGGCTGGGAGGTCGAACGTCCCTCCACGGTGATGAGCACGGCGGAGGCGGTCTCCGTCGCGGGCTCCCTCGGCCTGGCCGCCGCCTACTTCCCGGGGGACCGGGACGTGCTCTCCCTGCTGCCCGGCCATCTGCTCGGCGTCGTCCGCAAGGACGACCCGGCCGACGCGGCACGGCTGCTGGGGTACTGGGACGGCCCGGTGCGCAGGCGTGCCGAGCAGGGGTCGGCCACCTGGCGTGCCCTGTGGGACCTGCGCGCGGTGCTGGAGAGCTGACGGATGAGCCAGTCGACCACCCACGAGAAGCGGGCGGCCACACCGGAGAGCCGGGAGGTCGCCCCCGGGCCGACGCGGCCGGTCGCCGAGGCGCCGACCGCGCTCCCGCCCCGGGGCCCGGAGGCCGGGCCCGCCACCCCGGAGGCCGCAGTGGCGGCGCTCGCTGCGGACGGGCCCGGGCTGCCGTTCCTGATCGGGGTGCGCCACCACGCGCCCTCCCTCGCGGCCGCCGTCCCGGCCTTGCTGGACGCGGCGGCCCCCGACGTCCTCCTCGTCGAACTGCCCGCCGAGTTCCAGCCCTGGCTGGGCTGGCTCGCCCACGAGGAGACCCAGGCCCCGGTGGCCCTGGCCGCCGTACCCGCCGGGGCTCCGGGCACGGGCGGTGAACGGGGGCCTGCTTTCTACCCGTTCGCGGACTTCTCGCCCGAACTGGCCGCCCTGCGCTGGGCGGCCCGGAACGGGGTCCCGGCCGTGGCCTGCGATCTCCCGCTCGCCGACCGGGCCTGGGCGCGGGGTGGGCCGGCCGCGCCCGCTCCGGTCCCGGGCGCGGACTCCGTGCCCGCACCGGGGGAGGGCCACGGGCTGTCCGCCGCCCTCCGCTCCCGGCTCACCGGCCGCGACGGCGACGACCTGTGGGACCGTCTGGTCGAGGCCCCCGCCCCCGGCTCCCCACCCGAGGCGCTCCGCCGCGCCGCTCTGCTCACCGGCTGGGCGCTGCGGTACGAGGCCGAGGCGCGGCACGGCGTGGACGGCACCGACCTGGTGCGTGAGGCGTGCATGCGCGAGCACATCGCCGATGCCCTGGCGAACGGGCGGCGGCCCGCCGTGGTGGTGGGCGCCTTCCACGCTCCGGCGCTGCTGCCGCCCGCTGCCGGCGCGGCCAGGGCCTGCGCGGTGGATGCCCCGGACGCTCTTGTCGTGGGTGTGCCGGACGGGCCGAGCACGCCTGCGGTGGATGCGCCGGATGCGTTGAACGCCTCGAAGGTGGACGCACCGAGCACCCTTGCGCCGGACGCGCCGAGCACGCCTGCGGTGGACGCGGCGCACGCTCCAGGGGCGGAGGCACCGAACGCCCCTGCGGACGCACCGGGCACCCCCGTGCAAGGGCCCGGCGTGGGCGTGGCGGCGGGGAGCTGCACCGTCTCCCTGATCCCGTACACCTACCCCCTGCTCGACTCTCGCTCCGGCTACCCGGCCGGCATCCGGGACCCGGAGTGGCAGCACACCGTCCTGGAAGCCGCCGGGGACCCGGCGGCTCTGCACGAGGCGCTGGTCCGCACCGCGGTCCGCGTCTGCGTCGCCCTGCGCGAGCAGGGCCATCCCTACGGCCCGGCGGACGGCCGTGAGGTCGTCCGGGTCGCCGGAGATCTGGCTCGGCTGCGTGACCTGCCCGCCCCCGGCCGGGGTGAACTCCTGGAGGCCGTGCAGACGGTGCTCGGCCGGGGCGAGACCTACGGTACGGGCCGCGCCGTCGCCCACGCGCTCGAACGCGTCCTCGTCGGCACGCGCACCGGACACCCCGCGCCCGCAGCCCCCCGCAGCGGTCTCGGCCCCGCCGTGGAGGCCGAGACCGAGACACTGTCCCTTCCCGGCCCGGCGGACGCGTACGAGAAGACCCCGCGCGACCTCCGGCTCGACCCGGCCCGCTCCGCCCTGGACGGGCGTCGCGAACTGTTGCTGCGGCGACTGACTGTCTGCGGCATCCCCTACGCGCAGGAGCAGGAGGTGACCGGCGCGGCTGGCTCGGAAGGACTCACCACGCGGTGGCAGGTGCGGTGGACCCCGGCCACGGCCGCGATGCTCACGGCGGCCGGGGCCCGCGGCGTCACCCCCGCCCAGGCGGCCGAGGGCGTGCTGCGCGGGCGGCACGCGACGGAACGCGCAGAGGGCGGTCCGACGGCCGCGCAGGTCGTGCGCGGTCTCACGGAGGCCGCGGAGTGTGGGCTCCCCGCCCTGGCCGACGAGCGCCTGACGGAGCTTGCGGCCGTACTCCCCGCGAGCGGGACCCTTCCCGAAGTCCTCGCCGGTCTCGATCTCCTGGACCGCGTCGCCGCAGGCCACCTGCCCGGCCTGGCCGCGCCCCGCGACCCGTCGCTTCCCGAGATCCCGGACACCCTCGCCTCCCTCTCCAGCCGCATCGCGTACGCGGCGGAACTCCTGACCTCGGCGGCGGTCCGCCAGGTCGACGGCCTCACCGGTTCCGAGGAGCCCGAGGACGCCCGGGCGCTGCTCGAACTGGCGCAGCGCGCCGACCGGGTGGGCGGTATCCGGCTCGCCGACGCCCTCGCCCGGCTGGCCGCCGGCGGCACCCCGCTGATGGCCGCGGCCGCCGGAGCCGTTCAGGTGCTCACGGGCCAGGAGCAGGCCGAGACCTTCGGGACGCGTGTCGCCTCCTGGGTGGACGGGGCGGTGGACAGCCTTTCCCGGGCCGCCCTCACCGCCCGTCTCACCGGCGTCCTGACGGCGGCCGGCCCGCTCCTGACCGTCGGTGTCGCCGCCCTGGACCCGTTGCTGCACCGGGTCGTCGAACTGGACGACGCCGCGTTCCTGACCCGGCTGCCCGCCCTGCGCGGCGGCTTCGACACCCTCAGCCCGGCCGCCAGGGACCGGCTGCTGGACACCGTCGAGGAGCGCCTGGGCGAACGGGTGGACATCGCCGACGCCGACGACCCGGTGGAGTCGGCACGCCGCGCGGTCGCCGACCTCGCGGCCCGCGACCTCCTGACCGCCCTCGCTCTGCCCGTACCGCCTCCCGGGGACCCCGACCGGCACCCGCCGGAGTCCCATGCCACCGTGTTTCCGTCGGCGTCCCCCGTTGCCGGGCTCCCGTTCCCGCCGCGCGCCACCGAGTCCCCGTCTCCGGCCCCTACGCCGGTGTCCCCGCACTCATCCCCTGCCACAGCGCCCCCGCCCGCGGCGGCCCCAGCCACTGCCGCCACGCCTCCCGCCGACCCGGCACACCCCCGTACCACCGAGGCGGCCACCGGGACCGCCCCAGCGCCACGCCCCGAGACCGACCCTGAACCCGGCCCCGGGAACGGCCCCGAATCCGGCCCCGGAATCCACCCCGGGGACGCCCTTGGTCCCGGGCCCGCCCCCACCCGGACCCTCGCGCCCGCCGACCGTTGGCGGCTCGTCCTCGGTCGGCGTCCCGACCAACTGCCCTCCTCGGCCGCCCGCCTGGCCACCGCCCTGGACGAGCTCTACGGTGCCGGGCGCGGCGAGGGCTCCCGCGGCGGTCTGCCCAGGCCCGGCCAGGGCGGGGGCCGCGAGGCGCCGTTCCCCGGCGTTCGCGAGTGGTCCGAGGAACTGGCCGCGCTTTTCGGCCCCGGCGTCCGTGAGGAAGTCCTCGCCGCCGCTGCCGCGACCGGGCGGCCGGACGTTCTCACCGAACTCGACCCGGCCGCCGCCACCCCCTCCGTGGAGTTGCTCCGCACCGTCCTGCGCTACGCCGGCGGGCTCCCGGAGTCGCGCCTCGCGGCGCTCCGGCCGCTGGTCAGCCGACTGGTGGACGAACTGACCCGGCAGCTGGCCACCCGGCTGCGACCGGCCCTCACCGGCACCATGTCGGCCCGGCCCGTCCGCCGCCCGGGCGGACGGCTGGACCTGCCGCGTACGCTGCGCGCCAATCTGGCCACCGCCCGCCGCACGGAGGACGGAACGGTCCGGATCATCCCCGAGAAGCCGGTGTTCCGCAGCCGCGCCCGCCGGTCTGCCGACTGGCGGCTGATCCTGGTCACCGACGTCTCCGGGTCCATGGAGGCGTCGACGATCTGGTCCGCGCTGACCGCCTCTGTACTGGCCGGGGTGCCGACCCTGAGCACCCACTTCCTGGCCTTCTCCACGGAGGTCGTCGACCTCACCGGCCATGTGCACGACCCCCTCTCCCTCCTTCTGGAGGTGAGCGTGGGCGGGGGCACGCACATCGCCGCCGGGCTTCGGCACGCACGCAGCCTGATCACGGTGCCCAGCCGCACCCTGGTCGTCGTCATCAGCGACTTCGAGGAGGGCGCCCCCCTCGGCGGACTGCTGTCCGAGGTGCGGGCCCTGGTCGCCACCGGCTGCCAGGTACTGGGGTGCGCCAGCCTCGATGACGCGGGCCGCCCCCGCTACTCGACGGGCGTCGCCGGGCAGCTCGTGGCCGCCGGCATGCCCGTTGCGGCCCTCAGCCCACTAGAACTCGCTCGCTGGATAGGGGAGAAGACCGTATGACCGCCGCCCAGTTGCCACCCGTCGCACCGGAGGTGACGGCCACGCTGGTGGAGGACCTCTCGCCCCGGCTGCGCAAGCGGCTGGACGCGGCGGTCGCCAAGCTCGGTGCCCGCCCGACGCACCGCGACGGGGACACGGTGACGATCGCGGTCGACGACGACACCGAACTGCGCCTCCACGCCCCGGGTGGCGTGGTGGCCGCGGTGGACGCCATCACCTGCGGCTGCCTCCTCGCCCCGGCCTGCGTCCACCGCGCGGCGGCCGCCTGTGCAGCCCCGGCGGCGGACCTGCCCTCGGAACCCGTTCCCGACGCGGCCCTCGAAACTGTCCCCGAGGCGGCACCCGATTCCAGCTCCGCAGCGGACCCGACCCTCGAACCCACCCCCGCCACGGCGCGAAAGCCGGCCCCTGGCACCGCTCCCGCCGCGCAACCGGCCCTCACGCCCCCCGGCTCCACCCCCCTCACGACGGCCCCGGCGAACGACCTGGCTCCAGCGACCGCCGCTGCCCCGGGAGACGCCGCCCCCGCTCCCGACGAAGCGACGCCCGCCCAGTGCAAGGCGGCCGCTGCCCTCTGGTCGGCGGGCGCCGCCGTGCTGGAGGCGGGTGTGGGCGGGTCCGGTGCCGTCGCCCAGGCCGCACTGCTGCGCGCCGCGCACACCGCGCGGCTCCGGCAACTGCCGCGCGTCGCCTCCGCCGCGCTCTCCGTCGTCACCCTGCTGCGCGCGGCCCGCGCCGGGGACCCCTCGTACCGCACCGCCGACCTCGTCACCGCCCTGGCCGAACTCCTGGGCACCGCGCACCGCGTGGGGACGGCCTCCGGCGCGGAGCTGGCAGCCGTACGGGGACGGGCCCGCCGCCCGTACAGCCCCGAGGGCTCCCTCCGTCTGTACGGCCTCTTCACCGAACCCGTGGTCACCGACTCGGGCCATGGCGGCGCCCGCACCTGGGTCGCCTCACCTGACGGCCGGCTCTGCACGGTGGGCGATGTGGCACCCGGCGGGGTGGGGCGGGCCCTGGGCGTGGCCGACCGCACCGTGCGCCTCGGGGACACCGCCCTCACCCACCGGGAGCTGGGCCGGGCCGGTCTCGCGGTCTCCGGAGCGACGGTCTCCCCGGACGGCAGGCTGGGCGCCGGGAAAGGCGTCAAGGCGGTCACCGCCCGGGGCGCGGCCTGGACGGAACCGCCCCTCGCCGCCCTGTGGGAGACACCGGCGGCCGAACAGGCCGCCCGCGCCCTGCGATCCGTCTCCCGCTACGCGGAACCGGACGGGGGCGGCAGCGACCTGCTCTTCCTGGACGTCGAACTGCTGGGGGCGGTAAGGGAATCGGGCGGCACCTGTCTGCTTGCGCGGTGCGACGGAGGAGTTGGAGTACGCCTCACCGTCGACGACGACGACCCTGCGCTGGCCCACCGCGACAACCTGATGCTCCTGGCCACGACTGCGGGGACGCGGCTGCGGATCATCGGCCGCCTGGTGCCCGCCCCGCACCCCCGGCTCACCCTGCTCGCCTGCTCGCACCCCACCGGGGAGAGCACGGTCGACCTCGGCTTCGACCGTCTGCGCCGCGCCGACCTCCCCGACCCGGCCGCCCCCGTGCGTCCTGCCCCGCCCCAGCCCGGCGGCCCCGGCGTGGACTCGCCCCTCCACCTCCTGGAGCGCAGAGTCGAACAGGCCGTCTCGGCGGGCCGCGCCGCCCTCGGCATGCTCGGCGATGTCACCACCGAGGCCCGCCGCCTGCGGCGCGCGGGTCTCCCCACGGCCGCCGGCCTGCTCACCGCCCTCTGCGCCTCGGCGGCCCAACGGGAACGCGACCTCTTCGGCCGTCTCCTCCCCGCCGACACCGACGGCTTCGCCGCGCACTGGCTCGCCGCCGCCCGCTACACGGCCGCCGTCGCCGAGTCCCTGTGCGCGGCGGCCTGGGAACCGAGCCCGGGGATCCTCATGGAGAGCCCCGCAGACGCTGCTACGACGTCTCGACTCACCGCAAACGGAAGCCGCCGATGAGTCCCCCTCGTGCGAAGACCGTCGCCGCCGCAGCGGCCGTCGCCCTCCTCGCGGGCGGCGGCGGCGCGCTCGCTCTCTCTCTGCGCGGGCGCGACGAGGGCGCTCCGCAGACCTCCTTCTGCCGGGGGTGCCGGACACCTTGGAGGGCGGGGAGTTCGTCGTACGCGTGAAGGCCGAAGAACACCGCCCTCGACCAGCCCGCGCCGGAGGTCCGGAAGGTCTACGAACCGTCCTCGTCACCGTCCCCGGCAATGCGAAACCCCACCGCCACCCGCCCCGTCCCCGTCGTGCCTGTGCCACTGCGCCATTCGGCGTGAGTCCATCCACGGCGGGGAACGCCGAGGCGGGATTGCGGCCATTCGCGGTATGAGGGACTACTCAAGCCGGAGGGCCGTCCGGCCCTCCGGCCCGACCATGCCTGTCAGGCCAGCAGCTTCGCCTTGGCCCGCTCGTACTCGTCGTCGTTGAGCGCGCCCTTGTCCTTGAGCTCCGCCAGTTTCGCCAGGTCGCTCACGTGGTCGCTCCCGCCGGGGCCGCCCGGGGTTCCCGCGGCCTCTCTCACGTACTGCCGGAAGGCCGCCTCCGACTCCTTGACCGCCTTGGCGTCGCGTTCGTGCATGCTGCGGCCCCGCACGATCAGGTAGACCAGCACGCCCAGGTACGGCAGCAGAATGACGAAGATCAGCCAGCCCGCCTTGGCCCAGCCGTTCAGGGTGTGGTCGCGGAACAGGTCCGTCACCACCTTGAACAGCAGGAAGAACCACATGACCCAGAGGAACAGGTACAGCATGGTCAGGAAGAGGTTCAGGAGCGGGTAATCGTCCATGGGGCCAACTCCGTTCGCGCGGATGGTCCCTCATTCATACGCCTGGTCACTTTTGACCGCATCTGCACCGATGTCTATGTCTGTGCCTCTGCCTGCGCCCGTATCCGCACCCACGTCCGCGCCTGGAGCGGCAGCCGCATCAGCAGCCCGGCACCGTACGGCGTAGTCCAACGTCGCGTGAGTGGCGAACCCGGAGTCTCCTGGGTGGGACATCTTCTGAGCGCAGACCCACGCCGGAGGGACGGGCCCGATCGCCCTTCCCACTCCTCGAACGCCGGAGCTGTTCGTGCCCGTCGCTGAACCGGACATCATCGGAAAACTGCAGAGACGCGAGCCTTTCGGCTTCCTTCTGGCCTCGGTGCGCGGGGTGGGGCAGGTGGACCTCCAGCCCCTCGTCTGGACCGGCCTCCTCATCCTCGCCGGACTGTGGAGCGCCGGCTGGGAGATCGGCCTCTTCGCGACCCTGGGCACCCTGGTCTCCACGGCCACCGCCTACGCCCTGGGTGTGGACCGGTCCAGCATCGCCCTCGGCCTCCAGGGCTACAGCGGGTGCCTCACCGGCATCGCGCTGGTCATCTCGCTGGGGCACCACCCCGCCACGTACGTTCTCGCCGTCGTCGGCGCGATCATCTGTACGCTGCTCACCGCGTCGCTGACCACGCTGCTCAGCCCGTTCGGGCTGACCGCGCTCACCGCGCCCTTCTGCCTGGTCTCGGGTGTCATGGTGCTCGGGGCGCCCTCCTTCAGCCGGATCTGGAACGACGCTCCCAAGCCCGTCCCGTCGCCCACGTCCGGGGACACCGCCATCTCCTGGGACGACCTCTGGCACGCCTTCTTCACCAACGTGTCGCAGGTCTTCCTGGTGGACGAGTGGTACGTCGGGCTCCTCATGCTCGCCGGGCTGGCCTGCGCCGGGGTGCGGGTGCTCCTGTTCGCGGCGGCCGGCAGCGTCATGGGCATCGTGGCCGGCTGGGCCCTCGGTGCCCCGACCGAGCTGATCAGGAACGGCATCTACGGATACAACGCCGTCCTGGTCGCCATCGCCCTGGGGGCCGTCCTCCTCAGCGGCACGGTCGCCAACGGCGCCTACGCGCTCTTCGGAGCCGCCGCCAGCACGGGCCTCACCGCGTCGCTGACGTCCTTCTTCAAGTCTTTCGGCGGCCACACCTTCACCTGGCCGTTCATCCTCACGACCTGGGCACTCATGGCCGCCGTCCCCTTGCTGCCACGCCTCCGCCGGAGCGACTGACCTGCCCCGTCCCCGCCCCCACGGCACGACATCCTCAGGAAGGTACCGACGATGAACCTCGCCCCCCGCGAGATCGACAAGCTGCTGGTGTACGTGGTCGCCGACCTGGCCCGCAAGCGCCAGGGCCGTGGCCTCAAGCTCAACTACAGCGAGGCCGTCGCGCTGATCACCGAGGCGATCCTCGAAGCGGCCCGGGACGGCAGGAGCGTCGCGGACTGCATGGAGCTGGGCCGTCAGATCCTCTCCGAGGACGACACCATGCCGGGCGTACGGGAGATGCTCGGCCTGCTCCAGGTCGAGGCGTCGTTCATGGACGGCACCAAGCTGGTCTCCTGCCACGACCCCATCGGCGGCTGAGCCGTGGCCGACCGCTGCCGCCCGGTCGCCGTGTGCGGCCACGAAGCCGGTTACGGCGAAGCCCTGCGCGATCTCGTCGGCCCCGACGTGCTCGTCGTCACGGGCGGGCGCGAACTGATCCGCGCCCTGGCCCGTCTGCGGCGCTCGGGAGAACAGGCCTGTGTCGTCCCGATGACCCTGGGCCGGGACCCGGAACTCGTCGCGGACACCGCACGCACGCTCCGGGCGCTCCCTCCCGTACAGACCGTCGGGACCCTGCTCGCCGAACCGTTCGGCACCGACCGCCATCTGACCGCCTGGCTGAGGGCGGCGGCGAACCGGGTGCCGGCGATGTCGGCCCTGCTCGTCACCGCTCCGGCCGGAGGGCTGTTCGAGGACGCCGAGCTGTACCGGATCGCGCGACTCGTACGGGGACACGGCGCGCATCGGCTCGTCGAGGTGGCGTTCACCGGCGGTGACCCGGACCCGGCCGAGGGGGTGCGGCGCTGCGGGCTCCTCGGCGCGACGGAGGTGACGCTGCTGACCGCCGGGTTCGCCCCGGCCGTGGTGCCCGGCGTGCCGGGCACCACGGTGGCCTCCGCCGGCCCGACGGTCTCCCGGGCCGCACTGGCCCGGGTCCTGGCGGAGCGGGTGGCCGACGCCCGGCGGCGGTGGAGTGATCACCACGACGACGGGATCGCGGGCGGCCTCACCGCCGCCGACGACCACGGCCACCATCACACCCACCCGCCCGGCGAGGGACACGGCCATCACCACGGCCACCCGACGGGCGACGACCACGGCCACCACCACGCCCACGCGCCGGGCGAGGGGCATGAACACATCCAGCTCCCGGGCGTGGACCCCCACGACCACGGGCGCCCACACGTCCACAGCGCGGGACACGTCATCAGGAGCACCGCATGACTTTCCGTCAGAAGTACCTGTACGGCGAGGAGCCGATCGAGATCAACGCCGGTCGCCGGACCGTCCGGCTCACGGTCGAGAACACCGGTGACCGGGCGATCCAGATCGGATCGCACTACCACTTCTTCGAGGTCAACTCCGCGCTGTCGTTCGACCGGCAGCGGGCGCTCGGCATGCACCTCAACATCCCGGCGGGCACCTCCGTACGGGTCGAACCCGGCGGCACACGCGAGGTGGAGCTGTGCGAGTACGCCGGGACCGGGCGGCTCGTCGGCTTCAGCGGCCTGCTCAACGGCAGCCTCGTCTCCCACCCGGCCAAGGTCGAGGCGGTCCGCAAGGCGATCGAGCGGGGCTTCGCCGGTGCGCAGAACAGCACGCAGGACCAGAAGACCCCCGAGCCGGAGAAGCCCGACGAGAAGGAGCCCGAGCCGAGGAAGCCCGACCGGAAGAAGTCCGAGCCGAAGAAGCCCGACCAGAAGCGTTCCCAGCAGAAGAAGCCGAAGAGTTCCCAGAAGAAGGGGTCGCGCTGATGCCCATCCTGCCGCGCAAGCAGTACACCGACATGTTCGGTCCGACCGTCGGCGACCGCTTCCACCTGGGTGACACCAATCTCGTCGTCGAGGTCGAGAAGGACTACAGCGAGGGGCAGTACGGGGACGAGGTCCTCTACGGCGGCGGCAAGACCATGCGCGACGGCATGGCGGCGGATCCGCAGGCCACCAGCGCGCAGGGGGCACTCGACACCGTGATCACCAATGTGGTGGTCATCGACCCCGTCGTCGGCGTCGTGAAGTGCGACATCGGCATCAAGGACGGCTTCATCGTCGGCATCGGCAAGTCCGGCAACCCGCAGACCCAGGACCGGGTCGACGCGGGCCTCATCATCGGCCCCGGCACCGAGGCCATCGCGGGCGAGCATCTGGTCGCCACGGCGGGCGCCATCGACACCCACGTCCACCTCATCGCCCCGCAACAGGCCGAACAGGCCCTCACCAACGGCATCACCACCCTCATCGGCGGCGGCACCGGCCCGTCGGACGGCTCGAACGGGACCACCTGCACCCCGGGCCCGTACAACATCTCCCGGCTCCTCCAGGCCGCGGAGAGCGTCCCGGTCAACCTCGGCATCATGGGCAAGGGCAACGGGAGTCTGCCGGAGGCGCTGAACGAACAGGTCGTCGCCGGTGCCTGTGCCCTCAAGGTCCACGAGGACTGGGGGGCCACCCCCGCCGTGATCGACAACGCGCTGAACGTCGCGGACGAGCACGACGTGCAGGTGGCCATCCACACCGACAGCCTCAACGAGAGCGGGTTCTTCGAGGACACCCGCTCCGCGATCGACGGCCGCACCATCCACACCTTCCACAGCGAGGGCGCGGGCGGTGGACACGCGCCCGACATCCTCCGGGTGGCGGGCGAGCCGAACATCCTGCCGTCCTCGACCAATCCGACCCTCCCGTACACCAAGAACTCGGTGGACGAGCTGCTGGACATGGTCATGGTCTGCCACCACCTCAGCCACGACATCCCCGAGGACGTCTCCTTCGCCGACAGCCGCGTCCGCGCCGAGACCATCGCGGCCGAGACCGTGCTCCACGACCTCGGCGTGATCAGCATGTTCTCCTCCGACTCCCAGGCCATGGGACGCGTCGGGGAGTCGTTCACCCGCGCCTTCCAGACCGCCCACCACTGCAAGGACAAGCTCGGTGTGCTGGAGGGCGACTCGGCGCGCAACGACAACCAGCGGGTGCTGCGCTACCTCGCCAAGGTGACCATCAACCCCGCCGTCGCGACCGGCATCGCCGACCACGTGGGGTCGATCGAGAAGGGCAAGATCGCCGACATCGTGCTCTGGCCCATCCACTCCTTCGGCGCCAAGCCCAAGATGGTCATCAAGGGCGGCATCATCTCCTGGGCGCAGATGGGCGATCCCAACGCCTCGCTCCCCACCCCGCAACCGGTGATCTACCGCCCCATGTTCGGGCAGTACGGCAAGGCGCAGCAGGCCACACACGTCACGTTCATGTCGCAGGCGGGCATCGCGGCGGGGGTTCCGGCCGCACTCGGCCTGGAACGCAAGGTCCTGCCCGTCCGCGGCACCCGGACCATCGGCAAGCACAACATGGTCCGCAACGACGCGCTGCCGGACATCAAGGTCGACCCGGAGACCTTCAAGGTCACCCTCGACGGCAAGGTCGCCACCATCGACCCGGCCGAGGAACTCCCTCTCAACCACCTGTACTTCCTGGTCTAGGCGATGTACCAGGAAGAGCGGGACACCGCAGGACCCGGCGTGCGGGCATCCGGTCCCGACGTGCGCGCCGGGGCGATCGAGACGCCGCTGGCACACCTGCTGGTCGGCCTCCAGCTGACCGACTCGGCCTTCCCGAGCGGCTTCTACACCCTCTCCCACAGCCTGGAGGGGTTCGCCCAGGCGCGGGCGGTGGACCCCGAGACCCTGCCCGCCCTGCTGGAGTCGCTGCTGCTCCACGGGGTCGGCCCCGCCGACGCCACCGCGCTGGCGCTCGCCCACCGCGCCACCCGGGAGGGACGGCCGGAGGACGTGGCCGCGGTGGACGAGCACCTCTTCGCCACCAAGCTGGGGCAGGAGATGCGCCGGGCCGCCACCCGGACCGGCAGACAGCTTCTCGACCTCGCCGCCGAGGTCTACGGCCGGCCGGAGATCGAGGCGTACTTCGGCCGGGTGGTACGCCGTGAGGTGCCCGGCACCCAGGCCGTGGCCGCCGGGGTCGTCTACGCCGCGACGGGGGTGCCGGTCCGCCAGGCCGTCGCCTGCGACCTGTTCGCCTTCTGCGCGAGCTTCGCGGGGGCGGCCCTGCGGCTGCGGCTGACCGACCACCGCCGGGCCCAGACCATGCTCCACGCGGCGGCGCCCGTCATCGAAAGGACCGTCGAGGCCGCGCTGCGGCGCGAACTCGCCGACGTCGGTGCCACCGCCTACGCCTCCGACATCATGTCGGGCCGTCACGAACGGGCCGAGGCCCGGCTCTTCGCCAGCTGATCCGCTCCACCACCCCGACCACCCGCGAGCCAGGGAGCACCATGGACGACAACGTACTGCGCATCGGTATCGGCGGACCCGTCGGATCCGGCAAGACCGCGCTCATCGAGGCGCTGGTGCCGCTGATGATCGCGGAGGGCCGCCGCCCCTGCGTCATCACGAACGACATCTACACCCAGGAGGACGCCCAGCACGTGCGGCGCACCCTGGCCGGGGTCCTGGAACCGGAGCGGATCGTGGGCGTCGAGACCGGTGCGTGCCCGCACACCGCCGTCCGCGACGACCCGACGATGAACCTCGCGGCCGGCGCCGAACTGCTGGAGCGTTTCCCCGACACCGACACGCTCTTCTACGAGTCCGGCGGCGACAACCTCACCCTGACGTTCAGCCCGGCCCTCGCCGACGTCTTCGTCTTCGTGCTGGACACCGCGGAGGGCGAGAAGATGCCGCGCAAGCGGGGCCCGGGCATCACCGACTCGGATCTGCTCGTCATCAACAAGACGGACATCGCGCAGTACGTCCGTACCGACCTCGGTGTCATGGAGTCCGACGCCCACCGGGTCCGGGAGGGCCGCCCGGTGCTCCTGACCGACTGTCTGACGGGCAAGGGCGTGGCCGATGTGGCGGGCTTCCTCGAATCCCGCCGCAAGGTGCTGATCTGACATGACGGCCCTGCCGACGGCGAACGGGCCGGACCGGCTCGACGAGCGGTACTACGGCATCGACCGGCTGCCTCCCGAGGTGGCGGCCCTGAGTTCCGCGCCGGACACGCTCGCCCCCGGCTCCCCGGCCAAGGTCGGCATCCTCGACCTCGGCTTCGCGGTCCGGGGCGGGCGCACCGAACTGGTCCGGCGGTACCAGAAGTCGCCACTCCAGATCATCCGCCCGCTCTGGACCGACCCCGCCATGCCCGCCATGACCTACGTCTGCCTGATGGCCACCGGGGGCGGGGTGGCGCAGGCCGACCGCTACCGGATGGACTTCCGGTGCGGCCCCGGCACCCAGGTGCACCTGACGACCCAGGCCGCGACCAAGGTCTTCCGGATGGAACACGACTACGCCGCCCAGCGGGTCCACCTGACGGCCGACGAGGGCTCCTACGTGGAGTACCTGCCGGACCCCCTGATCCCGTTCGCGGGATCGCGCTTCTACCAGCGCACCGAGGTCACCGTGGCGCCCGGCGCCACCGTCGTGCTGGGCGACACCGTGACCGCGGGGCGGCTCGCGCGGGGCGAGCGGCACGCCTACCGGGTGCTCGCCGCCGATCTCCGCATCAGCCGGCCCGACGGCACGCTCCTGGCCGTGGACACCCAGCGGCTACGCCCGGACACGGACCGGGCCGGGGTCCTCGGCCCGGCCGTGTTCGCCGGGCACGACCACGTCAGCTCGCTCTACGCCGTCACCGACCGGGCCCCGGCCACCGAGGTCGCCGATGCCCTGCACGAGGCGGTGGCCGGCCACGGAGTCACGTACGGCGTGAGTGTGCTGCCCCGGGAGTGCGGCGCCTGGCTGCGGCTCCTGGACGACAGTTCCGTCCGGGTCGTCGCCGCGCAGACGGCGGCCTGGTCCGCCGTGCACCGGCTCCTCACCGGCTGCCCGGCCCCGCCGGTGCGCAAGCCGTAGCGCGCGCCGTCATCCGCCCCCGCTCCGTCGAGACCTTCAGCGAGGTACCCCGCCGATGATCACCGCACCCGCACCGATGCCACCCGCGTACGACTCCGGCGACACGGCCTGGCTGCTCGCCGCCACGGCCATGGTGCTGCTGATGACGCCGGCACTGGCGTTCTTCTACGGCGGCATGGTGCGCACCAAGCACGTCCTGATGATGATCAAGATGAGCTTCGCCGCGCTGGCCTTCGGGACGCTGGTGTGGTGGGCCGTCGGCTACACCCTGGCCTTCGGACCCGATGTCGGGGGAGCGGGGCTCATCGGCAACCTCGACCACGCCTTCATGAACGGCATCGGGCTCACCACGCTGACCGGCTCCATCCCCACCTACGTCTACGCCACGTTCCAGATGGGGTTCGCGATCATCACCGTGGCCCTGATCAGCGGTTCGATCGCCGACCGCGCCACGATGAAGGGCTGGCTGGTCTTCGTCTTCCTGTGGCTGCTGATCGTCTATGTGCCGCTCGCCCACTGGGTGTTCGACGAGGACGGCTGGATCGTCAAGCATCTGGGCGCGCTGGACTTCGCCGGCGGGCTGCCGGTGGAACTCAACTCCGGGGTCGCCGGTCTGGCCGTGGCCCTGGTGCTGCGGGCGCCCCGCGACTTCGCGCGCCGCGAGGACCGGCCCAACAACATCCCGCTGGTCGTCATCGGTGCGGGGCTCCTCTGGTTCGGCTGGTTCGGGTTCAACTCGGGCTCCGCACTGACCGACCAGGGGACCGCCGCAGCTGCCTTCCTCAACACGCAGCTGGGCGCC
Source organism: Streptomyces griseus subsp. griseus (assembly GCF_003610995.1). Lineage (NCBI taxonomy): Bacteria > Bacillati > Actinomycetota > Actinomycetes > Kitasatosporales > Streptomycetaceae > Streptomyces > Streptomyces griseus. The sequence goes on from NZ_CP032543.1 coordinate 6,817,244, forward strand.
GCGGGCGCCATGGTGACCTGGCCGCTGGTCGAGAAGTGGCGCACCGGGAGCATCAGCACGATGGGCGTCGTCTCGTCCGCCGTAGCGGGCATGGTGGCCATCACGCCTGCCTGCGGTGAGATCAACACCCTGGGCGCGGTCGTCACCGGCCTGGTCGTGGGCGCGGTGAGCGCCTTCGCGGTCACCCTCAAGTACCGCTTCGGCATCGACGACACCCTCGATGTGGTCGGTGTGCACGGTGTGGGCGGCTTGATCGGGCTGATCATGGTCGGCCTGTTCGCGACCGCGCGGATCAGCGGCCAGAAGGGGCTTCTCGAGGGCGGTGGCTGGGCTCTGCTCGGCAAACAGCTCGTGGCGATCGTCGCCGTGATGGCGTTCTCGTTCGTCCTGACGTGGCTCATCGCCAAGGCCGTCGACCTGACCGTCGGATTCCGGGCCTCCGAACAGTACGACAAGGTGCCCGGCCGGGAGGCGGAGCGCGCCTACGACTTCCTGACCACCGAACGGCTCCACGACCTCGTTTCCGGCAAGGCCGGAGCCGCCGCGAGCGACAAGGAGATCGTCCAGCAGATCACCAGGCTGCTGCGGGACCGGGAGGCATCGCGCTGACCGGGCCGCCGACGATGAAGCCCATCGGCCCGGTGGGCTCTTCACAGGCTCCGCGGCCCCTCACCGCCCCGAGGGCTCCTCGGCGCCGGTGATCCGCAGCAGGTGCGCGGGCGGGTGGGTGAGGCCGAGGTCCGGGCGCCAAGCCGCCAGGATCTGAGCCGACGGGTCGAACAGCGGTGCGGGCAGCTCCTCGGGGGCGGTCCACCGCCAGGCGCTGATCAGGTGTGGCTCGGTGACCTCGGGCAGCCCGGAGTTCAGGCGTACGAGAGCGCCCATGCTGATCCGGTTGATCCCGCCGATCACGTCGTGGAGCATCGCGAAGACGTCCACCGCGCCCTCGTCCACGGTGAGACCGGTCTCCTCGCGCAGCTCACGCGCGGCGGCCGCCGCGACCGACTCGTGCGTCGGGTCGACCTTGCCGCCGGGCAGCTCCCAGGTACCGCTGTGGTGGCGCCCCAGCAGCACGCGTCCCCGGCCGTCCTCGACGATCACGCCGACCCCGAGGGCCGCCTGTGCCGTGGGCGGACGCGTGTTGCGGGCGGGGCCGGTGAGGGAATCGGGGGTCTCGGTGGGCATGGTGCTGGATCTCCGCTCTCCGGGGGGCTTCTACGGGGCCGTCGGGTACGGAACACCGTAACGACATCCAGGCCCCGGCCCCGCTCAGACCACCAGCCGCAGCGCGGTCGCCGAGATGCCCAGCCGTACGCTCTGACCCCAGGTCAGCTCCAGCGCGTCCGACTCCATCCCGTCCCCGAAGACCACGATCCGGTCCGACTCCACGGTCAGCCGCAGCCCCTGACGCGGGCCCAGTTCGCCGGAGACCAGCGAGGTGCCGGTGGCGGGTGAGGGCCAGGCCTCGCGGACGAACCAGAGGAGCCGGGGGTCGCTCGGCGCGGGCAGCGGGGTGGTGCTGCCGCGCTCCAGCCAGAGCGAGCGCAGCCAGCCGGTGGCACCGGTGCCCGTGCCGACCAGGACCCCGGAGGAGGCCTGCGCCTCGCCGGGGGCCGGATCGCCGTCGGGGCCCAGGCGGTAGCGGGCCGTCTGGTGGCCGGGCGGGCCCAGGTAGATCTCGTTGAGCGCGAGCAGCCGCTGCGTGTCGTCGGCGACCGCCTCGACCATGGTCAGCGCGTCGACGGCGGACCCGGCGGCCGTCGCCGCGCGGAGCAGGGCCGCCGCGTCGGCGCAGCGGTGGCGGACCAGGACACCGGGGTTGCGCCCGGGGTCGGTGTCGATGCCCACCACCGGCTGCCCGGACAGGTACTTTGCGGCGTTGGCGACCAGCCCGTCCTGGCCCACCACGACCACCACGTCCTCGGGGGCGAACAGGAACCGGTCCAGATCCGCCCGCTCCACCCGGGTGGAGCGCCAGGTCAGCGGCACGGCCGCCGCCACGTCCCGCAGGGCCTGCCGCGTACGTTCATGGCGCCGGGCCACCTCGTCGATCGCGCGGCCCCGGCTGGACAGGAAGAACGCGGCCTGCCCGTGTGTGCCGTGCCGGGCGAGCAGCTCCTCGTACTCCGTCCTGCGGTGGACGAGCACCGCCCGCGGCGCCAGGCTCACGCTCCCGCACCGCCCTCCGCGCGGCCGAGCTTGGCGAGGAGCCCGGTGAGGATGTCGGGGGAGAGGGTGAGGCTCTCGATGCGCGGCACGTTCTCCGCGAGCCGGGTCGCCGCCAGGGCGTGCAGCGTGGCCGGGTCGACCTCGCCGTGCACCCGCAGCCAGGCGGCCTGGGCCTCGGCGCGCGCCGAACCCGTCTCGCGTGCCGCCTCGGCGTCCGCCCGGGCCAGCCGCACCTTGCGGGACGCCTCGGCCTCCGTCCGTACGCCGTCGGCCGCGGCCTTCTCCTCCGCCTCCCGGCGCGCGTTGGTGCCGCGCTGGTCGACCAGCTGTTCTTCGCGCCGGGCCAGTTCGATCTGGCTCGCCAGCTCGTTCTCGGCGATGGCGCGCTCGCGCTCCACGGCCACCGCCCGCCGCTCGTAGGTGGCCCGGTCCGCCTCCTGCTGGATCTGCTCACGTGCCGGGGTGCGCAGGGCGCGCTCCACCTCGGCCTCGGGGCGGATCGCGACGACCCGCACGGCGACCACGTCGATGCCGGTGGCGGGCAGTCGCGGCTCGGCGGCGAGGCCGGTGGCGACCCGTTCCCGTACCGAGGCGACCCCGTCCACCAGGGCCTGCGCGAGCGGGGTACGGGCCAGGACGTCCAGCGTGTGCTGCTGCGCGGTCTCGGTGAGCAGGGTGGCGATCTGCTCCAGGGGCGCACTGCGCCAGCTCCCGGTGTCCGGGTCCACGGAGAAGTCCAGCCGGTCGGCCGCCAGGGCCGGGTCGCTGACCCGGTAGGTGACGGTGGCCTGCACGGTGACGTCCTGGAAGTCCGCCGTACGGGCGTGGAACGCCATGGCCAGCTCCCGGTCGTCGACCGGCACCTCGGAGAGCGCCGCCGACAGCGACCGGTACCAGAAGCTGAGGCCACGCCCGTCGTGGGCGAGCTCGCCGCGCTTGTGGTGGCGGATGTGGGCGGTGGGCGCGGAGCGCAGATGGCGCCAGCCGAAGCGGCGGGTGATGTCGGCCATGGGGTCCCCTAGGGCTCGTACGCGGACTCGTACGTGATCTCGTCACTGCGACGATTAAGGGTGATGGCCTATATGGTCAAGGTGACGAGAAGGGGGCTGGGCCGGTGTTCCTGCGGGCCAGGTCCCTGGCCGGGATCTCGCCACCGCCGTGCACGGCCAGGTCGGCCCCGTTGACGTACGAGGAATGCGGCCCGGCGAGCCAGAGGCAGGCGTGCGCCACGTCCGCCGGAACCGCCAGCCGCCGCATCGGGACGATGCCCGCCACCGTGGCGCCCGAGTCCTCGCCGTAGAGCTCGGCGGCGCTCGCGGTGCGGATGAGCCCCGCGGTGATGTGGTTCACCCGGACCTTCGGCGCCCACTCCAGGGCCAGGGCCCGGGTGAGGCCGAGCAGTCCCGCCTTCGCCGCCGAGTAGGCGGCGGTGCCCGGCTGCGGGTCATGGGCCGAGACGCTGCCGATGTTGATCACGCAGCCGCCCTCGGGCTGTTCCCGCATGGCCAGGTTGGCGGCCTGGGCCACGTAGAAGGGGGCGAGGAGATTGAGGGCGACGACCTTCTCGACGAAGCGGGGGGAGACGGTGGCCGCGTCGGCGTCGGGGGAGCCGCCGGCGTTGTTGACGAGGATGTCGAGTCGGCCGAACTCTTCGGCTGTGGCGGCCACCAGTCGGGCTGCCGCCGCCGGGTCCCGGACGTCCGTGGGGTGGAAGGCGGCGTGCCGGCCGCCGGAGGACGGCAGTGCGGCAGGGGTGGTGCGGGCGCAGACCATGACCTCCGCGCCCGCCGCGAGGAAGGCCTCCGCGATCACGGCACCGATGCCCTGGGTGCCGCCGGTGACGATCGCCACCCGCCCGTTGAAGTCGATCGGATTGCCCAGCTCCATGGTCCGCCTCCCGCGTGCGTGGACGCGGAATCTACCAATCGCTTGTCATGGGTGACAGCGGGCCGGCGACTGCCCGGAAACACGGGCGGCCGGTGAGCTCCGAAGAGTTCACCGGCCGGCCGGGCGTTGCGCCGCCCCCGTCCCCACGGTGCGGCGCCGGGTGGACCGCCCCCATCCGCTGGGACGGACGGTCCACGTCTGTCAGGACCCGGGCGTATCCGAGTCCGTGTCTCTCCGGTCCCGGGCGTACCCGAGTCCGTGTCTGTCAGGGCTCCGGCGTCCCCGCCGTGAGTCCGAGTCCGGGCAGGATCGCCTTCTCGACGAACCCGGTGAGGTATGCCGCGTCCGCGTACCGCCCCTCCAGCAGCGGCCGCGCACGCATCACGCCGAGCAGCTGGGCCGCCACGTACTCCGCGCCCGGCAGGTCCGCCGCGATCTCGCCGCGGGCCTGGGCCCGCCGGACCATCGCGTCGATCGCCGCGATCTCCGGCACGATCAGCGCCTCGCGCAGGGCGCACAGCAGCTCGGGGCTCTGGAGCGCCGCATGGCTGAGCGCGTGCATCAGCGGGGTGTCACGCTCCGAAGCCTCGCCGATCGCCCGGGCCGCCTCCAGGAGGTCCCCGGCCAGCGTCCCGGTGTCGATGTCCGGCAGTCGCATCCGCCGGGTGCCGTGCAGCGCGGCCACGACCAGCTCCGGCTTCGATCCCCACTGCCGGTACAGCGTCGACTTGCCGCACCGCGTGCGGGCGGCGACGCCCTCCATGGTCAGCGACTCGTAACCGCTCTCCCGCAGGAGGTCCAGCACCGCCGTGTAGAGCTCCTGCGCGCGCTCCGGCGTGATCTTCGACCGGCGGGAAGCGAGGGCTGACTCCTGTACGGAATCGGGCGACGGCATGGACGGTCCCTCCTGCGGCGGTGCGGCGAGGCTCTCGGTACGCCAGTGTACCGATACGTGCGTGTACCGATACGCCGACGTATCGGTACACTGGCGTATCGATTCGGCATGGGTTCGCCATGCCGTCCTGACACCGCTTCGCATCCAAGGGGGCACCGGGTGACGTACGCCCGCACCGAGCCCACGGACCAGGAGCCGGACATACGTGCCCGACCGCCCCTCGTCCGCGAGTTCCTTCTCGTGGCCGGACTCTTCCTGGCCTACAAGTTCGGCCGCCGGGCGGCCAACGGCCACGTCGAGGAGGCGTTCCGCAACGCCGGGCACGTCTGGGACCTCGAACGAGGGCTGCACCTCCCGGGCGAAGGTGTCGTCCAGGGTGTGCTGCTGCACAGCCGGACACTGATCCACGCCGCGAACACGTACTACGCCACCGTGCACTTCCCCGCCACGGTCCTCTTCCTGGTCTGGCTCTACTGGCGCCGCCCGCTCCACTACCTCTGGTCGCGGCGCGTCCTCGCGGTGCTCACCGGCTCCGCCCTCGCGCTCCACCTGCTCCTCCCGCTCGCCCCGCCCCGGATGCTCCCGGCCGCCGCGCTGGTCGACACCGGCCAGGTCTACGGGCCGACGGTGTACGGCGCCACGCCCGCGACCGACACGATGGCCAACCAGTTCGCCGCGATGCCCTCGCTGCACGTCGGCTGGGCCGTGATGGTGGCCGTCGGGCTGATCGTCGCCACCCGCTCCCGGTGGCGCTGGCTCTGGCTGCTGCACCCGGCGGTCACGCTGCTCGTCGTCGTGGGCACCGCCAACCACTACTGGCTGGACGCGATCGTGGTCGTGGCGTTGCTCGCGGTGGCGCTCGCCGCGCTCCGGTTGCCCCTCGCGGCCCGTGACGTACCGGCGCACCTGCCGTGGACGGCGGGCGCCGGTGTGGTGCGCGGAGAGGGTGCGCGCGTACCGGCCTACGCCGTCCCGGGCGCGGGTGCGACGGTGCGCTCGTACGCCCCCGCCCCCGGTGCCGGTGCGGGGACTGAGCCGTACGTCGTCGGGGACGCGCACCCCGCACGCACCCCCGCCGGGTCCGGAGCCGGCCGATGAACGCCACGCTGATCGCCGTCGCGCTCTCCCTCGTCTCCGCCGGTGCCTACGCGGCCGCCGCCGTCGCCCAGTCCCGGCTGGCCGGGCGCACCGAGCCCTCCACCGGTGTTCTGCGCCTGCTCGGCCGGGGCGCCTGGTGGTCGGCGGTCGGCCTCAACGCCGGGGGAGCGCTCCTCCATGTCGCCGCGCTCAACTACGGCCCGCTCACCCTCGTCCAGCCGCTCGGCGCGCTCACGCTCGTCGCCGCCGTACCGCTCGGCGCGCGCGCCGCCGGACGCCGGGTCGGGCGCACCGAGTGGCGGGGCACGGTCCTCACCCTGCTCGGCCTCGGCGCGCTGCTCCTGACGGCGGGCGGCTCCGCCCCGCACGAGACCCTCACCCTTCCCGAGGCCCTCGGCGTCGGCGCCGCCACCATGGCGGTCGTCGCCGGGCTCAGCCGGCCGGGCGCCCGGCCGGGGCTGCGGCACGCGGCGGCCTCCGGCATCACGTCGGGCGTCGCCTCCGCGCTGACCCAGACCCTGACGGTCGCCGTCACCGACCACTCCGGCGGCCCGCTGTTCAGCTGGCGGCTGCTGACGGTGGCGCTGCTCGTCTCCGCCTTCGCGATGGGCGGCCTGCTGCTGTCGCAGACCGCCTACCGGGGCGGCCTCGGCGCGCCGCTCGCCGTCGTCACCCTCGCCAACCCGGTGGCCGCCGCCGCGATCGGCCTGGCCCTCCTCGGCGAACGCCTCCAGAGCGGGCCCGTCAGCCTGGTCCTGGCGCTGCTCGGTACGGCCGCCGCCGTACGCGGGGTGATCCTGCTGAGCCGGGCCCAGGCGCGCCGCGCGGACCCGGGTGACGTGGTCGCGGCCGCTGAGCCGGTGGTGGGCCCGGTCCGTTCCCGGGTGGTCATCGGCAGCCCACGGCGTGTGGACGCCACAGAGCTCGGCGCGGAACCCTTCGCCGTACCGGCGGGCGGCCGCCCCCACCCGTGACGAGCGGCCCCGGCCACGGGCGGCCGTCGGCTCCGGGCCGTCACGCGCGGGCCGCTCCCCGCGACGGGCGGCCGTCGGCGGCGCCGTAACGCACGGCCTTCCGCCCCGCCCGTCACGCGCGGCTTTCGGCCCCATCCGAACGAACGGCCGCCTCCGGCTACGCGCAGCCCTCGGCTCCCGCCCGTAGCGCGACCCGGCGGCCCCACCCGCGACGCTCAGTCGTCCAGGTCACCGGTGGCGCGCGTCAGCCAGCTGATCCAGAACGTCTCCAGATCGATGCCGCCCCGCAGCACCAGATGGCGCAGCCGGTCCGCGTCGGCCTCGGGCGCCGGAGTGAAGTCCCGCTCCTCGATCGCGCGGTACTCCGCCAACTGCCGCTCGTGCAAAGCCAGATGGCGGCGCAGCTCCGCCCCCATCCCGTTCACCCCGACGACCGCCGCAGCCCGCATCCGCAGGAGCAGCGGATCGCGCACCGGGCGCGGGTCCTCGGGGGACGCCACCCAGGCCGCCAACTCCTCGCGGCCGGCGGGCAGCACCTCGTACTCCTTCTTCTGCCCCCGGGCCGGAGCCGTCGCGGGCAGCGCCCTGATCCGTCCCGCCTGCTCCAGTCTTCCCAGCTCGCGATAGATCTGCTGGTGCGTGGAGGACCAGAAGTAGCCGATCGACCGGTCGAACCTGCGGGTCAGCTCCAGACCGGAGGACGGCTTCTCCAGCAGGGCGGTGAGAATCGCGTGCGGCAGTGACATGACGTGCATCCTAAGGACGGGAGCGCACAGCGGGACGCGTACTCACAGCCAAGAACGGGCTCACAGCAGGACGCGTACTCACAGCGCCGCGGCCAGCTCCGTGCCCTGGCGGATCGCCCGCTTCGCGTCCAGCTCGGCCGCCACGTCCGCGCCGCCGATCAGATGGACCGGGCCGCCCGCCGCGCGCAGCTCCTCGTACAGCTCGCGGCGCGGTTCCTGGCCCGCGCAGAGCACCACGGTGTCCACCGCCAGCACCCGCCGCTCGCCGTCGATGGTGAGGTGGAGGCCTTCGTCGTCGATGAGGTCGTAGGAGGCGCCGGCGATCATCTCGACGCCCCGGTGGCGCAGTTCGGTGCGGTGGATCCAGCCGGTCGTCTTGCCGAGGCCCGCTCCGACCTTGGTGGTCTTGCGCTGGACGAGGTGGACGGTACGGGGCGTCTTGAGGCGCTCGGGGGCGCGCAGGCCGCCGCGCTCCTCGTAGGCCGTGTCCACGCCCCACTGCCGGAAGAACGTCTCCGCGTCCAGGCTCGCCGCGTCGCCGCCGTCGGTGAGGAACTCCGCGACGTCGAAGCCGATGCCGCCCGCGCCCACGATCGCGACCCGGTCGCCGACCGGAACCCCGTCCCGCAGCACGTCCAGATAGCTGACCACATCGGGGTGGTCCGTGCCGGGGATCGCGGGGATGCGCGGCTCCACCCCGGTGGCGAGCACGATCTCGTCGAAGCCGTCCAGCGTTCCGGCGTCCGCCCAGGTGGACAGGCGCACCTCGACGTCCAGCTCGGCCAGTCGCGTACGGAAGTAGCGCAGGGTCTCGTTGAACTCTTCCTTGCCCGGCACCCGGCGGGCCACGTTGAGCTGCCCGCCGATCTCGTCCGCCGAGTCGAACAGCGTCACCGCGTGCCCCCGCTCGGCCGCCGTCACCGAGCAGGCGAGGCCCGCCGGACCGGCACCGACCACGGCGACGCGTTTGCGGGTCCGGGTGGGGCTCAGGACCAGCTCGGTCTCATGGCAGGCGCGCGGGTTGACCAGGCAGGAGGTGATCTGGAGGCTGAAGATGTGGTCCAGGCAGGCCTGGTTGCAGCCGATGCAGGTGTTGATCGCGTCCGCCCGGCCCGCCGCCGCCTTGGCGACGAACTCCGGATCGGCGAGGAAGGGCCGCGCCATCGAGACCATGTCCGCCCGGCCCGAGGCGAGGACCTCCTCGGCGACCTCGGGGGTGTTGATGCGGTTGCTCGTCACCAGCGGTACGGAGACGGCCCCGCGCACCTTCTCGGTCACCCAGGTGAAGGCCGCGCGCGGCACGGAGGTGGCGATGGTGGGGATGCGCGCCTCGTGCCAGCCGATGCCGGTGTTGATGATCGTCGCGCCCGCCGCCTCGATCTCCTTGGCCAGCGTCACGACCTCCTCCAGTGTGGAGCCGCCCGGCACCAGGTCCAGCATGGAGAGGCGGTAGATCAGGATGAAGTCGCTGCCGACCCGCTCGCGCACCCGGCGCACGATCTCGACGGGGAACCGGATGCGGTTCTCGTACGAGCCGCCCCAGCGGTCGGTGCGGTGGTTGGTGGCGGAGACGATGAACTCGTTGATCAGGTAGCCCTCGGACCCCATGATCTCGACGCCGTCGTACCCGGCGAGCTGTGCCAGCTCCGCCGCCCGGGCGAACTCCTCGACGGTCTCCTCGACCTCGGCGTCCGTCAGGGCGTTCGGGGTGAACCCGCTGATGGGCGCCTTGAGCGCGCTCGGTGCCACCAGGTCCGGGTGGTGTGCGTACCGTCCGAAGTGCAGGATCTGCATCGCGATCCGGCCGCCCGCCGCATGGACCGCCGAGGTGATCTCCCGGTGCTGCTCCGCCTCCGCCTCGGTCGTCATCTTCGCCCCGCCGGGGAAGGAGCAGGCCCGCTCGCTGGGGGCGATGCCGCCGGTGACCATCAGACCGACACCGCCCCGGGCGCGCTCCGCGTAGAAGGCCGCCATCCGCTCGAAGCCGCGCTCTGCCTCCTCCAGGCCGATGTGCATGGACCCATGAGCACCCGGTTGGGGAGGGTGGTGAACCCGAGGTCCAGCGGGCTCAGCAAGGTCGGGTACAGGCTCATCCGGGTCTCCTCCGCACAGGGTCGTCGCGTCAGTTGTAGACCACGGCGATGCGCCTATGCAACAAGTTGCACAATGATCTGCGTCGCATGCCCGCCCCTCCCGCCCGGCCTTGTGGCGCCCGGCCCGTGACCCGTTCGGCGTACTCGGCCGGGCCCGCCCCGCACCGGCCGACGAGAGTGGGATCCACAGCCAAACCCCTCACCCCGGGAGTTCCCATGGTCTGCGTCAACCGGCGTGATCTCGGCCTGCTCGCCCTGCGCGTCGGTACCGGCGCGGTGCTCGCCGCCCACGGCAGCCAGAAGCTGGCCGGCTGGTTCGGCGGCGGAGGTATCCAGGGCACCACGGCCGCGATGGAAGCCATGGGCTTCCATCCGCCCAAGCACAGCGCCGTGGCGGCCGGTCTCGGCGAGGCGGGCGGCGGGGCGCTGCTGGCCCTCGGGCTCGCCACCCCCGCCGCCGGGGCCGCGGCCGCCGGGGCGATGGCCGGAGCGGTGGCCGTGCACGCGCCCGCGGGCTTCTTCGCGCAGGGCGGCGGCTACGAGTACCCGGCGTTCCTCGGCTTCACCGCGGCCGCCATCGGGCTGACCGGCCCCGGCCGCTACTCGGTGGACCACGTCACGTGCCACATCTTCGACCGGCCCTGGATGGTCGCCCTCGCCTTCGCGGGCAGCGCGGCCGCCGCTGCCGCGGTGGTCGGCAAGCGCGCCAAGGGGCAGGCCGACGAGGAGCGGGAGACAGCGCGATGAGCGAGGACCCGCGGCTGTACGACGGTTCCTCCGGTCCTCCTCCGGTGCCCGACCCGGGGAGCGCCTGGGTCACCGGAGGGGTGCTGTTCGCCGGGGTGCTGATGCTCTGCCAGGGTGTCGTCGCGGCGCTCCAGGGCATCGCGGCCCTGGGTGACAGCGACGTCTACGGCACCGTCGGCGACTACCTCTACCGGTTCAGCCTCACCAGCTGGGGCTGGATCCACCTGGTGCTCGGCGTCTGCGCCGCGATCACCGGCGCCGGGCTCCTCAAGGGCGCGGGATGGGCCCGGGTGGCCGGTATCGTCTTCGCCTCCCTCGCCCTGTTCGCGCAGTTCCTCTTCCTGCCCTACGCGCCGGTGTGGTCGGTGCTCATGATCGGGGTGGACATCTTCGTGATCTGGGCGTTGAGCGCCTACCGCCCCACGGCCCCCGGCGTCGCTCCGCGCTGACCGTCCGCGCTCTCGCGGCTCAGCACCCCCGGCCACCACGCCTTCGGCCCGATGTCCCGCACCAGCGCCGGGACGAGGAGCGAGCGGACGACCAGGGTGTCCAGCAGGACACCGAAGGCGACGATGAAGGCGATCTGGACGAGGAACGCCAGCGGAATGACGCCCAGGGCGGCGAACGTGGCCGCGAGGACGACCCCGGCCGACGTGATGACCCCGCCGGTCGTGGTCAGCCCGCGCAGGATGCCCTCCCGGGTGCCGTGCCGCAAGGACTCCTCGCGGACCCGGGACATCAGGAAGATGTTGTAGTCGACGCCGAGGGCGACCAGGAACACGAACCCGTACAGCGGCACCGAGGAATCCGTACCGCTGAAGCCGAACACATGGGTGAAGACCAGCGACGAGATCCCCAGCGTGGCCAGGAAGTTCAGCGCGACCGTGGTCACCAGCAGCACGGGCATCAGCAGCGAACGGAGCAGGAAGACCAGGATCACCAGGATGATCGCCAGCACCACCGGCACGATCAGCGTCCGGTCGTCCTCGGCCGTGCGCTGGGTGTCGTACTGCTGCGCCGTGTAGCCGCCGACCAGGGCGTCCGAGCCCGGCACCTCGTGCACCGCCTCGCGCAGGGCGGCGACCGTCTCCTTGGCGGCGTCGCTGTCGGCCGCCGCCTTCAGGGTCGCGTCGATCCGTACCTTGCCGTCGACGATCAAGGGCTCGCCGCCGGGCCGGCCGCCCTCGCTCACCGGGGCGACCGAGGCCACCCCGTCGGTGCGGCTCGCGGCCTCGCTCACCTGGTCCAGCCTGTCGGCCGCCGCGATGATCACCGCCGGGTTGCCGGAGCCGCCGGGGAAGTGCTCGCCCAGCGTCTGCTGGGCGGCCACGGACGGGGCGTCGTTGACGAAGATCTCGTCCAGCGGCACGCCCTTGGAGGTGAGCGTGGGGGCGAACGCGGCACAGGCGATCAGGACGCCGAGAGTGATCGCCCAGACCTTGCGGGGAGCCCGGTCGACCAGTGCGGCGACCTTGCTCCAGATGCCGTGGCCGCCGATCCCGTCCTCGGCCGGTTTGGGCTTCGCCGGCCAGTACGCCCTGCGGCCCAGCAGCACCAGGGCGGCGGGCAGGAAGGTGAGGGCGCTCAGGACCGAGCAGACGATGCCGATCGCGCCCACCGGACCGAGCGCCCGGTTGTTGGTGAGGTCGCTGAGCAGCAGGGCGAGCAGCCCCACGGCCACCGTCGCGGCGCTGGCCGTGATCGGGCCGAAGGACTCACGCAGTGCCACCCGCATCGCGGCGAACCGGTCGCCCTGGACGGCCAGTTCCTCCCGGAAGCGGGCGGTCAGCAGCAGTGCGTAGTCCGTCGCGGCGCCGATCACCAGGATCGACAGGATGCCCTGTACCTGGCCGTCCACCCGCACGATGTCGTGGTCGGCGAGCACATAGACGATCGCGCAGGCCAGTCCCAGGGCGAAGACCGCACCCAGGATGATGAGGAAGGGCAGCAGCACACTGCGGTACACCAGCAGCAGGATGACCAGCACGGTGATCAGGGCCACCCCGAGGAGCAGCCCGTCGATGCCCGCGAAGGCGTCGGAGAGATCGGCCTGACTCGCGGCGGGGCCCGCGAGCTGCACGGTGGTGCCGGGTACGCCCGCACCGGCCTTCTCGACCTCCGCCAGCACCGTCGGCAGCTCGTCCCCGAGGCCGGGGCTCAGCTGCACGATGCCCTGGAGCGCGAGGCCGTCCTCGGAGGGCAGCGCGGGGGACGCCTTCCCCACGACGCCCTCGGTGCCCGCGAGCGAGGCCAGAGCGCCGGTGGCCGCTTCCCGCTGGGCCTCGCCCACCGGAGTGCCCTCGTCCTTCGACGTCCATACGAGGATGACGGGGAGGCTCTCGTCCTGCTGGAACGCCTTCTGCGCGTCGATGACTTGCGTGGACTCGGCATTCTGGGGCAGGAAGGATGCCTGGTCGTTGGTGGCGACCTCGCCGAGCTTGCCCGCGTACGGACCGAGCCCGCCGCCGATACCGAACCAGGCGATCAGCAGGACGACAGGGATCAGCCAGCGGGCCGACCGTGCAGGGGTGAACATGCCTCTCCCGGGGTGCGAGAAGTGCCTCAACGGTGAACAATCTCAATCGTTGAAATACATTAGCGGAGGCCTCGTGCCGGGAGTCGGCCGGGCCTCCTCTAGGGCACATGCCGGGGAGCGTACGGGGAGGGATTCGGCGGGCCGTCCCCTCATGGATGCGGCCGGCGGGGGAAAACCTCAGCGCCCCGCCGCGGAGAGTGCGGACGGTGCGGCGGCCGGACAGACCGTCGCGTGGCGCGTCGAAAGGGCTCAGTGGCCAGCCGGGGGAGCCTCGGACAGCTCCTCGTTCATCGCCGCGAGGAAGCGCAGGACGGTCGTGAGCTCCGCCTCGCCGAAGCGTGCCCGCGCCCGGGCCGTGGCCTCGGCGAGCGGCATGAAGTAGTCGCGGGCGGCCATCCGGGCGCTCGCCTCGTAGTGGATGTGCACCACCCGGCGATCGGCGCTCTCGCGGGCCCGCCGGATGTGTCCGGCCCGCTCCAGCCGGTCGAGGCAGGCGGTCACCGCGCCCGACGTGAGCCCCAGATGCTCGCGCAGCGCGCCCGGCGTCAGAGGGGCGGGCGCGTCGAGGATGGCCGCCAGGGCGGAGACATCCGTGGGGTGGAGCTGCTGGTGCGCCGCGAAGCCGTGGGTCATCCGGTTGATCTCGCCGTTCATCCGGCGGAGTTCGACCGCGAACGCCTGGAGATCGGCCGTGGGCCCGGGTTCCGGGGGAGCGGCGGGGTCCGAGGCGCCGCTCCGGGTCTGTCGGCTGTCAGCGCTGGTCACGTACTCAGCGTATAGAACCCACGCAGAGGGCCGGTGCCCGGACCGTCACGCGGTCCGGGCACCGGCCCTGCCTCGTGGGCGCCGTCACGACGGCTGCCCGGCTGCGGTCACGACGTCGGCATGAGCACCGTGTCGACCAGGTTGACCGTGGCGTTGGCCGTCGGCACATTGCCACAGACGATCTTCGAGGAGTCGTTCACCGTGAAGTCGGAACCGGACCCCTTCACCGTGAGATCGGTGCCCTGAAGGGTCTTGTAGGTGCCGTCCTCGAGCTGCTTCGTCGTGAGCTTCTCGCCCACCACGTGGTACGTCAGCACCTTGGTGAGCTCCTCCTTGTTGTTGAGGAGCGCGTTGAGGTCGGCCTGCGGGATCTTCTTGAAGGCGTCGTTCGTCGGCGCGAACACCGTGATGTTCTTGGCGTTGTTGAGGGTGTCCACCAGGCCGGCCTTCTGGAGGGCGCTGACGAGGGTGGAGAGTTCGGGGTTGTTGGAGGCGGCGGTGGCGACCGGATCCTTCGCCATGCCCTCAAGGCTACCCGCCCCCTCCTTGGGGACGGACGCGCAAGCCGGACCGAACGGTTCAGCCGGAGCCTGCGCCTGCGCCTGCGGCGCGAAGAACGCGATGGAGGCGGGCAGGGCGAGCGCGGCGGCGGCCGCGACGGTGCGCTGAAGGCGGGTGATGGTCATGGTGTCTCCTCCGGCGGGTGGGGGTGGGATATTCGCGCCGTACGGTCATAGGAGGCCGTGGAACCAGTAGCCCATAGAAGGGGTTCCGGGTCAAATGCAGAGCCCTGGAGAGAGAATTGGGCGGGCGATTTCGTGAGGCCTGGGAAAGCGTCGCCGGAAAAGCTCAAGGGGGAGGTCGGCGTCGCTGCCCCGGCGCCCACCGCCCGCTCCACGTGCGGGTGTGGTCGGTTTCGACGCAGAACCGACGCGTCGGGACCGGCGGAGCAACATGCTTCACGATAGTCGGGACAATCTTTTCTGTCGTGAGCAGAAGAAATTCACTGTCCGCTGTCGGAAACTGTTGATCGGTTGACTATGAGTCGACCGGCGGAGAAGTAATTCGCGCGTTTATGGGAAGGTGTGCGGATTGTTTGTCTGCCCGGAGCGCATTCCGCGGATGCGCCCTCGTCGCGGGGTCCACGGGCCCTGACCCCGCGGCCCCGCCCTGACCCGGCAGGAGTTGATCCGCCGGACCGGGGCAACCGGCATGACATGAATACCCGTTCAGCAGCAGCTCAGGGGCGCGGCCAGGCACAGCGAGCCGCCAACAGCACCGCCGTGGAGGTCGGAGCCCGTGCCGGGTTCGGCGCCCGCGGAGTCATCTACGTCCTCGTGGGCGCCCTCGCCCTGCAGATCGCGCTCTCCGGAGGCGGCGGCAAGCAGGCGGACCGGGGTGGCGCGATCGCGGAGATAGCCGAGAAGCCGTTCGGCAAGATCGTGTTGTGGCTGCTGGGCATAGCCCTGGTGGGCATGGCGCTCTGGCGGCTGTCCGAGGCCCTCTTCGGCTCGGCCGGCCCCGACGGCGACAAGCCGACCAAGCGGGCCATGGCCGGGGGACGCTTCGTCTTCTACTGCTTCGTCGCCTACTCCGTCCTCTCCTTCGCCGCAGGCGACTCCGACAGCGGCAGCGGTTCGTCCGACGAGCGGTCCCAGGACGTCACCGCCATGGCGCTGGGCTGGCCCGGAGGCCAGTGGATCGTCGCCATCGGCGGTGCGGGGGTCGCCGGTGCCGGTATCTGGATCGCGGTCCGGGCCATCATGCGGAAGTACCACAAGCACCTGAGGATGGCGGAGATGTCGAAGAAGGTGCGCCGCGCGGTGGACTTCACCGGAGTGTTCGGCGGCTCGGCGCGCGGTGCCGTGTTCGCCACCGCGGGCGGCTTCGCCATCGCCGCGGCGATCAGCCACGACCCCGACCAGACCAAGGGGATGGACGACACCCTGCGCTCCTTCACCGACACCCCCGTCGGCCCGTGGCTCCTGGTGATCATCGCCCTCGGCCTGGTCGCCTTCGGTGTCTTCTCCTGGTTCAACGCCCGCTACCGCAAGGTCTGACCGGCTACCGCACGGTGCGTCCGGCGCCGCCCCCGGTCACCCGGGGCGGCCCGGCCGCCGTCGCACCCCGGCGGGTCGCGTCCTCACGGGCGGCCTGCTCGGGGTGCCTGCTGCGCCAGTACGGGTTGTCGTGCGGCAGCCCGCCGGTGACCCGGCCGTACATCCCGAACGTCAGGATGAGCAGCCCCATCACGAAGCTGAAGATCACGTTGGACATGCCGAAGTCCAGGATGTTGGCGCCCTTGTCCAGGATGAAGATGTGGACGAACCCGCTGAGCAGGAAGAGCGTGCCGACCGTCATGTTCACCATCGAGGCGACGTTCCCGCCGATCGACGCCCCGGCGATCAGCACCAGGCCGACCACGACGGAGATCAGGCTCAGCAGGCCGTTGGTGGAGAGCCCGGCGACCTGAGCGCCGCTCGTTTCGAAGAAGCCGAGCTGGTTGGTGAAGCCGAGGATGCCGAAGACCAGAAGGATGACCCCGCAGAGTCCCGCTCCGATCCGGTAAACGGTCGCGAGCCGGTGGTCCACGGGGAGTTCGTCGCTCAGTTTCATTGCCGTCTCCTGTCGGTGCCTGGTGAGGGGACCCGGGCGGGCCCTGATCGTGCGCCCCCTTCCTGCGCCCCTTCCGCCTGCGGCCCACCCCCTCCCGTCACGCCACTCCGTCGGGACAGCCCTCCGCGACGGAGCGCCGGATGCGCAATATCGCGCGCCGGGCGTGACTCTTCACTGTGCCCAGCGGCAGGCCGGTCCGCTCGGCGATCTGGACGTGGGTGAGGTCGTCGAAGAACGCCAGACAGAGGATGCGACGCTGGACCGGGGGCAGCTTGCGCAGCTCCTGCGTCACCAGCACCCGGTCCAGCGC
Source organism: Streptomyces griseus subsp. griseus (assembly GCF_003610995.1). Taxonomy (NCBI): domain Bacteria; kingdom Bacillati; phylum Actinomycetota; class Actinomycetes; order Kitasatosporales; family Streptomycetaceae; genus Streptomyces; species Streptomyces griseus. Next base: position 6,834,080 of record NZ_CP032543.1, read on the forward strand.
CGCCTCCGGCCGCTCGGCCGTTCCGGGGGCGTCGGACCCCTCGCGCGCCGCGTGGGCGGCCGCCAGCTCCGTGCGCCGGGAACGGGCCGCATGGGCGTCGGCGATCTTGCGGCGGGCGATGCCGACCAGCCAGCCCGGCAGCGGTCCGCGCACCGCGTGGTAGCCGTGGCGGCCCCGCCACGCGGCGAGGAACGTCTGCTGCGCCACGTCCTCGGCCTCCCGGGCGTCCCCCAGGGACCGCGCCGCCAGCGAGTACACCAGGGCGCCCCAGCGGCGGTACACGAGGGCGAAGCTGTCCTCGTCGCCGCGTACGAACCCGGCGGCCAGCCGTTCGGCCTCGATCCGGTCCGCTGGAGGGCCCTCGACCCGGTCCTCGGGCCGGTCCTCGTGCCGGTTCCCGGCCGGGGCGGGCAGCGCGGCCACCGTGCCGGCCGGGCTCAGGAGTGCCGTCATGTCCGTCCTCTCCGCCGCACGTCCGCCGCTCGTGTTGCGGCGGCCCGCGCGCGGTCGCCGCGCAGGCCGCGGCGCCCTCCGGACGCGGCCGTCGTCCCACTGATCATCAGCCAACCGGCCGGGGAGCCACCGGGCAACATGCATCGTTTCTGCGTCGTATGGTGGGTTGTATGGACGATGCGGTCTCCACCCTCACCAGAGACCCCGCCGTCGGTGGCCTGACCACCGGGGCGGTGGCCCGGCTGCTGGGGGTGGCGCCGACGACGCTGCGCTCGTGGGACCGCCGTTACGGGATCGGCCCCGCCTCGCGCGAGGGTGGCAGGCACCGGCGGTGGACGGCGGCCGACGTTCGGCTGTTGGAGTGCATGTGCGGCCTGACGAGCGCGGGAATGCCCCCGGCCGAAGCCGCCCGCGCGGCCCTGGCGAGCACCTCCCGGGAGGCTCCCGCGCGGCCGGACGGGCAGAGGAGCCGCGATGGGCGGGAGACCGGGGACGAGCAGAGGAGCCGCGACCGGTGGCCCGCCTCCCACACCCCCGGGGCGCTCCCGGTCGGCCGGGCCCGCCGGGAGTGCCGAGGCCTCGCCAGGGCGGCCGTCCGCCTCGACGCGCAGGCCATGGACGACCTGCTGGCCGAGGCGATCGACCGGCACGGGCTGCTCGCCGCGTGGGAGTCGGTCATCATGCCGACGCTGCACGCCGTCGGCCGCAAATGGGAGACGGCGGGGGAGCGTTACATCGAGGTCGAACACCTCCTGTCCTGGCATGTCTCCAGCGCGCTGCGCAGGGTCGCGTCGCAGCGCCCGCCCGTGGCCGGCTCAGGCGTCTCGCTCCTGGCCTGCACCCCGGGCGAGAGCCATACGCTGGCCCTGGAGGCGCTCGCCGCCGGACTGGCCCAACAGGGCCTGCCGGTAAGGATGTTCGGCGCGGCCCTGCCGGTGGAGGCGATGGAGGAGGCGGTACGGCGCACCGGGCCCGCCGCCGTCGTGCTCTGGGCCCAGTCCCGGTCCACCGCGAGCCGAGCGCTGGTGGCGCGGGTGGAGTCCATCGAGTGGGGCGTGCGGGGCGCCCGCCGGCGGCCGGTCGTGCTGGCCGCCGGACCGGGCTGGGCCGGGCAGCTGCCGCCCGGTGCCCGCCATCCGTCCGGTCTCGCCGAGGCGGTGGACGCCCTCGCGGCCATCGGCCGCCGCTGACCTCCGGCGGGCGCCCGCCCCTCAGCGCAGGAAGTCCGCCAGCCCCGTCAGCAGCCGCTCCACATCGTCCGCGTCGTTGTACGGGGACAGCCCCACCCGCAGACCGCCCGCGTCGCCGAGGCCCAGGTGCCGGGAGGCCTCCAGGGCGTAGAAGGAACCGGCCGGGGCGTGGACGCCGGACCGGGCGAGGAAGCGGTAGGCGTCCGAGGCGTCCCGGCCCTCGAAGGTGAGCAGCAGCGTGGGCGTCCGCTGGGCCGCCCGGGAGTGCACCGTCACCCCGCCGAGCTCGCCCAGCGCCTTCTCGGCCACCTCCAGCAGGGCGCTCTCATGGGCCTCGATCGCCGCGTAGGCGGACCGCAGCCGGTCCCGCCGGCCCCCCGCCGCGCCGCCGGGACCCAGGTCCGCGATGAAGTCGACGGCGGCCCGGGTCGCCGCCAGCGACTCGTACGGGAGGGTGCCGAGCTCGAAGCGCTCGGGGACGGCGTCGCTGGACGGCACCAGCTTGTCCGGCCGCAGGGCCTCCAGCAGCTCCGGGCGGGCGGCGAGCACACCGTGGTGGGGGCCGAAGAACTTGTACGGCGAGCAGACGAAGAAGTCGGCGCCCAGCCGCTCCACATCCACGAAGTCGTGCGCCGTCAGATGCACCCCGTCGACATGGAACAGCGCACCGGCCCGGTGGACCAGCTCACCGATCGCGGCGACATCGGGCCGGGTGCCGATCAGGTTGGAGGCCCCGGTGACCGCCACCAGCCGGGTCCGCTCGGTGAGCAGCGCGCCGACGGCCTCCGTGGGCAGCTCCCCGGTGGCCGGGTCGAACTCCGCCCACCGCACCACCGCACCGGCCCGCTCGGCCGCCTGCACCCAGGGGCGGATGTTGGCGTCATGGTCCAGCCGGCTGACCACCACCTCGTCGCCCGGCGCCCAACTCCGCGACAGAGCACGGGAGATGTCGTACGTCAGCTGGGTGGAGCTGCGTCCGTGGACGATCCCGCCCGGGTCCGCGCCCAGCAGATCCGCCAGCGCCTGTCTGAACTCGCCGACGATCGTCTCCGCGTGCACCTCGCCGGGCAGGGTGGTGCCCCGGATCGACAGCGGCCGGCTCAGCGCCTCGGTGAAGGCCGCGATGACGGGCGCGGGGGTCTGTGTGCCGCCGGGGCCGTCGAAGTGGGCCGTACCGGCCTGGAGGGCGGGAAACTGCGCGCGCACCGTGCTGACGTCGTAACTCAAGGAGACTCCCTCGCTCGTGGGCGCCCGGCCCGGGTCACGGTCGTGGCGCCGACAGTCCGTCACCGCGGCACCCGCCCGGGGCGGGCTCGCGGTTCGGCGCCGATCATCGCAGGGTGTCCCCACCCGTGAAAGGACGCCTCACGCCGACCCGTACGCGGGCGCACGGCCTCTGGCCCGGAGTGCGCCGCCGCGTACGCATGCACATCACGGCGCGTATTCATGCGCCCGTCACACGGCACAGGGATGATCCTATGAGGAAATTCCTCGTACAAATTGACTCGCGCAGCTGTCATGGCGGATTTCCCGCATTCTCCACGCCTTGGGAAACGTGTTCACCCGTGGTGTGCGGCGAACGCCCGTGAAGAGGCCGCCAATTCGATGGCGAGGTGGTGGTTAAAGCCGTGGGATTCGGAAATGAATGATCTGGGCCGATGGAGCTGGGGGGCATCGGTTCACGCCACGGCCCGTTTCGCCGGAGCCGGGTGTCCGGAATTGATCGGTGCATGAGTGATCCGCTCGCACCCCGGGGTGCCCATCGACCCCTCGGCCGCCCTTGAGCTGCACCGATGCGATGTTCTCTCCTAGATCCCATCTCCTGTGGAGGGTCACGGATGGACGAGTGCGAACGGTCCGCCGATGGCGAGATCAATTCGTCTGGATATGCGGACGGCGGAAAGAGTGCGGTCGGAATCTCCCCGGCTTCCGTCCTCCGTGCGGCCGCCTATCCACTCCTCTTGCTGGCCGTCGTCCTTGTCGGCGCGTCAGCATTGGTTCTGCGCTGGGATCCGGCCATCGTGAGCCCGCTTTTCCTCATCGGTACTCTCGCGTATCTGGCCCTTCTCGAACAACTGATTCCCTATGCCCGGAGCTGGCACCCGGGAAAGGACGAGTGGCGCTGGTACGGCGTCTACTTCCTGCTCACCATGGCCGGAAGTGGGCTGGCACAACTTCTGGTCACCGCCGCCGTGGGGTGGATCTCTGCCGAAGAGCGGAGCCACCACCTCTGGGCCGAGATCCCGGGCGCCCTGCTGGCCGGATCACTCGTCAGCTACCTGGTGCACCGCCTCGGCCACACCAGCGCCCTCCTGTGGCGCCTGCACGGGGTGCACCACGTCCCGGACAAGGTCAACGTCGCCAACAACGGCGTCAACCACGTGCTGGACATCGTGCTCGCCCAGAGCCTCGTCCAGCTGACTCTGGCCCTGGCCGGCTTCTCCCGCTCGGCCGTGCTGGTCACCGGGCTCTTCGTCGTCGCCCAGGGGTACTTCGTCCACGCCAACATCGACGTCCGCATCGGCCGGTTCAACCATCTGCTGGCCAGTCCCGAACAGCACCGCCTGCACCACAGCACCGACCTGTCCGAAGCCGGCCACTACGGCTCCGACCTCTCGTGCTGGGACCACCTCTTCGGCAGCTTCACCTGGCACCCCGGCCGCGAACCCGCCGCCGTCGGTCTCCACGACCCGGCCTCCTTCCCCGGCACCGGGGAGATCGTCGCGGGGTTCCTGCACCCGTGGCGGCGCCGGCCGGAGCCGGAAACCCCGGCCGCACCGGACGCCACCACCTGACGCTCCACCACGACCTGAGGAGTTTCGACCATGGCCGACGCGAACAACCGGGCGTTACGCGACAAGGTGGCGATCATCGGCATGGGCTGCCGCCTCCCCGGCGGCGCCTCGGACCACCGGACGTTCTGGCGCAACCTGATGGCGGGCAAGGACTGCATCACCCCCACCCCGCCCGACCGGTACGACGTGACCACCCTCGGCAGCCGGTTCCGCGACAAACCCGGGCGCCTCGTCGGCGGCCGCGGCGGATACATCGACGGCTTCGACGAGTTCGACCCCGCGTTCTTCGGCATCAGCCCCCGCGAGGCCGACCACATGGACCCCCAGCAGCGAAAGCTCCTGGAGGTTGCCTGGGAGACGCTGGAGGACGGCGGCCAGCGCCCCGCCGACCTGGCCGGGGAGAACGTCGCCGTCTACGTCGGCGCGTTCACCCTGGACTACAAGATCCTCCAGTTCGCGGACCTGGGCTTCACCTCGCTGGCCGCGCACACCGCGACCGGCACCATGATGACGATGGTGTCGAACCGGATCTCGTACTGCTTCGACTTCCGCGGTCCCAGCCTCTCCATCGACACCGCGTGCAGCTCCTCCCTGGTCGCCGTCCACCTCGCCTGCCAGGCCCTCGGCCGGGGCGAGACCGATCTCGCGCTCGCCGGCGGCACCCTGCTGAACCTGGCCCCGCAGTACACGATCGCCGAGACGAAGGGCGGATTCCTGTCGCCCGGGGGCCGCTCCCGTACGTTCGACGCGAGCGCCGACGGCTATGTGCGGGCCGAGGGCGTCGGCCTGGTCGCGCTGAAGCGGCTGGAGGACGCCGTCCGCGACGGGGACCGCATCCACGCGGTCGTCCTGGGCAGCGGGGTCAACCAGGACGGCCACACCAACGGCATCACCGTGCCCAACCCCGACGCCCAGGTCTCCCTCATCCGCCGCGTCTGCGCCGAGGCGGGCATCGCCCCCGGCGAGCTCCAGTACATGGAGGCGCACGGCACCTCCACCCCGGTCGGCGACCCGATCGAGGCGGGCGCCCTGGCCCGCGCCCTGGCCATCGGACGCAAGCCGGGCACCCGCGCGTACGTCGGCTCCGTGAAGACCAACATCGGGCACACCGAGTCCGCCGCCGGGATCGCCGGGCTGATCAAGACCGTCCTCTGCCTCAAACACCGCCACATCCCGCCCCACATCAACCTGGAGCGCCTCAACCCCGCGATCGACCAGGCCTCACTGCCGTACGAGATCCCCACCGGCCCGACCCCCTGGCCCGAGCACGACGGACCGGCCCGGGCGGGCGTCAACTCGTTCGGGTTCGGCGGCACCAACGCCCACGTCGTCCTGGAGGAGGCCCCGTTCCTTCCGCGGGAGAGCGCCCCCTCCGCCGAGCGGGCCTGGAGCGTCCTTCCGTTGAGCGCCCGGCACCCGGACGCCCTCCCGGAGCTGGCGGCCGGAATCCGTGCCGAACTGGCCGGCGAGAGGGGCCCGGCCGTGACCCTGCCCGACCTCGGCCACACCCTCGCCCACCGCCGCCAGCACCTCCCGCACCGGCTCTCCGTCGTCCACACCTCCCGCGCCTCCCTCGACGAGGCGCTCGCCGCCCTCCAGCGCGGCGAGACCCACCCCCGGGCCGTCCAGGACCGCGCGCGGGACGCCGAAGCGCGGCGCCTGGTCTGGGTCTTCACCGGTATGGGCCCCCAGTGGTGGGGCATGGGCCGCCAACTCCTCCGCGACGAGCCGGTGTTCCGAGAGGCGGTCACCGCATGTGACGACGCCCTGAGGGAGTTCGCCGACTGGTCGCTGATCGAGGAGCTGACCGCCGAGGAATCCGCCTCCCGCATGGCCGCAACCTGGCTCGCCCAGCCCGCCAACTTCGCCCTCCAGGTCGGTCTCGCCGCCCTGTGGAGGTCGTACGGCGTGCGCCCGGACGCCGTCGTCGGACACAGCACCGGCGAGATCGCCGCCTTCCACGAGGCAGGCGTCTACTCCCTCCGGGACGCGGCCCGCGTCGCGGTGCACCGCAGCCGCCTCCAGCAGACCCTGGCCGGGACGGGCACCATGCTCGCGGTGAGCCTGACGGAGGAGGAGGCGGAGCGCCGGGTGCGCCCCTACCGGGACCGGGTCTCGGTCGCCGCCGTCAACAGTCCCACCTCCGTCACGCTGGCCGGGGAGACGGAGGCCCTTGGCCTGCTGGCCGATGAGCTGCGGGCCGAGCAGCTGTTCGCCAAGTTCCTCACCGTACAAGTGCCTTACCACAGCGTCGGAATGGAGCGGATCAAGGACGAACTGCTCGCGGAACTCGCCCCCTTGGAGCCGCGCCCGGCTCAGCTCCCGCTCTACCTCACGGGAGCCGAAGGAGTCGCCCGAGGCCCCGAGTTGGACGCCGCCTACTGGTGGAAGAACGTCCGTGACCGGGTACGGTTCCGGGCCGCCGTGGACCGCCTCGCGGGCGACGGGCACCAGGTGTTCCTGGAGATCGGGCCCCACCCGGTTCTCGGCCACGCCATCCGCGAGTGCCTGGAGGCCACCGGGGCGACCGGGCTGACACTGCCCTCGATCCGGCGCCAGGAGGACGAGAGCGAGCGGTTCGCGCTCTCCCTCGCCTCCCTCCACAACCTGGGCGCCGACATCGACTGGGACCTCCTCCAGCCCTCCGGCCGACCCGTCACCCTGCCCCCTCACCCCTTCCGCCGCGACCGGCACTGGACCGAACCCCCGGCCGTCGCCCAGATCCGGCTGGGCCATGTCGACCACCCGCTCCTCGGCCGCCGCACCGACCGCGCCGAACCGGCCTGGCGGGCCCGCCTGGACACCGAGTCCCTGCCCTACCTGGCCGACCACCGCATCCAGGACACCGTCGTGTTCCCCGCCGCCGGCTACATCGAGATGGCGACCCAGGCCGTCCTGCGGCTCACCGGTGGCACCACCGCCGTCCTCGCCGACATCGACCTCCGCAAGGCGCTCTTCCTGCCGGACGGCGAGGACCGGACCGTGGAGGTGTCGCTCTCCCTGGAGGACGCGGCCTTCACGATCGCCTCGCCCGCCACCGGGGACGACGGGGAGCGGACCGTCCACGCGGCCGGGATCGTCCGCACCGGGCAGCGCCGCAGGACCGGCGCTCCTCTCGACGCCACCGCGGTCCGGGCCCGTACCGTGCGCCGACTCGCCGGCCCCGACTGCTACACCGCGCTGGCCGGTCTCGGCTACCACTACGGCCCCGCCTTCCGGGCCATCGAGGAGGTGTGGATCGGCGCCGGGGAGGTCCTCGCCCGGATCCGCCCGCCCGAAGGGGCCGACGCGGCGGGCCACCACCTCCACCCGGTCCTCCTCGACGCCTGCTTCCAAGCGCTGCTGACCCCGCAGCTCCTCCGGGACCCGGCACCGGGGGCGGGAATCAGGCTGCCGCTCTCGCTGGACGAGGTCGCCCTCGAACCGGTCGGTGACCAGCCGATCTGGGTACACGCCACGGTGCGCCCCGCCGACGCGGACACGACGCTCGGGGACATCGCCCTGTACGCCGACGACGGCACCCCACTGGGCCGGATCGAGGGGTTCCGGGCGGCCGACGTGGAGAAGGCGGCGACCGCCGTCGCCCGGACCACCATCGACTCCTGGCTCGCCGAGACGGCCTGGGCGGAGCGCCCGGAGCTGGGGGAGGAGGACCCGCTCGCGCCCGAGGTCATAGCGGCCCGGGACCACGGCTGGCTGGTCCTCGCCGACACCCAAGGCGTCGCCGATGCCTTCTCCACCCTCGCCGCCGCCCGGGGCGAGCGCTGCCACCTGGTGCGCCGGGGCGAGGCGTACGCCGGAGCGGGCCCGGACGGCTCGTACACCGTGAACCCCGGGTCCGCCGCCGACCTGGAGCGCCTCCTCGCCGACCTGGACCGGGCCGGCGAACCGTTCCGCGGGGCCGTTCTCCATCTGTGGAACCTCGACCGGCCCGCCCTCGCCGCCTGCGACCGGCAGACCGTCCGCGACCACGCGGGCCCCGGCTCGTACTCCCTGATCGCCCTGGCCAGGACCCTGCTCGCCCGAGGCATCGGCGGCAGGCTGCACATCGTCACCCGGGGCGCCCAGCCCGTCCTGCCCGACGAGCCCGTCGAACCCCTCGGGGCCCCCGCCTGGGGCATCGGCCGCGTCCTGCGCCACCAGGAACTCACCGACCACCCCGGCAAGTTGATCGACCTCGACCCCGAGCGACGGCCCGGCCCGGAAGGAGCCCTCGCCGAGGCGGAGGCGCTCCTGCGTGAGGTGCTGGCCGACGACGAGGAGGAGATCGCCCTACGCGAGGGCGTACGGCGCGCCAGCCGCCTCCGGCCGGCCGAGGGCCTCACCCGGCCGCTGCCCCTGCGGCTGCGGGCCGACGGCAGCTACCTGGTGACCGGGGCCTTCGGCGCGCTCGGCCGGCTGCTCTGCCGCACTCTCGTCCGGCGAGGGGCCCGCAGGCTCATCCTGGTGGGGCGTACGCCGGTGCCCGCCCGCGAGAAGTGGGGCTCCACCGACCCCGCCACCGCCGAAGGCCGTGCGGTGGGCCTCCTCCGCGAGCTGGAGGCGCTCGGCGCGCAGGCCGTCCCGGCCCCCCTCGACATCACCGACGAGGACGCCCTGACCACTTGGCTGGACGCCTACCGGCGCACCGGCTCCCCGCCTGTGCGCGGAGTGTTCCATCTCGCCGGACAGGTCCGCGACACCCTGGTCACCGACCTGGACCGGCCCGCCTTCGACGCCGTCCACGACCCCAAGACCGTCGGCGCCTACCTCCTCCACCGGCACCTGCGGACGAGCCCCTCGACCACTTCGTCCTCTTCGCCTCCATCGCCTCCCTCCTCACCACCGCCGGGCAGACCAACTACGCGGCGGGCAACGCCTTCCTGGACGCGCTGGCCCACCACCGCCGGGCCCAGGGCCTGCCCGCGCTCAGCCTGGACTGGGGCCCCTGGGCCACCGGCATGATCGAGGAACTCGGCCTGGTCGACCACTACTTGCACAGCCGGGGCATGAGCTCCCTGGCCCCCGACGCCGGCATGGCCGTCCTGGAACGCGTCATCGGCCAGGACCACGCCCAGCTGGTCGTCGCCACCGTCGTCAACTGGCCCACCTTCCTGGCCTGGTACCCCTCCCCGCCCCCGCTCGTCACCGCCCTGGCCGCGGCGGCCGCCCCGCCCACCGCCGCAGAGCAGGGCAACGGCTTCCTCGACACCTTCCGTACCGCCGACGAGGAGACCCGCCGCTCCCTGGTGGCCGAGCGCTTCGCCGCCCTCTCCGCCGCCGTCCTGCGCACCGGCACCGAGCGCATCGATCCTGCCGAAGGCCTCGGCCACCTCGGGCTGGACTCCCTGCTCGCCATGGAGCTGCGCGCCCGCATCCACGCCGAACTGGGCGTCGCCCTGCCTGTGGTCGCCCTGCTCAGCGGAACCCCTGCCGGAGAGCTGTCCGCCCAGCTCCATGACGGCCTGGCGGAACTGGCCTCGACCGGCGGGGCCGACACCACCGACGAGGCCGTCACCCTCCACGACGACCCCGCGTGCTACCCGCTGACCCAGAACCAGAAGGCGCTCTGGTTCCTCAAGCACCTCAACCCCGACGGGTACGCCTACAACATCGGCGGAGCCGTCGAGGTGAACGTCGCCCTCGAACCGGACCTGATGTTCGAGGCCGTCCGCCACCTCATCGCCCGCCACCCCGCTCTGCGCACCAATATCCTGCTGGAGGACGGACAGGCCGTGCAAAGGGTCTCCGAGGACACCGAACCCGACCTCGCCCTCTTCGACGTCCAGGGCGAGGAGTGGGAGACCATCCACGCCACCATCGTCGCCGAGTACCGCAAGCCCTACGACCTCGCCCACGACCCGCTGGTCCGCTTCCGCCTCTTCAAGCGCGGCCACGACCGCTGGGTCATCATGAAGGCCGTCCACCACATCGTCTCGGACGCCATCTCCACGTTCACCTTCATCGAGGAGCTCTTCCAGGTCTACGAGGCGCTGCGGCAGGGACTGGAACCCCAGCTGCCGCCTGTGGAAGCCCGCTACCTCGACTTCCTCAACCAGCAGAACACGTTTCTCGCCGGGCGTGAGGCCGCCGGGATGCTGGACCACTGGCGCTCCCACCTCCCCGCCGAGGTCCCCCTCCTCGACCTCCCCACCGACAAGCCGCGCCCGGCCGTCCAGACCCACAACGGCGCCTCCGAGTTCTTCGCGTTGGACGACGAACTCAGCTCCCGCGTGCACGCGTTGGCCCGGGCTCACGACGTCACGCCGTTCATGGTCCTGCTGAGCGCGTACTACCTGCTGCTCCACCGCTACTCGGGCCAGGACCACATCGTCGTCGGCTCCCCGGTGACCGGCCGGACCCGGCAGGACTTCGCCTCCGTCTACGGCTACTTCGTCAACCCGCTCCCGCTCCACGCCGACCTGACCGGCGAACCCACGGTCGCCGAACTCCTGGAGCAGGTCCGCCGGACCGTCCTGGGCGGCCTGGACAACCAGGAGTACCCGTTCGTCCTGCTCGTCGACGAGCTGGGCCTCCAGCACGACCCCGGCCGCTCGGCCGTCTTCCAGGCGATGTTCATCCTGCTCACCCACAAGGTCGCCACCGAGCAGTACGGCTACCGGCTGGAGTACATCGAACTGCCGGAGGAGGAAGGCCAGTTCGACGTCACGCTCTCCGCCTACGAGGACGAGGCCGAGCGCCGCTTCCACTGCGTCCTCAAGTACAACACCGACCTCTTCCTCCCGCAGACCATGCGCCGCATGGCCGCCCACTACACCCGCCTCCTCGACCACATGACCCGGGCCCCCGGCGATCACCCCGCCTCACGGCTGGAGATGCTGGGCGAGGAGGAACGGGAACAGCTGGTGGGGGAGTGGAGCCGGCCCGCCCTGCCCGCGGCCGCCGCGGATGCGCCGCTCACCCCGGTGCACGAGCTGGTCGGTGAGGTCGCCGCCGCCCACCCCTCTTCGGTGGCGGTGACCATGCCGCTCCCGGCGGCGGCGCACGCCGGCTGACCTACGGCGAGCTGGAGCGGCGGGCCGCCGAGGGGGCCGCCCGGCTGCGCACCCTGGGCGTCACGGCCGGGTCGGTGGTCGTCGTCTGCCTGGACAAGTCGCCGGAGCTGATCGTCACCCTGCTCGCCGTGCTCAAGGCGGGCGGCGCCTATCTGCCGCTGCGGCCCGACCAGCCCGCCGACCGCATCGCCCACCTCGTCCGGGCCACCGGGGCGGGCCTCGTCATCGTCTCCGGTGAGCCCGCGCGCCAGGGGACCGCAGCTCTGCCGGTGATCACCCTGACCCTCGACGCCCTCCGCGCCACCGAGCCGCACCCGGACGGCCCCCGGCGGGAGGTGGACCCGGACTCGACCGCGTACGTCATCACCACCTCCGGCTCCACCGGCAGCCCCAAGGCCGTCCGGGTAAGCCACCGCAACCTCGCCTCCGCCTACGGGGCGTGGCGTCAGGAGTACCGGCTGGAGAGCGATGTCCGGGTGCACCTCCAGATGGCCGAGCCGTCGTTCGACGTGTTCACCGGCGACCTGGTCCGCGCGCTCTGCTCGGGCGGCAACCTCGTCCTGGCCGACCGCGACCTGCTCTTCGACACCGCACGCCTGTACCGGACGATGCGTCAGGAGCGCGTCGACTGCGCGGAGTTCGTACCGGCGGTGGTGCGGGGGCTGATGGACCACTGCGTACGGGAGCGGCTGCGGCTGGACTTCCTGCGGCTGCTGGTGGTCGGATCGGACGCCTGGAAGGTGGGGGAATACCAGAGGCTGAGCGAGCTGTGCGGTCCGGCGACCCGGCTCGTCAACTCCTACGGCCTCACCGAGGCGACCATCGACAGCGCCTTCTTCGAGGGGCCCGTCGATGACCTGGAACCGGGCCTGATGGTCCCGATCGGCCGCCCCCTGCCCAACAGCACCCTCCACATCCTGGACGCCCACGGCGAGCCCGTCCCGCCCGGCGTCCCCGGCGAGCTCTGGATCGGCGGCGACGGTGTCGCACTCGGCTATGCGGGGGACCCCGAGCAGACGGCGGACCGCTTCGTCACCCGTACGCTCGGCAGGACACCGGGCGCCTGGCCCGAACGGCTCTACCGGACCGGCGACATCGCCCGCTGGGACGCCCACGGCCGCGTCCATCTGCTCGGCCGCACCGACGGCCAGGTCAAACTGCGCGGCCACCGCATCGAGATCGGCGAGATCGAGGCCCACCTCGCCCAGTGGCCCCCGCTCGCCCGGGCCGTCGTCACCGTCACCACCGACACCGGGGGAGAGGCGGCGCTCTGCGCCTACTGCGTACCGGCGGCGCCCGGCACCGCACTCGACCGGCGGGCCCTGCGCCGCCACCTGGCCGGCTCGCTGCCCTCGTACATGATCCCGTCGTACTTCGTCGAACTGACCGCCCTGCCCCTCACCGCCAGCGGCAAGATCGACACCGCAGCCCTGCCCGCCCCCCGGGCCGAGACCGGCGAACGCCCCCACGAGGAGCCGGTGACGCTCTACGAGATCAGCGTGGCCCGGCACTGGAAGGCGCTGCTGAAGCTCGAACAGGTAGGCCTGGAGGACGACTTCTTCGAAGTCGGCGGCTCCTCCATCAAGCTCATCGAACTCCTCCACCAGCTGCGGACAGAGTTCGGCGTCAGCGTCCCCGTCAGCCGCCTCTACCAGGTCACCACCCTCCACGGCATGGCCGCTACCGTCCAGGAGGTCCTGCACAGCACCAGCGCCGACGAACTGCCGTACCTCACCTTCAACTCCGGTCAGTCCCCGCACCTCTTCTGCTTCCCGCCCGCCGGCGGCCACGGACTCGTCTACCGGGGCCTCGCCGCCCAGCTCCCGGAGTACGCCGTCATCGGCTTCAACTACCTTCCGGGCGAGGACAAGGTGGCCCGCTACGCCGACCTGATCGAGGCGGCCCGGCCCGTGGGGGCCTGCCTGCTCCTCGGTTACTCCCTCGGTGGCAACCTCGCCTTCGAGACGGCGAAGGAGCTGGAGCGCCGCGGGCGGCGGGTGGGCCATGTCGTCATCCTCGACTCCCGCCGCATCATGGAGCGTTACGAGCCCGGGGACGAGGGGATCCGGGTCTTCGAGGCCGAACTCGCCGACCACCTGCGCAAACACACCGGGTCGGACGCCGTCGCCCAGGAGACCCTCGCGCACGCCGCGGAGTACCTCACCTTCTGCGGCCGCACCCCCAACACCGGAACGGTGGACGCGCCGGTCACCGTGATCACGGACGAGGAGAAGACCGCCCTGTACGCGGCCGGCGAGCACGGCACCTGGCACGGCAGCTCCACCGCCACCACCGTCGTCCTGCGCGGCTCCGGCGTCCACGCCGACATGCTGGACCCCAAGCACCTGCCCCGTAACGCCGCCCTGGTCCGCACCGTACTGACGGGAGACGCGGCCCATGGCGGATGATCCGAGCACGGCCCGAACCGCGCCCGACGACTGGAGCAGCCGCGAGCGCACCCCCGGCACCCCACCCCGCGTGATCGTCGTCGGCGCGGGTGTGGCCGGCCTCTCCACCGGCTGCTACGCCCAGATGAGCGGCGCCAGGACCCGGATCTTCGAGAAGCACGTCCTGCCCGGCGGCTGCTGCACCGCCTGGTCGCGGGACGGCTACCTCTTCGACTACTGCATCGAGTGGCTGATCGGCACCGCCCCCGGCAACGACGCCCACCAGGTCTGGCGGGAGCTGGGCGCCCTCGACGGCAAGACCGTCACCAACTTCGAGCTGTTCAACAAGGTCGAGGACGAGAACGGCCGCTCGGTCACCTTCTACAACGACCCGGACCGGCTCGAAGCCCACCTGCTGGCGATCTCACCCGCCGACGCGCCCCTGATCCGGGCCTTCACCCGCGACCTGAAGCGGTTCATCGCCATCGACCTCTACCCGTTCCTGACGGCACCGGCCCTGCGGACCGTACGGGAGCGGGCGGCGACCCTGCGCACGGTGCTGCCGGCCTTCCGGCTCTTCTGGCGGACGGCCGCCACCCCGATGCACGTCTTCGCCGACAAGTTCCAGGACCCGCTGCTGCGCCGGGCCTTCCGCAACATCTTCTTCCAGGACCCGGAGGGCTTCCCGCTCCTGCCGTACCTGTTCAACATGGCCGCGGCGTACCACCTCAACGCCGGCTTCCCGCAGGGTGGTTCACTCGGCCTCTCGCGCTCCGTCGAGGAGCGCTACCTCGGCCTGGGCGGGCAGGTCACCTACCGGGCCCGTACCGAGAAGATCCTGGTCGAGAACGACCGGGCGATCGGCGTCGAACTCCGCAACGGCAAGCGCTACTTCGCCGAGCACATCGTCTCCGCCGCCGACGGACACACCACCGTCCACGAACTGCTCGGCGGCCGATACACCGGCCCCAGGATCGACAAGCTCTACACCGACCTCATCCAGCGCCCCGGCACCCTCTTCCCCGCGGTCGTCTCCGCCTTCGTCGGCCTGCGCGGCGACTTCGACCCGGGCGAGGCCCACAGCACCACCCACCTCCTCCCGGAGGAGGACGGCAAGCGGCTCCCCGGCGCCCTGCAGAACAGCCTGGTCGTCCAGGCGCGCTCCCGCTACTCCGACGGCTTCGCGCCTCCGGGCCGCTCCGTCCTGCACTGCACCTACTTCAGCGACTACGCCTACTGGAAGGAGCTGCGCACCCGGAACCGCAAGGAGTACCGGGAACGCAAACACGAGGTCGCCGACTTCGTCCGCACCTTCCTGGAGCGCCGCTCCCCGGGCATCACCGACCGCATCGACCTGGTCGACGTGGCCTCGCCCGCCACCACCCACCGGTACACCGGCAACCACAACGGCTCCATCCTCGCCTGGAAGGCGTTCTCCGACGCCGACGACGTCTCGGCCCGACTGGTCGGGAAGGACCGGATGCGGCTCCCCGGCCTCACCGGCTTCTCCATGGCCGGGCAGTGGGTCGGCATGGGCGGCCTGATCCGCGCCGCCTCCACCGGCCGCTTCGCCGTCCAGTACCTCTGCCGCGAACTCGGCCTGGAATTCCGGGCGTGGGAGAGCGAGGCCACCGAGCCCTGGCACACCGGCAAGCTGGGCCGACTGCCCCAGCTGGACCGGTGGTCAGCACGGGAGGACACCAGCCCATGACCAGCTCCACGACCGGCAGGACCCGTCGGCCCCGCGAGTCGATGATCATCATCGGGGGAGGCCTCGGCGGCCTCTCCACCGGCTGCTACGCCCGGATGAACGGATACCGCACCCACATCCTGGAGATGCACGAACTGCCCGGCGGCTGCTGCACCGCCTGGGAGCGCGGCGGCTTCACCCTGGACGCCTGCGTCAGCTGGCTCCTCGGCAGCGGCCCCGGCAACGAGATGCACCAGATCTGGCTGGAGCTGGGCGCGTTGCAGGGCAAGGAGATCCGCCACTTCGACGTGTTCAACATCGTGCGGGGACAGGACGGGCGGGCCGTCCATTTCTATTCCGACCCGGACCGGCTGGAGGCCCACCTCATCGGGATCTCGCCCGTCGACGCCCGTACCGTACGTAGGTTCTGCGCCCAACTGCGCAGCTTCCGCAAGGCTCTTGCCGTCTACCCGTTCCTCAAACCCGTCGGGCTGATGGGACGGGTGGAGCGGGCGCGGATGCTCGCCTCCTTCCTCCCGTACTTCAACGCCGTCCGCACCACGATCACCGTCCTGATGGCCGACTACTCGGCGAGGTTCAAGGACCCGCTCCTGCGGGAGGCCTTCAACTTCATCCTGTACGAGAAGCACCCGAACTTCCCCGTCCTGCCCTTCCACTTCCAACTCGCCTCCCACGCCAACCTCTCGGCGGGAGTCCCCGAAGGCGGCTCTCTCGGCCTCGCCCGGTCGATCGAGGCCCGCTACCGCCGGCTCGGCGGGGAGATCTCGTACAACACCAAGGTCGAGACGGTGATCGTCGAGGACGACCGCGCGGTGGGCGTCCGGCTCAGCGACGGCAGTGAACTGCGCGCCGACATCGTGGTGTCGGCCTGCGACGGCTACACGACGACCATGAAGTTCCTGGAGGGCCGATACCTGGGCGAGGAGTACCGCAAGCTCTACACGCGCACCATCCACGAGCCCGGCATGGTCTTCCCCGGCTACTTCACCCTCTTCCTCGGCCTCTCCCGCCCCTTTCCGGAAGGGGACCCCTGCACGACGTACCTCCTCGACGAAGCGACGGCCGCGAAGCTCACCGGGATCCGCCACGCCAGCATCAACGTCCAGTTCCGCAACCGGCATTACCCCGAACTCTCCCCGGACGGCACCACCGTCGTCTACGCCACCTACTTCTGCGACATCGCCCCCTGGCGGGCCCTGGACGAAGGCCCCGAGCAGGTCACCCGCACGCGCGGCGGCCAGGAGCTGCACACCCTGCCCGTCCGCCACGGCCGCGGCTACTACGCGGCCAAACGGCGGGCCCGCGAGACGCTCGTCGACTTCCTGGAGCAGCGCTTCCCGGGCATCCGCGACGCCATCGTCGTACGCGATGTCTCCAGCCCGCTCACCCAGGTCCGCTACACCGGCAACTACGACGGCACGGTGCTGGGCTGGCAGCCGTTCGTGGAGAGCGGCGAGACCCTCGAAGAGCTGGTCAAGAAGTACGGCCCGGGGCTGCCGGGCCTGGCGGACTTCTACCAGTCCGGTGTCTGGGCCACCACCGGGGGGCTGATCCGGGCGGCCGCCGCCGGACGCCACGTCATGCAGTTCGTCTGCCGCGACGACGGCAGGCCCTTCACGGCGTCGGTCGACCTCACCGCGCCCCCGCCGACCCACCGCGTCATCCCCGTACCGACGTCAGGGAAGAACACATGAAGATCGAGAAATGGGTGGTCCGCGAGCACGTCGAGGGCGTCCCCGACGTGGACCGCGTCTACGAGAAGGTCGTCGAGAACGTCGACGTGACCCTGGCCCCCGACGAGATGCTCCTGCGCACGCTGTACGTCTCCGTCGACCCCTACCTCCAGGGCATCGCCCTCGACACCCCGATCGGGGCCCATATGGGCGCCGACTCGATCATGGAGGTCGTCGAGGCCGGACCACGCGCCGCCCACCGCGTCGGCGACCTCGTCCAGGGCTTCGGCGGCTGGCGCTCCCATGTCGTCTCCACCGGGGAGGCCGAGCTCTGGCAGACCGGCACGTTCCCCATGGTCTTCCCGGCCTACCGCAGGCTGGACCCCCGGTGGTACGACGACGCCCTGCCGCTCCCGACCGCGCTGAGCGTGATGGGCGGCCCGGGCATGACGGCCTGGGGCACCCTCGCCAAGTACATGACGGTGACGCCCGGGGACACCTTCGTCATCAGCGGGGCCTCCGGCGCGGTCGGCGCGCTCGTCGGCCAGCTCGCCGCACTCGCGGGCGCCCGCGTCATCGGCACGACCTCGTCCCCGGAGAAGGCCGAGTACCTCCTCGGCCTCGGCTTCGACACGGTCGTCGTCTACCGGCACACCGACAGCGCCGGCACCGTCCGCGAGGCGCTGACCCGGGCGGCCCCCCACGGGGTCGACCGTTACTTCGACAACCTCGGCGGCACGGTCACCGACGTGGTGTTCTCCATGCTCAACGTCGGCAGTCAGGTCGCGGTGTGCTGGCAGTGGGCGACCCAGGTCGGCAACGAGGACACCGGCCCGCGCCTGTTGCCCTATCTGATGTTCCCGCGCGCCACGGTCCGGGGGATCTTCTCGCTGGAGTGGTTCACCGAGCAGAACTGGAAGGACCTCCACACGGAGCTGGGCGGGCGGGTCCGGCGCGGAGAGGTCGTCTGCGACCACACCCTCCACCACGGCTTCGACGCCATCCCCACCGCGTACGGAAGCCTCTACCGCGACCCGTCGGACCACCGGGGCAAGGTGCTGGTCGCGCTGTGAGGACCGCGGAGGCCCAACCACCCGCTCTGCCGAAGGAGTTCACGATGGCCGTCACCGAACCGCCGTCCCTGGTCCCCCTGCACCGGCTGCACTTCGAGGAACCGGGCCCGCCCCGCCTCGGTGAACTGCCGGGCGGAGCCCCCGCCTGGCTGGTCAGCCGGTACGCCGACGTCCGCCAGGTGCTCTCCGACCCCCGCTTCGGCCGGGCCCGGCTGTACGCCGACGACGCACCCGCGCTCTCCGTCGTACCGGACCTCGTGAACAACCCCGACCTGATGTTCAACCAGGACGGCCCCGACCACCTGCGGCTGCGCCGGACCCTGCGCCGCGCGTTCACGCCGAGAGCCGTCGCCCGCTGGCAGCCGTGGATCGCCGCCATCGTGGAGGGGCTGCTGGACCGGCTTGAGGGACGGCGCGGACCCGTCGACGCGGTCGAGGAGTTCACGCTGCCCCTCCCCGTGGCGGTGATCAGCCGGCTGATGGGCCTGGACGCGTCCGCTCACGGCCGGCTGCGCCACTGGAGCGAGCACGCCTTCTCCGACGGCTCCCACCCCGGGGGCGAGGTGGAGTCCGTGCTGAAGGAGTTCGGCGCGTTCGGCGCCGAACTCCTCGCCGAGCGGCGGCGCGCCCCCGGTGACGACCTGATCAGCAGCCTGGTGCGGGCCGCCGACGAGGAGGGCGGGCTCCCCGAGGCGCAGTTGGTGAGCCTGGTGTGCGGGCTCGTCGTCGGCGGCCACGACAGCACGATGACCATGCTGGGCAACGCGCTGCTCTACCTCCTCGGCGAACGCCCGGAGAGCTGGCCCCGGATCGGCGCGGACGAGGAGGCAGCCGGCAGGGTGGCGGACCGGCTCATCCACCTCGTCCCACTGGGCGACGACCGGGGAACGGCACGCCACGCGGCCGAGGACGTCGAGGTCGGCGGGGTGGTGATCCCGGCCGGCGCGGTCGCCCTGGCGGACTGCGGCGCCGCCAACCGGGACCCGGAGGTCTTCCCCCGCCACACCCGCGACGACCTGTTCGCCCCGCTGGAGGCCCCCACCCTCTCCTTCGGTGCCGGGGCCCACTACTGCCTGGGCGCCTGGCTGGCCCGTACGGAGCTCCGGACCGCCCTGCACCTACTGGCCGCCCGCCTCCCGGAGCTGCGCCTGGCGGAGCCCCCGGACGCGGTGCTCTGGCGGACCGGAACGACATCGCGCAGTCCGCGGAGGCTCCTGGTGAGCTGGTGAGGCGGTGGTGCTAGCGGACCTGCTCGAAGCTCGGGCCGTAGTTGCCGGCCTTGACGCGCAGCGTCTCGTACCCGCCGTCGCCCTGGTTGCCGTACTTGCTCCAGTACTGGCAGGTCAGACCGGAGTCGGCGTCGAAGTCGACGGCTGTGGCGGCGGGGAACTCCTCGCAGGCGAGCTTGGACGCGTCGGAGCGGCTGCCGTACTGCTCGAACAGCTGGTTGTAGACGACCTTCGCGACGATCAGTCCCTTGAGGGGCTTGGCGTTGTAGAAGGTCATGAAGCTGCCCTCCTTGTACGAGTCGCTGATCTTGACCTCGTACGGGATGACAGCGCCCTCGTAGGTGACGTTGCAGGTGCTGACGGCCCCAGCCTTCTGCGTCACCCCGTCCGGGCACTCGGCGCTGGTCTTGCCGGGCACCTTGACCCGGCCGAGCACCTGCTCCTGGAGCTTGTGCTCCACCCGCTCGGCGAACGGGGCGCTGTTCTCCGGCTTCGGCAGGACCTTGAGCTGCCCGTCAGAGGAGCTGTCGAGTACGTCCTTCTGCGGGCCGTCCACGGCCACGGGCAGCGCCGCGGCCTGCGGGGCGGCGGTCGTCTTCTTCACGGTGTCGGGCTTGGAGTCGGCGGCGGGGGTCGCGGCCGTGCCGGAGGAGTCCCCGGAGCCGCAGCCGACCGCGAGGATGCCGACGGCGGCCAGTCCGATGATCTTCTTGGTGTAGTGCATAAGCGCAGCCTAAAAGTCGCCACGGACTGCTCCGGGGCCTGCGGAAGGGGGCGGAGGCGGCCCGGGCTCCCTTCGAAAACCGGACATTGTGGAGGGAATCCTTCCACTTCGCAGCGCCCCACCCGCCCCACAGGCACCTGACGGTGGCCCAGACGAGAAGGGGTCGTAGCGCGACTGTGACGCCCGGGGCACCACCGCCCGGTCCCTGCCGCCATCCGGCAGGTCTGTCCGGCGGCTGTGTGGGCAGACGGCGTAACGCCGGAGGAGAACAGGCTCCTCCGGCGCCGCCGTGAGGCGGAGGACCCGGGGGACCCGATGCCGACCACCACGCCCGCGAGAGCGACCGACCCGTCCGGAATTCCGGCACCGCCACGCCTGGGCCACTCACCCGCCCTGAGCAGCGGCGCCGGCCGCGCGGTGGCCCGGATCGCGGCCTTCGCGGTCTGCCAGGCGGCGATGATCGCGGGCCTCGGACTGCTGATCACCGGGCCCGCGCGGAACATCTGGCCGCTCTCCGCCGAGGACGCGCTGAACGAGGCCTTCGAACGCGTACGTACGGATACGCTGACCACCGCATCGGCGGTCGCCTCCGGCGCGGGGGACACCTCCACCGTCGTCGGCCTCACCGTCCTGGCCTGCCTGGCCCTCCTCGTGGTGCCGCCGTTCCCCCGGTGGCGCGCGGCGCTCTTCCTGGCCCTGGGCGTCTGGCTCCAGTCCGTGGTCTTCCTCGTCATCACCGAGTCCGTGGACCGGATGCGTCCGGACGTGGAGCGCCTGGACGCCTCACCGCCGACGTCCAGTTACACCTCCGGTCACACCGGAGCGGCCACCGCGCTCTACGCCGGGCTGGCCGTCCTGGTGCTGTCCAGGGTCCGCAACCGCTGGGGCAGGGCCGTCGGCGCCCTCCTGCTGCTGATTCCGCTCCTGGTGGGCCTGGCCAGGCTGTACCGCGGCATGCACCACCCCAGCGACGTCGTGGGCGGGCTGCTCAACGGCGCGCTCTCGCTGTTCGTCGTCGGGCGTGCCGTGCTCGCCGACGACGCCTGGGCCGCACGGCCCCCGGCAGACGCGGTCGACATCGCCGTGGCCGCCGCCGAGAGCCGGCCCGGCCCGGGGCGCGAGTCCGCCGTGGTGATCGTCAACCCGACCGTCACCGACACCGCCACCCGTGACCGGCTGCGGCTCGTCCTCGCCCAACGGGGCCACAAGGACGTGGCGTTCGTGGAGACCACCGAGCGCGACACCGGGGGTGGCCAGGCGGCCGACGCGGTACGCGGCGGAGCGGGCCTCGTGGTGGCGTGCGGCGGCGACGGCACCATCCGCGCGGTCGCCGACGCACTGGCCGGAACCGGTGTCGCGCTGGCCGTCGTGCCCTGCGGTACGGGCAACCTCCTGGCCCGGAGCCTCGGGCTGCCCCTCGCGCCCGCCGACGCGCTGGCCGCCGGACTCACCGGCGAACGCCGCGCGCTGGACCTCGGCGCCATCAGCGGCGACGGGATCGCCCGTACGCACTTCACGGCCATGGCGGGAGCCGGACTCGACGCGACGGTGATGGAGTCCACCTCGGACCGCGCCAAGTCGGCGCTCGGCTGGCCCGCCTACGTCCTGGCCGGGCTCGGCCAACTGCGAGCACCCCGGCTCCGGTTGGCGGTCGCACTCGACGGCGGACCGGTGCTGCACCGCACCGCCCGCCTGGTCCTCGTCGCCAACATCGGCACCGTCCAGGGCGGTACGGCCCTGGTCCCCGGCGCCCGGCCCGACGACGGGCTGCTGGACCTCGCCCTCTTCGACCCCCGGGGCGTGGGCGGCTGGCTGCGGGCGGCGGGCGTGCTGCTGCGCGGCTCGCGGCCCGCCGGGGGCGGCACCGCCGCCGGTGCGCACGGGGGCCCGGTCGAGTTCTTCACCTTCCGCCACGCCGAACTCACCTTCACCCGGCCCCAGCCCCGCGAAGTGGACGGCGACCCGGTGGCCCCCGGCCGCCGGATCATCGCCGAGGTCAGGCCCGGCGCCCTCACCGTCCTGCTGCCCGCCGGGGAGAAGTGATGGGAACCACCGCCCTGCCGCCCGTACGGGGGAAGTGATGGGAACCGCGACCCGGGTGCCGGTCACCAAGGACATGACCGGCGACGAACTCTCCGCCGACGAAGCCCTCGTGGCGCTGCGCCGGTACGGCCGCTGGCCGCTGCTGCGCGACGCCTTCGTACGCTTCCGCTACGCCGACGGCTTCAGCCACTCCCGAGCACTGGCCCTCCAGACGATCCTGGCGATCATCCCCCTGGTGATCGCGTTCGTCGGACTCTCCGCCGCGCTGCACACCGAGAACATCGGAAGACTCGCCCAGCTGACGATCCACAGTCTGAGCGAAGGACCGAGCGCCCCGGTGGTGGACGAGGCTCTGAACCGCAGCCGGCAAGGCGGCGGCGACGGGGCCGAGATCGCCCTCTGGTTCGGCCTGCTCTTCTCCCTGGTCAACGTCACGACGGCGATGTGCCAGATAGAGCGCGGAGCCAACCGGATCTACGGTGTGGAGCGGGACCGGGTCTTCCACCTCAAGTATCTGCGGGGCCTGGTCATGTCGTTGAGCGCCGGCCTGCCGCTCGGCATCGCCTCGATCATGATCGTGGCCGGCGGGGACTTCGTCACGGCCGCCACCACCGTCTACGGACTCGGCGACGGCGCACGGACCGCCCTGGACCTGATCCGCGTCCCGCTCGGCCTGCTGCTGGTCCTGATCTCCGCCAGCGCGATCTTCCGGCGCTCGCCGCGCCGCCGGCAGCCCGGGTACACCTGGCTAGCCTTCGGCGCCGCCGTCTACCTGGTGCTGTGGACCCTGCTGACCTGGCTGCTCGGCCTCTACCTCGAACTCAGCGGCTCCTTCGACACGGTCTACGGACCGCTGAGCCTCTTCATGGCCCTGCTCCTGTGGTCCTACCTGACCTCCCTGTCCCTCTTCCTCGGACTGTCCTTCGCCGCCCAGCTGGAAGCCGTACGCGCGCGCAAGCCCGGCCCGATCACCGCCGATCCAGGAACCTGACATGCCGACACGCACCCCCACCCCCACCCCCGACGCCCGGGAGCGGCGCACCCGCCGCGCCGACCGCCGGTTCGGCATCCGCCTGCCGGCAGCCGTGGCCGTCGCCACCGCTGCCGCGATCCCCTTCGCCCTGTTGCTCGTCCTCGTGGAGGCGAACTGGCCACCACTGCGGCGCGTCGACGCGGGGGCGGCCCGCCGCCTGCACGAGGTCGCCCTCGAACACCCGGCGTGGACCGGTACGTTGCGCGTCCTGTCCGACTGGGTGTGGGACCCGGCGACGCTGCGGATCGCCGTGGCGCTGCTCACGCTCTGGCTCCTGTACCGGCGGGCCTGGCGGCTCGCGGCCTGGGCGGCGGTGACGGCCACCGGGGGAGCCCTGACCGGTGTGCTCGTCAAGCTGGTCGTGGAGCGGGCGAGGCCGTCGCTGGAGGACCCGGTCGCCCAGGCGCCCGGCTACTCCTTCCCCTCCGGCCACGCGATGACGGCGACCACCTCGTTCGCCGTGCTGCTCCTGGTGCTGCTGCCGATGGTGCCGCGCTCCTGGCGTGCGCTCTGCTGGGGTGTGGCCGGGGCATCGGTCCTGGGCGTGGGCTTCACCCGGATCGCGCTGGGTGTGCACTGGTTCAGCGACGTCATCGGCGGCTGGCTGCTGGGCGCCGCCGTGGTGGTCCTGACCGGCTGGGCCTTCGAGGCATGGCGAGCGGATTCGGGCCGCCGCCGAACCGGCGTGGCCGAGGGCCTGGAGCCCGAACTCACCGACGAGGAACCGGAGCCGTCGGACCCGGCCGCCCGTCACGGGTGAGTCCACGGGACCGTACCGCTCAGCGGCCCGGCGCCCCCGCGCGCAGCCCGTCCATCACGAAGTCCAGCAGCCGGGCGGCCCTCGGCTGCCAGTCCTCCCGCGGATCCAGCTGCCAGAGACCGGCGATGGCCAGGAAGAAGTCGTCCGGCGTCACCCCCGGCCGGATGGTGCCGGCCTCCTCATTGGCGCGGAGCAGGGTCCCGGCGGCCTCCATCACCGGCGCGGGGCCGGGCTTGGCCGGGCCGCCCGGCGCGCTGGTGACCAGCCGGATCGCGTCCGCCAGCCCCGCCTTGGTCATGGCGAACCCGGCGAGCCGGTCCATCCACTCGCGCAGGGCCGCCTCGGGCGCGCGGGTGCACAACAGCTCGGCCGCCGCGTCGGCCACCTGCCGCATCTCGTAGCGGTAGATCTCCAGGACGAGCGCTTCGCGGTGCGGGAAGTTGCGGTAGAAGGTGCCCTGCCCGACCCCCGCCTTCCTGGCGATCGTGCTCAGCGGGACGTCCGGGCGCACCGTCAGTTCGGCCATGGCCACGTGCAGGATGCGCTCACGGTTGCGCACCGCGTCCGAACGCGCGGGCGTGTCCTTCTTCGGCTGGGACACACATCCTCCTCACGGGTTCGTGGCCGAATCCCGTCCTTGTTAAGCGGACAACTGTCCGTTACGTTGTTCAGTGAAGCGGACAGCAGTCCGGTTAGGTCTACCTTAGCGCGGCCCGGCACCCCCACGCACCGGTCGCGGACCCCGGACTCCTGCCTCAGCGCCTGTCTCCTGTCACCGGACACCGAAGAAGGCTGATGATGGCCCCAGCATCCTCGTCGACCACCAGCGCGATCACCCTGAACATCAACGGCGAGAAGCACCACCTGTCCGTCGACCACCGCACCACGCTCCTCGACGCCCTGCGCGAACGCCTCGACCTCACCGGCACCAAGAAGGGCTGCGACCAGGGACAGTGCGGGGCCTGCACCGTCCTGGTCGACCGGCGCCGCGTCGTCTCCTGCCTCAACCTCGCGGTGGCGGCCGAGGGGCGCGAGATCACCACCATCGAAGGCATCGCCGACGGTGACGACCTGCACCCCGTCCAGCGGGCCTTCCTCGACCTCGACGGCTACCAGTGCGGCTACTGCACACCCGGCCAGATCTGCTCGGCCATCGCCGTCATCGAGGAGCACGCGGCCGGCTGGCCGAGCGCCGCCACCGACGACGTACGCCCCGGACCGGTGCCACCACCCCTGACGCCCGAGGAGATCCGCGAACGGATGAGCGGCAACCTGTGCCGCTGCGGCGCGTACGTCTCGATCGTCCAGGCCGTCTCCCGTGGCGCCCGGGCCCATGAAGAGGCCCGTACGACAGCAGCCGAGGAGGCCGCCGCATGAAAGAGTTCGACTACCGGCGCGCCCATGACGTCACCGGCGCCGTCGCCCTGCTCGCGGCCGAGCCGGACGCACGGTTCCTCGGCGGCGGCACCAACCTCGTCGACCTGATGAAGACCGGCGTCGAACGGCCGGCCCTCCTCGTCGACGTACGCGAACTGCCCCTGGACCGGGTCGAGTCCACCACCGACGGCGGCCTGCGCATCGGGGCGACCGTCACCAACAGCGACCTCGCCGCCCACCCTGAAGTCCGTCGCCGCTACCCGGCGTTGACCCAGGCGGTCCTGGCCGGCGCCTCCGGACAGCTGCGCAACATGGCCACCGTCGGCGGCAATCTGCTCCAGCGCACCCGCTGCGGCTACTTCTCCGACGTCAGCGGACCGTGCAACAAACGCGTCCCCGGCAGCGGTTGCCCGGCCGTCGCCGGTGAGCACCACAACCACGCGGTCCTCGGCGCCACCGACCACTGTGTGGCCGTGCACCCCTCCGACATGGGCGTGGCGCTGACGGCCTTCGACGCCCAGGTCGGGTACGAGACCCTCGACGGGCCGGGCGAGGTCCCGCTCACCGACCTCTACCTCCCCGTGGGCGATACGCCGCACCGCGAAACCGCCCTGCCACCCGGCGCGTTGATCACCCACATCACGCTGCCCGCCGCGCCCGTCGCCGCCAACTCCCGCTACCGCAAGGTGCGCGAGCGCGCCTCGTACGCCTTCGCCATCGGCTCCGTCGCCGCCGCGCTGGACATCGAGGACGGGCGCGTGCGCGAAGCCCGGCTCGCCCTCGGAGCCGTCGCCTCCCGGCCCTGGCGCGCCCGCGCCGCCGAAGCCGTCCTGACCGGCGCACCGGCCACCGGCGCGACCTTCGCCGCCGCCGCGGACGCCGAACTCGCAGCGGCCAGGCCGCTGCCCGACAACGGATACAAGGTGACCCTCATGCGCAACCTCGTGGTCTCCGTCCTCACCGAACTGGCGGAAAGGGACGCCCGATGACCACCACCACACCGGGCCCCCGGGCGCTGCACGCGGCCGTCGGCACCGCCCGCACCCGGGTCGAGGGCCGCGAGAAGGTCACCGGCGCCGCGCGCTACGCGGGCGAGATCCCCTTCGCCGGCCTGGCCCACGGCTGGCTGGTGCTCTCCACCGTGACCCGAGGCCGCATCCGTACGGTCGACACCGCTCCGGTCCTCGCCATGCCGGGCGTCCTCACCGTGCTCCACCACGGCAACGCCCCACGCCTGCACACCGATTACGTCGGCATGCTGGGCACCCCGCCGGACCCTGCCGCCACCGTCTTCCAGCACGACGAGGTGCCGTTCGCCGGCTGGCCGGTCGCCCTGGTCGTCGCCGAGACCCCCGAGGAGGCCAGGGAAGCGGCCGAGGCGCTGGCGGTGACGTACGACGAGGAGCCGCACACCACCGTGCTGGCCGCGGACGACCCCGGCGCCTACCCGGCCGCCGGCCACATGCCCGCCGAGACGGAGAAGGGCGACCTGGCGGCCCAACTCGCCGCCGCCGCCATCGTGCTGGACGAGGAGTACACCACTCCCGAGGAGCAGCACAGCATGATGGAGCCGCATGCGGCGACCGCCCTGTGGGACGGCGGACGGCTGGAGGTCGTCGACTCCAACCAGGGTGCCGTCTGGGTCCAGTCCGAGCTGGCCACCTTGTTCTCCCTCGACGCGTCCTCGGTACGCGTGCGCTCCGAACACATCGGCGGCGGGTTCGGCAGCAAGGGCCTGCGCGCCCACCAGGTCGCCGCCGTCATGGCCGCCACCGCTCTCCAGCGGCCGGTACGGGTGGTCATGACGAGGCGTCAGACCTTTTCGCTGGCCGGCTACCGCAGCCCCACCGCCCAGCGGGTCAGGCTCGGTGCGGGCCCCGACGGCAGGCTCCGCGCCCTGGAGCACCGCTCGCTCAACCAGACCTCGACCGTGTACGAGTTCGTGGAGCCGAGCGCGGGCGTCGCCCGGGTCCTGTACGACGCCGACGCCCACCGCACGGCCAACCACGTCGTACGCCTCGACGTGCCGTCCCCCACCTGGATGCGAGCCCCGGGGGAGGCGCCCGGGTCCTTCGCGATCGAGGCCGCCCTCGACGAACTCGCCGAACGCGCCGGTCTCGACCCGGTCGAACTCCGCCTGCGCAACGAGCCCGAGGCGGGCCCCGTCTCCGGCCTCCCCTTCAGCAGCAACAACCTGGCCGTCTGCCTCCGCGAGGGCGCCCGCAGGTTCGGCTGGGCGGACCGCGACCCGCGCCCCGGCATCCGCCGCGACGGCCGCTGGCTGCTCGGCACCGGCATGGCGTCGGCCTCGTTCGGCGCCGGGGCCATGCCCTCCACGGCCCTGGTCACGGCGGAGGCGGACGGCTCGTACACCGTACGGATCGCCGCCGCCGACATCGGCACCGGCGCCCGCACCGCGCTCACCCTCATCGCCGCCGATGCCCTGGAGACCACGCCGGAACGGGTCCGTGTCCGCATCGGCGACAGCGACTTCGGCCCCGCGATGATCGCCGGCGGCTCCATGGGCACCCGCTCCTGGGCCTGGGCGGTCACGGCGGCAGCCGCCGAACTCCGGGAGCGGCTCGCGGCTGCCCCGGACATCCCGCCGGAGGGAATCACCGTGCGCTCCGACACCACCGAGGCCCTCGGCGCCCTCGCACAGAAGGAACGCCACTCGTTCGGCGCCCAGTTCGCGGAGGTCGCCGTGGACACCGCCACCGGTGAGGTCCGGGTCCGCCGCATGCTGGGCATCTTCGCCGCGGGCCGGATCGTCAACCCGCTCACCGCCCGCAACCAGCTCGTCGGCGGGATGACCTGGGGCATCTCCATGGCCCTGCACGAGGAGGCGGTCCGCGACCGGAACACCGGCCGCCACTACAGCCCCGACCTGGCCGGCTACCACGTGGCCACGCACGCCGACGTCCCGGACATCGAGGCGGACTGGGTGGACGACCACGACCCGGACGACCCGGTCGGCATCAAGGGCGTCGGGGAGATCGGCATCGTGGGAGCGGCGGCGGCCGTCGCCAACGCGGTCTGGCACGCCACCGGCGTACGCCATCGGCACCTGCCGATCCGCCCCGACCGCATCCTCACGGCATCCGCATCGCCGTCCGGGGCCGGGGGAGCGGCGGATGCTTGACATCGCCGACGCGCTGCACCGCTGGACGGCCGAGGGCCGGGAGTTCGCGGTCGCCACCGTTGTCTCCGTCGACGGCAGCGCCCCGCGCGGGCCCGGTGCCGCCCTGGCCGTCGACAGCGAGGGCACGGCGATCGGCTCGGTCTCCGGCGGCTGCGTGGAGGGCGCGGTCTACGAACTGTGCGCCCAGGCCCTGGAGGACGGGAGGCCTGTCCGCGAGCGCTTCGGCTACAGCGACGAGGACGCCTTCGCGGTCGGCCTGACCTGCGGTGGGGTCCTGGACATCCTGGTCACACCGGTCCGTGTGGATACGCCGGAGCGGGCCGTCCTGGCGGCCGCACTGGCCGCCGCCACCTCCGGAGAGGCGGCGGCGCTCGCCCGGGTCGTACGCGGCCCGGCGGAGCTGCTGGGGCGGGCTCTGCTGGTCCGCCCCGACGGCAGCGGCGAGGGCGGGCTCGGCGGCCACGCGGAGCTGGACCGTACGGCGACGGCCGAGGTGCGGGCCTTCCTGGACACCGGCCGGACGGGCACCGTCACCCTCTCCGAGGACGGCTCGCACTGCCCCGGCGGGCTCACCCTGCTCGTCGAGTCCAGCGTGGAGCCGCCCCGCATGATCGTGTTCGGTGCCGTCGACTTCGCCGCGGCCCTGGTACGGGCCGGCAAGTTCCTGGGCCACCACGTCACGGTGTGCGACGCCCGGCCCGTCTTCGCCACCCGAGCCCGCTTCCCCGAGGCGGACGAGGTCGTCGTCGACTGGCCGCACCGCTATCTGCGGAGCACCCGGACCGACGGGCGCACGGTGGTGTGCGTCCTCACCCACGAGGCCCGCTTCGACGTGCCGCTGCTCACGGAGGCGCTGCGGAGGCCGGCCGCGTTCGTCGGCGCGATGGGTTCACGCCGGACCCACGAGGACCGGCTGCGGCGGCTGCGCGATGCGGGACTCGACGAACACGAGCTGGCGCGGCTGCGGTCGCCCATCGGCCTGGACCTCGGAGCCCGTACGCCCGAGGAGACGGCTCTGTCCATCGCGGCGGAGATCGTCGCGGCGAGGCGTGGCGGGACGGGTCTGCCGCTGACCGGCGGGGCGCAGCCCATCCACCGGGACCTGGCGCGGTCGGCGGCCTGAGGGCCGCTCCTGGCCGGTCTCAGCGGGAGCGGCGAATACGGATCGGCCCCCGCACCTCGTCCGGATCGACGGGCCGGCCGCCCTGGGTGATCTCCACCTCTCCGGCCGCCACCAGCCGCCGCGCCGCCCGACGTGCCGGATCCATCAGCGCGCGCCAGCCGTCGTCGTCCCCGTCGTGGACGGCTCGTGCGGCGTTGGAAGGGCAGATGGTCGCGGCGGGCGCGCGCCCGTCCAGCAGCTCCAGGATGGCCGCTTCGAGCTGCTGGTCCTGCTGCTGCTCGGTTCCGCTCATGCCGCCAGTGTCGCATCCGTGTCGGAATATTCCGCTTCGTGGGGCTCGGGAGCCGCCTCGCATGGTGGTGCCAGGCCCACCTGTGACTCGGAGGCAAGCCCCAGTGATCTTCGCGCCGGATCCCGGCATCGTTGTGGTGTCGATCCGCAAGCCGAAGGAGTGCACCGATGCACCGGAAGAAGATCTCTACGAAGCTGCGCAGGGGCCTGCTGGCCGCGACGGTGACAGGGCTCGCGGGGGCCCTCGTGACCAACGTGGCGCTGGCCCAGTCGCCGGTGGAGACCACGGCCGCCTCCGCGCCCCAGAGCAAGCCGACGTCTCTCCAGAGGAGCCTGGACGCCCTGGTCGGCCAGGAGAAGTTTCCGGCCGCGCTCGCCCATGTGAACAAGAACGGCCGGTCGGCCTCCCTGGTCGCCGGCTCGTCCCGGCTGGGCAGGCAGGTCCCGGTGCCCCGCGACGGGCAGGTCCGGGCCGGGAGCAACACGAAGACCTTCACCGCCATCGTCGTCCTGCAACTGGTGGCCGAGGGCAAGGTCCGGCTGGACGAGCCGGTGGAGACCTATCTGCCCGGCCTCGTGCGCGGCGACGGCATAGACGGCCGCCGGATCACCGTCCGCCAGCTGCTCCAGCACACCAGCGGCCTGCCCAACTACACCGAGCACATCGGCCTGGAGGACTTCGCGAAGATCCAGCACAAGTTCTTCCACCCCCACGACCTGCTGGAAGCCGCGCTCGCCCATCCGGCGAAGTTCGCCCCCGGCGCCAAGTGGGAGTACAGCAACACCAACTACCTCCTCGCCGGCCTGCTGATCGAGAGGGTGACGGAGCGTCCGGTCCAGGAGGAGATAACGCGACGCGTGATCAAGAAGGCGGGCCTGCGCCACACCTACTGGCCCCAGCCGGGCGACCGCACCCTCCGTGCGCCGCACCCGCACGGCTACGCGCTCAGCAGCACGGAGAACGGGAAGGTCATCGACGCGACCACCATGGACCCGTCCTGGGGCGGGGCGGCCGGACAGATGATCTCGACCCCGAGCGATCTGGCCAAGTTCGCCCGCGTCCTGCTGGACGGCAAGCTGCTTCCGCCTCGCCAACTGGCCGAGATGCGCAAGACCGTGGACGCCCCGCTGCTGCCCGGCTGGCGGTACGGGCTCGGTGTGTTCAGCATCCCGCTGAGCTGCGGAGGGGTCTACTGGGGCCACGGCGGGGACATCGACGGCTACGAGACACGGGGCGGCGCCACCGACGACGGCCGCTCGGTCGGGGTCGCCGTGACGGCTCTGCCCGGTACGTTCGGCGACGCGGAGAAGGGGGCGCTGGCGGTCATGTCGGCCACGGACACGGCGTTCTGCACGTGACCCGACGCTCTGCGGAGTGCTGACCGGCTGACCGGCCACGGCCGACCGGTCACCGGGAAGCCGGGCGACGCGGGGCACGTGGAGCCAAGGCCGCGGCCACGACGGCGACCGCCGCAGGGTCTTGGCCGGGCGGCTCGGCCTCCGTGCCGGACGGTGTGGGGGCCCGCACGGCATGAGGCGGCGGTATGCCGTGCGGCCCCCCACCCGGACCCGTCGGTGCCAGGTGAACACCTCGTGGTGCGACGGAATGAGCGTTCCGGGACTCGGCACTCACGGGAGGGTGACGGACGGGTAGTCCTCGGTGTAGGACCCGCCGTCCGCGCCGTAGTAGGCGCAGGTGCGAGCTGTGGTGTCGACGTCGTACCAGACGACACCGGCGTCCCAACAGCCACGGACGAAGTCGGGGAATGCCGTCTCTCCGGCCTGATCGGCGCGCAGAGCCGCGACCAAGGCGGCCTCGTCGAATGGCGGGGCGGATGCGAACCCAGTGATCAGCGGCTCACCCTGGACCGCTACGTTGCCGTGCTCGGTGAGGTACAGGAAGGCGTTGGCCGGGACGGCCATGCGGCAGTGGGAGACACCGGCCTGACGCAGGCTCTCGGCAAGGTAGGGAGAGCCGCCGACCTTGTGGCTGACGTCTATGCGGCCGCAGGCGCGTTGCGCCGTGCCGGCGAGGCGCTGGCTGGAGCGGAGGGCCAGACGCAGGCTCGTTGGCAGCTGATGAGCGTGGTCAGTGAGCAGCCGCTGTCGGTGGCTCGCGCCGCGCGCCGCCTAGGAGTCGCACGCCAGGGCGTGCAGCGTATCGCCGTGAATCTCGTCCGCGACGGTCTCGCGGAGTTCCAGGGCAACCCTGACCACCTCACCTCGCCACTGCTCACCCTCACCGATGCCGGGCAGCGGGTCCTGGGGGCGATCACCGTCCGGGCCGCCCCTGCGCACCAGGTGATGGGGGAGGGCATTTCGGTGGACGACTTGGCGGCCGCGCGCTCCGTCCTGCAGCGGCTGACCCAGCAGACGGACATCTGGACAGGCGCGCCGTGAACTCGGACGCGGCGTCGAACTGGGCCGCGGGCCCCACCTCGCGCGGCCGGGCGATCGTCATGGCTGCTGACGCCACGCTCGGGGACCCGGCCGACAAGGATCGCGGTGGCGATCAAGACGGTCGGTGGGCGTTCATGCCGCGAGCCTGGCCCGCCGTGGATGCGGCGTGCCAGGCTCGTGCGGTCGGCGGGGGGTGCTACGAGAGCCCGCCGACGTGCGGTGCCACGGTGTTGACCCAGTTGTCGCCGTTCGCCGCGTCCCAGTTGGTGGACCAGGTCATTGCGCCGCGCAGCCCCGGGTAGGTCTTCTCGGGCTTGAACGCGCCGCAGTTCTCACCCTTGGTCAGGCAGTCCAGGGCGTCGTTCACGATCGCCGGTTCGACGTAGCCGGAGCCGGCGCCCTTGGGAGAGGCGGGGGTGCCGATGCCGACCTGGTCGGCGTCGAGGCCGTTCTCCAGTTGGATGCAGGCCAGCGCGGTCAGGAAGTCGACCGTGCCCTGGGCGTAGACGTTGCCGTCGCAGCCGGCCATCGAACCGCTGTTGTAGTACTGCATGTTGACGACGGTCAGGATGTCCTTCACGTCGAGCGCCAGCTTGAAGTACTCGGAGTCGGGGCTCTGCATGTCCAGCGTCTGCGGCGCCATCGTGAGGACCAGGTCACCACCAGCCTTCTCGGACAGCGACTTCAGCGCCTGGCCCATGTACTGGGCGTTGATGCCGTGCTCCAGGTCGATGTCGACGCCGTCGAAGCCGTACTCCTCCATGAGGGCGTACGTGCTGTCGGCGAACTGCTGGGCCGACTCGGAGTCGTTGACCGTCACGTTCCCGAGCTCGCCGCCGACGGAGATGATGACGGACTTGCCGGCCTTCTGCTTGGCGGCGATGTCGGCCTTGAAGTCGTCCTCGGAGGAGTAGCCGACCGCTGGGTCGAGGTTGAACTCGATCTGGCCGTCGGTGCCGGTGGCGTCGGCGAAGGCGACCGCGATGATGTCGTAGCCGTCCTGAACGTCACCCAGCTTCTGGACGGTTGCGCCGTTGTCGAAGTTCTGCCAGTAGCCGGTGACGGCATGGGCCGGCACGGCCGCACGGGCCTGTGCGCTCTCGGCCGCGCCGGCGGTGCTGCCGAGCGTGGTGGCCGCCATGAGCCCGCCGGCGGCGAGGACGAGGGCGGCACTGCCGCTCAGGAGCCTGTTGCTGCGCTTCTTGTGATGTGTCCGGTCCACGGGAAATCTCCTGGTGCGTGGGGGGAGTTCGCGAACGAGGGGGACATCGGTGGCCACCGACCTGGTGCAGGAGATTGGTTCATACCAATGCTCATGTCAACCCGTATCGTCGCGGTCCTCGTTTATGTGCGCTTTCGCCGTCGCACCTTCACTCCTTACACACGCATTCCCACGCGCCGCGGTGCGTGCGGGGTGACCGGCTTTGACGATGACCTGGCTGTCCACGCAGAACGTTCGCCTCGGGCGCCGCTCGCCAGGATGGTGCGGGATCATCTTGCTGCTGGGGACCTCCTGGAACTGGTCCGGGCGCCGCAGCCGTGGAGATCGAGGATTTCTATACCGGCAACAGCATCGATCTCCTCGAAAACCGCATCGCCACGCGCGTGGCCGACGGGGATCGGCCCGCAGGCGATCACCGCAGCCCGCAGCCCGCAGCCCGCAGCCCGCAGCCCGCAGCCCGCAGCCCGCGGCGCGATCGCGGTCGGGGCAGAGGACCCCGGTGACGAGATCGAGGTGATCACCTCACTCGGGGGTCCTGTGGTGCAAGTGATGCACCACGGGCCCTTCGGTAACGAGTACGAGACGCTCGCTCGCCTGGGCGCCTTCGCGCGTGAAAGAGGGCTGCGCCGCGCCGGTCCGCACCGTGAGGTCAGCCTTGACCCCTTCACCACTCAGACGCTATGGGGTGGGACGTCGTGCCCAGCGACTGCGCCGCCGCCCGCGCCGCTTCCCGGGTCACCGGCCCCGTCCGGCTGAGGATCGCCCTCAAGCTGCTGAGTGCCACACAGCAGGAGGCCGCCGGCCTGAACCTCTTCTCCCGCAGCTCCGTCGCCAGCGCGACGGCAAGCCTGGGACACGAGGTGGGCGAGCTGATCCGAGCTGAGGGCCGGATCGTGGCGCTCCCGGCGCCCAGGAGCGCCTCGTTCGATTTCGGCGACGGCGGCCCGGAGGCGTGCCTGTCCGCCCGATGGGTGACCTGATTACCAGCCACGTCTCCACCGGAGCACCCTCCATCGAGGTATACGTGCAGAGCGGTCCGCCGCTCCCGCTCGGCCTGGATCTCGACAGCCTGCCTGAGGGACCCACGCCGGCGGAGCGTGAGGTGGGCCGGAGCAAGATCCTCGCCGAGGCGACGGGGCGCGACGGCACCGTGGCCCGCACCCTCGTCGACACCCCGACCGGCTACCGCTTCACCGAGCTCTCCGCCGTCGAGATCGCCCGCCGGGTACTCGTGGATGACCACGCCCCCGGCTTCCGGTCCCCGGTCTCCGCCTACGGACCCGAGCTCGTCCTCGCCATCGCCGACAGCCACGGCACCGACCTGTGAACCCCCACCCGCACACCCAGGAGTCGCCACCCATGAGTGACAACGAGGCCGCACCCGAGCACAGCGCACTCGACGCGGCGAACAGCCGCGCACTGCAGGTCCGCGCTCTCTGCGAACAGGTCGAGCAGCAGGTGCTCGGCCGGACCTGGACCCTGCCCGAGCTGGCGGTCGGGTTCACCCGCGACACCGCCTGTGTCGGCCGGCTGGTCCCGGCGGCCGAGGGTACGGGGGTGAGTGGCCCTCCCGGTGTCATCCGGCGAGGCGTCAGCAGAGTCGGCACGTGGTCAGCACGAGTCCTGAGGAACCTGGGGAGCACCGCCCGGGCACGCGACTCGTTGTAGAGTGGGGAAACAGCACTTGACCTGCAAAAACGCAGGCGGGGAGCCTAGCCCAGGAGTACCGCAGTGATGCGCACCATGTTCAAGTCCAAGATCCACCGGGCCACCGTCACCCAGGCCGACCTGCACTACGTCGGTTCCGTGACGGTCGACGCCGACCTGATGGACGCCGCCGACCTGCTGGCCGGTGAGTTGGTCCATATCGTTGACATCGACAACGGCGCCCGCCTGGAGACGTACGTCATCGAAGGGGAGCGCGGCTCCGGGGTCATCGGGATCAACGGCGCCGCCGCACACCTCGTGCACCCCGGTGACCTGGTCATCCTGATCAGCTATGCGCAGGTCGAGGACGCGGAGGCGCGGGCGCTCACCCCGAAGGTCGTCCATGTCGACGCGGACAACCGGATCGTGGCGCTCGGGAGCGATGCGTCGGCGCCGGTGCCCGGGAGCCGTACGGAGCGGAGCCCGCAGGCGGTCGTCGCGGGCGGCTGAGTCTGCCGCTCGCACCCTACGGAACGAGGAGAGCGGAAGCCCATGGCGGAGAACGCTGCTGTAGAGATCAGCGACGACCGGGAGCGTGGCGTGCTCACGGCCTACGAGGACGGGAAGGCCGCCGGAACGGTCGCGTACTTCGTCATGGAGCCCGCTCCGGGCGCGCTCGTGGCCGTCCACACGGTCGTCCGGCCCGAGTACGAGGGCAAGGGCATCGCCGGTGCGCTCGTCCGGAAGTTCTACGGCCTCGCCGCTCAGGAGGGCGTCCCCGTGGTGCCCCTGTGCCCGTATGCGGCGAAGTGGGCGCAGCGCCACCCAGACGAGGCGCCCGCGGCTCCGGAGGAGCTCGTACGGGAGGCGGAGCGGCAGCTCAAGGACCATCCCGAGCTGCTCTGAGGAGCGGCGGACGCCCGGGACCGGCCGGGCGTCCGCCGGCTCACGCGCTCAGTGAGGTGTCTGCCGCGCCCCGGGGGACGAGGTCCTGGCGGATGTACCACTCGGTGCCCAGTACCTGGTGCCGAACGTCCGGTGGCAGAGCGGCGATCCGGCCGGGGGCGGCTCCCCGTTCCACCTCGCTGCGGTGGGCGAGGATCGCCGCCAGCTTCTGCGGGACCCAGGGGCGACGTCGACCGTTGCGGTGATCCATGCGTCGTCGGAGACGTAGAAGGCGTCGGTGGGGGTGCCCGGCCGGCCCAGGCGCCTGCCCACCTCCTCCACGGCCGAACGCGGGTGCGTGGCCAGGTAGAGGGCGCTCGGCTGCCACGGGGCACCCGCTTCGGGGAAGAGCCTGGCCAGCCCCGCCGCCCGGACGGCCAGTGAGGTGACCCGGTGGGTGTGTACGTGGTCGGGGTGGCCGGTCATGCCGCCGTAGGGGTCCGGGGCGATCACTACCCGCGGGCGTACGGCACGGATGTGGCCCACGACGGCGCCCACCGCCTCGTCCAGCGGCGCGTCCAGGAACCTGGGCCGGCCAGGGGCGGACTCCGGAACGCGTGCGTCCGCGTAGCCGAGGAGCCGGGGCGCTCCCGCCCCCAGGATCTCCAGGGCCCGGGCCAGCTCGGCCGCCCGGTGGCTTCCCCCCACCCAGGTCGCGGTGACCACGGCGGTCCGCGCTCCGGCCGCCGCGTGCTGGGCCAGTACGCCGCCCGAGAAGATGGACTCGTCGTCCGGGTGGGCGTGGACGGCGAGCAGGCTCGGCAGGGACATGGCGGGCGCCTTCCTGTCGGTGTACGGGAGAGCGGGCGGTGCGGTGGGGCCGGGTGTCCCACACCCCCGGGCCCATCCCGCCGTGCGGATCTCCGGGTCTCAGCGGGACCGGCGGGTCAGCGGCTCGAAGCCGGCATCGTCGCTGTGGCGCACAGCAGGCGCCCGTCGGCGAAACCGTGTCCGGCTGCCCTGGTGACCGGCAACTCCCGCAGCAGGATACGCGCGTGGGACATCTCGGCCGAGCCGGAACCCGTACTCCCTCATGCGTTGTACGTGTGGACTCGACAGGCGCGGGCAGCCGCACCGGGAGACGGTGGAGGAAAGCTCCATCTGTCCGTTTCATGTCGTTGTGGAGGATCGAAATGACCCACCCGTACCCCGACCCCGTACCGCCGTCGCCGACGCCTCCGCCCGTGCCTGGTCCGCCCACCCCCGTGCCGAGCCCGCCGCCCGTGCCGCCGGGCCCCGCCCCGGTGCCTCCCGGCCCGGCCCCGGACCCGATCCCGCAGCCCCCGGCGCCCGGCCCGGACCCCGTACCGGACCCGGAGCCGCAGCCCGAGCCCGCCGGGTCGTAGCGGGAGCGGAGGGGGCGTAGGGAGGTGCGTGGGGGCGGCCGTCGAGGTCGCTCGCACGCGCGTCCCCGCGCCGACGGCGGGCGGGAGGCTCAGCCGAGGCCCGTCAGCGCGTTCGCGTGCGCCAGGCCGCTCTCCGCGGCGATCGCGTCCATCGTCTGGGCCTCCCGCACCGTCGCGAACACCACCTCGCCGGCCGGTGCCGTGGAGCGGAAGCCGTACACCGCCGGGCGCGGCAGGCTGTTGTACGCCCAAGGGGTGGAGAAGTAGTACGCCCCGGTGTCGTAGAGGACGACGTAGTCACCCTCGGCCAGCTCCGGCAGCTCCCGGCCGTGTGCCACCACATCGCCCGCGAAGCAGCAGGGCCCCGCGATGTCCTGCGCCAGCGCCGGTCCCTGTCTGGGTGAGCCGTCCTCCGTGAACGTACCGATGCGCAGCGGCCAGGAGTCGGGCATGAAGACGGTACGGGTGGCGGTCTGCGCCCCCGCGTGGGTGAGTGCGATCCGGCGTCCGCCCGCGTCCTTCGTGTACTCCACCCGCGCCCCGATGAAGCCGTTCTTCGCGAGCAGCGACCGGCCGAACTCCGTCACGAGTCCGTACCGGCCGGAGAACAGTCCCGGAGCGGCCGCCGTCAGCGCGGCCACGTACGCGGAGTAGGTCGGGTGCGTGGTGTCGTCCGTGAAGTTGACCGGCAGTCCGCCGCCGATGTCCAGGCTGGTCACCTGGCGGGTGCCGAGGCGTTCGTTGATCTCCTCGGCCAGCTCGTACGTCCGCGCCACGCCCGCCGCGATCAGCTCCAACGGGCAGCCCTGGGAGCCGACATGGGCGTGCAGACGGGTCAGCCACGGGCGCGCCTGGAAGGCCTGTACGACCGCCTCCCGGGCACCCGGGTCGCGCAGCGCCACGCCGAACTTCGAGGTGTCCGTGGCCGTGGACATCGGCCCGATCGCCCCGCCGCCCACCTGCGGATTGACTCGCAGCCCGAGGACGGAGGGGGCATCGCGGTGCCGCAGAGTGTCGATACGGCGGAGTTCGTCGATGCTGTCGGCGTTGACGGCCACCCCGAGGGCGAGCGCCAGCCGGATCTCCTCGCGGGTCTTGGCGGGGGAGTCCAGGACGATCGTCCCCGGCGCGAAACCGGCCTCGACGGCGAGCCGCAGCTCACCCGGGCTCGCCACCTCGCACCCCATCCCGCAGTCGGCGAGCAGCCGCAGGACCGGGACGAGGGAGGAGGCCTTGGCCGCGAAGGTGTGCAGCACCCCGGGGCTGTGGGCGAACGCCTCCCGCAGCCCGGCGACGGACGAGCGCACCCCGTCCGTGTGGATGAACCCGGCGACCGGCCGGGACTCGCTCAGCAGCCCCTGCCCGACGGCCGCCCGGACGGCCGCGTCGAAGCGGACGGCGGGGCGTGCGATGGGCGGCGCGGGTGGCTGGGTCGTACGGCCGGAGTCGGTGATGGCTGCCCCCACGGGTCTCGGCCCTTCGGCTCTTCGGCGGACGGCTCGGGAACGGCCCGCCCCTCAGGCGATGAGCGCGACCACCGCCTCCGGCGTCAGCATCCGGAACGTGAACGCCTGCTGGAAGTACAGGTGGACGCTGGTGGCGTCGTGGTCCGCGTAGCCGATCGACAGGTCCTGGCCCAGGCAGAGTTCGAAGTCACCGCCCCGCGTCGAGAGCAGCACCCCGCCCTTCACCGCGGGCGCCCACAGGATCTCGTCGTCCACGATACGCGCCAGGTGGGTCTTGACCGGATACCCGTGATCGGAGGTCTCCGCGGCCTCGGTGAACGCGTCCGCGCCGAGCAGCAGCCGGTACGGTCCGTCGACCCCGGCCAGCCGCAGCCGCGTCACCGCCTGGCTGACCGCCACCGGATAGTCCCGGGCGTCGGCGGGCAGCGGCAGCGGTTCGTGCGAGGAGCCGTCCCGCAGACCGGTGATCCCGGCTGCCGCGTAGCCGTCGATGACCGCCATGTCCTCGGCGAACGCGCAGGTGCGCGCGGCGTCCTTGACGGGCTGCCAGTCGCTGTCGGCGGAGCCGCGCTCCACATCGTCCACGGCCTGCCTGCTCACCGTGAACGGCACCTGCCACTCGATGACCGGCATCGACGTACGCGCCCGGGCCACCACGTCCGGGGTGGGCGGGTCGATGTCCCGGAGATGCCCGTCACCGACCGCGGCCAGCGTCGGGCCGTCCGGATCGGAGACATCGACGACCCGCCGGCCCGCCACATGGCGGCGGAACGTACGCCGGGCCTCCTCCTCGATCTCTTCCCAGGCGGCGGGGGTGACCGGTGCGAGTTCGCGGTGCAGATTGTTCATCACTGGGCGCTTTCTTGCAGGCTGCCGATGCGCAGCGAACCGTGGTCCGACCCGGCGGCGACGGGCCCCTGCCGGACCGGTGCGGGCACCGGTTCCGGCCGGTCCCCGGCACGGACCTGGTCGGGCGGGGGCGGCGGGCCGTCGAGGAAGTCGGCGCGGGGGGCGAAGAAGAGGGAGCCGGTGACCGCCGTGGAGAAGTCGAGGATGCGGTCGTGCGTGCCGGGCGGATCGCCGAGGAACATGTTGCGGAGCATGCGTTCGGTGACGTCGGGGTCGGCGGCGTACCCGATGAAGTACGTGCCGAACTCGCCCTGGCCGAAGTTGCCGAAAGGCATGTTCGCCCGCAGGATGTCGCGTTCGGTGCCGTCCGGGTCGGTGATGGTGTTGAGCGCGAGATGGGAGTCGGCGGGCTTCTCCTCGTCGGGGAACTCCACGTCGTTCAGCTTGGTGCGGCCGATGGCGCGCTCCTGCTCCTCCACGGAGAGCGCGTTCCACGAGGTCAGGTCGTGCAGATATTTCTGTACGACGACATAGCTGCCGCCCTCGAACTCCGGGTCCTCCGCACCCACGAGCGCTGCCGCGCGGGCGTCGTCGCCCACCGGATTCTCCGTCCCGTCCACGAAGCCCAGCAGGTCGCGGTGGTCGAGATAGCGGAAACCGTGCGTCTCGTCCACGATCCGCAGCGCCCCGCCGAGCCTGGTGAGCAGCTGCGCCGCCCACTCGTAGCAGACGTCCATCCGATCGGCCCGGATGTGCAGCAGCACATCGCCCGGGGTCGACGGGGCATGGTGCAGCCGGCCGCGGAGCTCCGGGAACGGGTGGAGGTGGGCGGGGCGCTCCCCGGCGAACAGCCGGTCCCAGGCGGTGGAGCCGAACCCCGTCACACAGGCGAGTCCGGCGTCCGGGTAGCGGAAGCCGAGGGAGCGGGCGACGGCCGCCAGGTCCGGCAGCACCTCTCGCACCGCGTCCTCCCCACCCGGCTCGATCGTGCCGACCAGGAAGAGCGCCGCGCTGGTCAGCGGGGCCACGACGGGCTGGACGGAGACGGGGTCGGGGACGGCTGCGGACATGCGCGGCACTCCAGGCGTCGGATGGATCGTGCGCGTTCGCGTGGGATCGCGTGCACAGGGCTCGTAGCCCACTAAGCCATGCCCTGCGGACGCCCGCACCCGGGGTGGCCCGGCCGGCTGACACCGTCCGGGCCGCCCCAGGCGCAGGCCGACTGGGAGGGTCCCGGGGTGGCCTCGGCCGGCTGGGACCGTGCCGGGGTTGGTCCCGCCGACTCGCACCGCCCCGTGCGCCGCCCCCTCAGGGCTCGCCCCGCCCCCGCCTCCGGCGCGTGCGACTCAGCCGGCCTCGGCCTCGGACCGGTCCCCGCCCCACAGCGTGTGGAACGAACCCTCCCGGTCCGTACGCCGATACGTGTGTGCCCCGAAGAAGTCCCGCTGCCCCTGCGTGAGCGCCGCGGGCAGCCGGTCCGCGCGCAGCCCGTCGTAGTAGGAGAGCGCGGCGGCGAAACCCGGCGTCGGCACACCCTGGCGCGCCGCCTCCGCCACCACCGCCCGCCAGTCGTCCTGCGCGGCCCCGATCTCCCGCCCGAACTCCTCGTCGGACAGCAGGCTCACCAGCTCGGGCCGGGAACCGTAGGCGGCTCTGATCCGGTCCAGGAACGCCGCCCGGATGATGCAGCCCGCCCGCCAGATCGCGGCCACGGAACCGAGGTCGATGTCCCAGCCGTACGCCTCGCTGCCGGCCCGGATCTGGTGGAAGCCCTGCGTGTACGAGACGATCTTCGAGGCGTACAGGGCCTGTTCGACCCGGTCCGCGAACGCCGACGCGTCCGCCCCCTCCAGCGGCTTCGCCACCGGGCCCGGCAGCTCCCGTGACGCCTCGCGCAGGTCCGCGTGGCCCGACAGCGAGCGGGCGAAGACCGCCTCGGCGATCCCGGAGACCGGAACGCCCAGGTCCAGCGCGATCTGCACGGTCCACCGCCCGGTGCCCTTCTGTTCCGCCCGGTCCTGCACGATGTCGACGAACGGCTTGCCGGTGGCCGCGTCCGTGTGCGCCAGGACCTCGGCGGTGATCTCGATCAGATACGAATCCAGCCGCCCCGTGTTCCAGTCGCGGAACGTGTCGGCGATCCGCGCGGGGGAGTACCCGGCGACCCGGCGCAGCAGGTCGTACGCCTCCGCGATGAGCTGCATGTCCGCGTACTCGATGCCGTTGTGCACCATCTTCACGAAGTGCCCGGCGCCGTCCGGGCCGATGTGCGCGGTGCACGGGGTGCCGTCCTTCGCCTTGGCGGCGATCCTCTCCAGCATCGGGCCCAGCGACTCGTACGACTCGGCCGATCCGCCCGGCATGATGCTCGGGCCGTGGAGCGCGCCCTCCTCGCCGCCGGAGATGCCCGCACCGACGAAGTGGATCCCGCGCTCGCGCAGCTCCTTCTCCCGGCGGCGGGTGTCCTCGAAGTGGGCGTTGCCGCCGTCGATGATGACGTCGCCGTCCTCCAGGAGCGGCGCGAACTCCTGGATCACCGCGTCCGTGGGGTCCCCGGCCTTGACCATGATCACCAGGCGCCTGGGCCGCTCCAGAGCCGCGACGAACTCCTCGGGGGTGCGCGCGGCGACGAACGTGCCCTCGTCGCCGAACTCCTTCACCAGGGCGTCGGTGCGGGAGGTCGTGCGGTTGTGCACGGCGACGGTGAAACCGTTGCGGGCGAAGTTCCGGGCCAGGTTGCGGCCCATGACCGCGAGTCCGGTGACGCCGATCTGGGCGGTGCCGTTCATCTGTGTGCTCCTGCGCTTCCGGGGACGTTCGTTCGGTCAGGGGGGTACGGGACGGGGGACGGCCGCGTTCACGTGCCGTCGGCGGCGGAGCCTTCGACGGGGGAGCTGTCGCCATGAGAGCCGTCGACCCGGGAGGTGTCGGCATGAGAACCGTCCACACGGGGGCCGCCGTCCTCGGAAGCCCCGTCGACGAGCGCGCCGTCCGGCAGCGAACCGTCCAGCAGGGCGTCGTCGTCCCCGTCCTCGGGGATCACATGCATCGCGGCCTCCTCGGCCGACGCCGCCGCGCCGTCGATGCCCACATCGCTGGCGGTGAGCGTGGCCGGGACGCTGCCCTCCGCCTGCTGGGTCAGCCGCCCGGCGCGGGCGACGCCGACCTTGCCGTCCCAGAGCTCGCCGTCCCCGCCCGCCAGGTCTCCCACGCCGTCGCCGGTGAACCCGGGCGCCTCGGGAAGTTCCCTGGTCAGCCGCGCCTCCAGCGACTCGCCCGTGAGGCTTTCGGCGGCTGTGGTGCCGAGTCCATCGACCACCCAGGGCCGGTCCGGCGGTGAGTAGCCCTCGTCGAGGGGGTCGCCGGTGCCTGAGGGGTCCAGCAGCGTGTCCTCGGCGCCGAGCTGTTCATCGGGGTCGGAAGCCTCCGGCTCCTGGGGCTGGTAGACGTCGTCCCCCCGGTCGGTGTCGCTCATGGCGCGTCCTTTCCTCGGGAGAGAACCACTGTCCCCTGTACGCAATTCCACTCCGGTACCGCTCCGGCCGCAAAGGGAAGATCGGAATCCGGCACTCCGCCGTGGCGCGCCCACCGGGTCCGCACGGAACCCGCACCCCTGCTCCTCCCGCCCGCCGACGGCCCTGACGCGCCTTGAGGGGCCCTGGTCCGGCGCGAGGACGTGGCCCGCTCCGCCCCGAGGGGGTGCCCCGGTCCGGCCCGAGCGGACCGGGGCACGTCGGGCCGGACGTACACTCGGCTCATGGGTCGTAGCGCCGAACCGAGGAAGAGCCCGCACCGGGCCGCCTCCGCGCTGCCCCCGGACGGGCCCCCCGCCGCCGCACCGGTGCCCGCCGACGCGGCGCCCGGAACGGGCCGTACCGCGCTGCACGGCCACGGCTAGCGGTCTTCGGCCTCCGCGGACCCGGGCCGACACCCCGGTCCGTCGCCCCTCCCACGAACGACTCCGGCCTCTCCGCGCCGGAGCGAGCCGCCGCCCCCGGCCCGCGCCGGATGCGCGATCGGCCCCCGGCTCGGCACACCGATCACGCGCACCACACCTGACTGATTACGTCACGCATCACGCATCACGCATCACGCATCACGCATCACGCATCACGCGGCACACGGCGCCTCCGCCCGTGCCGCCGCCCGGCGACGGCCGCTGAGACGGGCCGAGCCGCACTCGAAGGGACCACCGTGAAGCTGAGCGACCTACTGGCCGGGCAGGACCACCACGTACTGCAGGGAAGTCCCGAGCGCACGCGGATCACCGCCGGTACGACGTTCGACGCGGACCGGGTCACCCCCGGCTCGGTCTTCGTGGCGGTCCCCGGCCACGCGGCCGGCGGTCCCGACGCCGTCGCACCGGCCGTCGCCCGCGGCGCGGCAGCCGTCGTCGTCGACGCCCAGGCCCCACCTCTCCCCGCGTCGGCGGGCGACGTGTGCGCGATCCGGGTGCCGGACGCCCGCAAGGCCGCGGCCGTCATCGCCTCGCGCTACTTCGGTGAGCCGGGCCGTGCGATGGACCTGATCGCGATCACCGGGACCAACGGCAAGACCTCCGTCTC
This sequence comes from Streptomyces griseus subsp. griseus, assembly GCF_003610995.1. NCBI lineage: Bacteria > Bacillati > Actinomycetota > Actinomycetes > Kitasatosporales > Streptomycetaceae > Streptomyces > Streptomyces griseus. The sequence goes on from NZ_CP032543.1 coordinate 6,878,519, forward strand.
GTACATGGTCGAGTCGGTGCTGCGGCTCGCCGAGGGCGCCCGGGTCGGGGTGATCGGCACGGCGGGGAGCCGGATCGGGGACGAACCGATCCCGATGCCGCCCTCCGCGCTCTCCACCCCCGAATCGCCCGACCTCCAGTACCTGCTGAGCCGGATGCGGGACAGCGCGGCCGGCAGCGTGGTCCTGGAAGCCACCTCGATGGGCCTGCTGACCCACCGTCTGGACCGGACCTTCGTCGACGTGGGCGTCTTCACCAATCTGTCGCAGGACCACCTCGACGACCACGGCACCATGGAGCACTACCGGGACGCCAAACTCCGCCTCTTCCAGGGGCTGTGCCGGCGCGCGGTCATCAACGCGGACGACCCGGTCGGTGCCGGCATCCGGGAGCTGATGCCCGACGCTGTGACCACGTACGCGCTGGACGGCCCGGCGGACTACCGCGCGACCGATCTGGTGGTGGACGCCGCGGGGACCCGGTTCACCCTGCACCACGACGGCCGGAAGTACCCGGCGGCGATCCCGTCCCCGGGCCGGTTCTCGGTCTCCAACGCCCTGGCGACGGTGGCCGCCTGCCATCTGCTCGGCCACGGCCTGGCCGGACTGGTCGACGCGCTGGACCGGATGCCGCAGATCCCCGGCCGCTTCGAGCGCCTCCACACCCCGGGGGAACCTCGGTGATCGTGGACTACGCCCATTCTCCGGACTCCCTCAACAAGGTCCTGACCACGGTCCGGGGCTTCGCCAAGGGGCGGATCATCACCGTCTTCGGCTGCGGCGGCGACCGCGACACCACCAAGCGCGCCGAGATGGGCACCATCGCCGGTACCCACTCCGACCTGTGCGTCCTCACCTCGGACAATCCCCGCCACGAGGACCCCGAGGCGATCCTCGACCAGATCGCACCGGGCATCACGGCCACCGGGACGCCGTTCGAACGGTTCACGGACCGCCGTGCGGCCATCGCCTGCGCCCTCGCCTCGGCGGGACCGGCCGACATCGTGCTCATCGCGGGCAAGGGGAGCGAGCCCCACCAGATCGTCGGGGACGAGCTGCTGCCCTTCAGCGACATGGCCACGGTGCGCGAACTGATCGGCCAGTAGGCGACCGGGTCCCGGGCCCACCCCGCCCACCTGCGAAATGGCGTTGGTCGCCGGGCGGCCCGGCTGACATCCTTGCCACCGCGCGCCCGAACGCCGGGCGGGCGGAGCAGGGCGGGGGAGCGGCAGCCGTGGATGTGTTCACCACGCGGGCGGGACGGGTGCGGGGGCGGCGCTCCGAGCGGGACCCGGGGATCGTGACCGTACGCGGACTCCCTTACGCCGCACCGCCGTTCGGCGCCGACCGGTTCCGGGAGCCACGTCCGGCGCGGGCCTGGGACGGCGTACGGGAGTGCACCGCGTACGGCCCCGTGGCGCCCCAGTCCGCCGAACTGCCCGGCTCCCCGGTCTGGTCGCCCGGGGACGAGGACGTCCTCACGCTGAATCTCTGGGCGCCTGCCCACGGGTCCGGCGGTCTGCCGGTGCTCGTGTGGATCCACGGCGGGGCGTACGTCTTCGGCTCCTCCGCCCAGCCCGACTTCGAGGGCACCGCCCTCGCCGCCCGGGGGCTCGTCGTCGTCACGCTCAACTACCGCCTGGGCTTCGAGGGGTTCGGCCACGTCCCCGCCGACGACGAGGGGCCCGCCTGCCCCGACAACCGGGGGCTGCTGGACCAGATCGCCGCCCTGGAATGGGTACGGGACAACATCGCCGCCTTCGGCGGCTCACCCGGGCGCGTCACCCTGGCCGGACAGTCCTCCGGGGCCACCTCCGTGGCCTGCCTGATGGCGGCCGACCGGGCGCGCGGGCTCTTCCACCGAGCCATCGTGCACAGCGCCGTCAACGCCTGCGCCACGGTCGGACAGGCCGCCCGCACCACCGCCGAGGTCGCGGCTGCGGCCGGGGTGCCCGCCACCCGTGCGGGGCTGCTCGCCGCCGCACCGCGGACGCTGGTGACCGCCTCGGACCAGGTCGCCCACCGCTACCGGCAGGATCCCGGTTCCGGGCAGCGCCACTACGATCCGGCGATCTACGGCCCGGTCGCCGACGGGGTTCTCCTGCCCTCCGACCCGCTGGACGCGTCGGCCGCCGAGGGGGCGGAGGTGGAGCTGCTGGTCTGCCACACGACGGAGGAATACTGGCTCCTGGACGCGGTGGGCAGCAGCGCCAAGGTCACCACGGAACAGCAACTCGGCACGTTCGCCGCAGACTTCGGCCTGTCACGGCAGCTCGTCGACGCCTACCGCGACCGCCTGCCGGGCCCCGCTCCCGCCCTCGACGTCTATCTCGCCCTGTACGGAGACCTGCTCTTCGCCGAGTACAGCAGCCGGCTCGCCGAGGCCCACGCCCGGTCAGGCGGACGGACCTTCCTCTCCCGCTTCGACCGCCGACGCGGCGGGGACGGCGGACGGGTGCGGGCCTGGCACTGCGCGGACATCCCCTTCGCCTTCGGGAACCTCCACGACGAGAACCTCCACTTCCTGATGGGCGGCCCGCCCGGCCCGGCCGACCACGAGCTGTCGCACCGCATGGCGGGCGCCTGGGCCGGGTTCGCCGCCCACGGGGACCCGGGCTGGGCTCCTCTGGGCGGCGGCGGAGAGGGGAGTGCGGTGCGGGTGTGGCGTGCGGCCGGGGAGGAAGCCCGGGAGACCGACGCGTTCCGTGGTCCGTGGGACGCGGCGGGGCTGCCCCTGCTGGCCCCGTGACACGGCCTAGTACGGCGGCAGCCGCAGCGCCCCCGTACCCTCGCGTACGTCGTGCACGATACGGATCTTCCCGACCGGGTTGCCGTGCTCGTCCGCCGTGACCAGGACCGCGTCGTCGCTGTTGACGCAGCGACCCCGCTCGTCCGGCTCGGGGCAGAAGAGCAGATAGCCGGTCTGCCGGTCGACCCGGCCCGGCTCCAGGCGCCACACCCACTGATAGGTGGTCATGACCACGTTCGGGTAGGTGGCGCGCAGCTCCTCCCGCACGGCGTCCTGGACCGTCTTCCCGAACGCCTGGCTCTCCTTGAAGGGCCGGATCACGCGGGCTCTGCCCGCCGTGTCCACCTGGCCGTCCACGATGTCGTAACTGGCCGCGTGGTGCGTGTGCTTGGTGAGGGAGGCGATCAGGTTGCCGCGGGTCAGCCGCATCATGGTGGGCCAGGACTCCTTGCCCCGGTTGCGCTTCTCGGCGACGGCGGGGGAGACCACGTTCACGTACGAGGCCTTCGCCTTCGCGAGCGGGCTGTCGGCTCCGCTCGCCGCGACCCAGCGCTGCACGCAGCCGCCGATGCCGGCCAGCTCCCGCTGTACGGTGGCGTTGGTCAGCTCGGCCACCACGTACGGTGCCGGGCCGGGGGAGCCGAGGGCGATGACCTCGTAGCCGCACGCGTCGAACGCGTCCCGCAGGATCCGGTAGGCGTCCGCTTCCGCCCGTCCGCGCGCCACGGCCTCCTTGAGCACCCCGGCGCACTCCTTGCCGTCGCAGGTGCCCTTCTCGGCGTTGATGCGCAGCCGGACCACGGCGTCCCGGTCGTCGGCCACCGCGAAGGTGACCTCGGAGCCGCCGGTGCCCGGGAAGAGGGTGCGGGCCCCGATCGCCTTGATCTGCCCGGGGAAGTGCTTGTCGGCCAGCTCCTCCGCCGCCCGGCGGTCCTCCTTGGTGGTGACCACCCCGCAGGCGCTCACCAGGGCCACCAGCGAACCTGCCAGTACACAGGTGGCGGCGGCTCTCCACTGTCTGCGGCGTGATCCGGCCATGGTCTGCTCCTCGGAGTGGTGCTGCCCTGTGTTCCTGTGACAGTAGGACCGGAAGCCGTGAGGCCGGATGAGTACGCCTACTCAAACCCGGTACGCGGTCTTCTCGCGACCGGGTGGGAAGGTCTCCGTACCACCTCTCGTCATTGGCATGGACCTGCCTATAGAACTCCGCTACAGTCCGGGACGACGCATCTGAGAGCGCTCTCAAAAACTCGATCCGGATGTACTCCCGGATGCCTCCCGTTCCACCCCCACGTCGCTGGAACAACAGGAAGGGTCACTCCCTTGAGACACGCAACCGTTCTGCGGACCGGCCTGTCCGCGCTCCTGGTCCTCGGTGCCTGGACCGCCGTCGGCCCGTCGACCGCCTCCGCCGCCCCCACCGACTCCGCGGAGCTCCCCGCCTCCGCGGCCCTGCTCTCCGCCATGCAGCGCGACCTCGGCCTGACCGAGGGTCAGGCCCGTACGCGGCTGGCCGAGGAGAAGGCGGCGACGGCCCTGGAGCCGAAGGCGCAGCGCGCCGCGGGCTCCGCCTACGCCGGGTCGTGGTTCGACCCGGCGACCGGCAAGCTGACCGTGGCGGTCACGGACGCCGCCAAGGCCGGTGCCGTACGGGCCGCCGGCGCGCAGACCCGGATCGTCGAGAACTCGGCGGCCCGACTCGACGCCACCATGAAGCGCATCGACGCCCTGAGCGCGCCCGACGGGGTGGCCAGCTGGCGCGTCGACCCCGCCACCAGCCGTGTCGTCGTGAACGTCGTCGACTCCGCGCAGGGTGACAACGATGTCCGCGCCTTCGTCGCCAAGGCCCGCAAGGCCGGGCCCGTCACCGTGGAGCGGACGGCCGGGGCCCCGCAGACCTTCGCCGCCGGAACCGTCGGCGGCGACCCGTACTACACCGGCAACGTCCGCTGTTCGATCGGCTTCTCGGTGCACGGCGGCTTCGTCACCGCCGGTCACTGCGGACGCGCCGGGCAGCAGGTCCGTGGCTGGGACAACTCCTACATCGGCAACTTCCAGGGCTCGTCCTTCCCCGGCGACGACTACGCCTGGGTGAACGTCGGCAGCGGCTGGTGGACCGTCCCGGTCGTCCTCGGCTGGGGCACCGTCTCCGACCAACTGGTGCGCGGCTCGAACGAGGCCCCGATCGGCGCCTCGATCTGCCGCTCCGGCTCCACCACGCGCTGGCACTGCGGCCGGGTCCTCGCCAAGAACGAGACCGTCAACTACAGCCAGGGCGCCGTGCACCAGATGACCAAGACCAGCGTCTGCGCCGAGGGCGGCGACTCCGGTGGGTCGTTCATCAGCGGCGACCAGGCCCAGGGTGTCACCTCGGGCGGCTGGGGCAACTGCTCCAGCGGCGGTGAGACCTGGTACCAGCCGATCAACGAGATCCTCAACCGGTACGGGCTGAGGCTGCACACCGCCTGATCCGGGGGAGCCGCACGGCCGGCTCCCGTGGGCGAGGTGAACGCGTACGACAGGTGCCCGAGCGGCCCCGCCCACGGGTGGGGCCGCTTCCGTGTGCCGGTGGCCGCCCGCACGCGTACCCGCCTTCCGGGCGATTCGCCACCCGCCGTCGCATTGGCCCGTTACCTCAACGCCCTTTGCGCGGCGCATCGTTCACAAGCTATTGACACCCTCTCAGCCTCGACGCAACACTGACAGCGCCTTGGAGAGCGCTCTCCCAGACAGTCTCCGGCCGCTTTCCGGCCTCGTGGACGCTCTGGGGCGGTGGCCCTTCCCGGCTGCACCACCAGCTCAACTCTCCCCCCACCATGCACCCGATGTGCATGGATGCAGAGCGGTATGGAGGTCCGCATGGTGACAAGACTCAACAGAACGACCCTGGTGTCCGCGCTGATCGTGGCGACCGCCCTGGCCCTGGTGGCCCTGGGGCTGAGCGTGATCACGAACGCCGGGGCCGGCACGGCCGCGGCCTCCCCGGCCGCGGCCGATCCCCCCGCTGCCGCGTCCCACGTGATGCAGGGGCACAAGATGGCGCCCGCCAAGCCGGTGGCCTTCGGGGACGACCCCGACGGCGACGGCTACATCCCCGCGAATCCCCCGGTCACCGGTGTGACGCCGTCCCGGGAGATACCGCCGCACCGCTACTTCCACGAGTTCCAGGCGAATTGCTCGGCCACCCACACCGCCCCGGACGACCCGATCGTCTACCCGGGGCAGGCCGGCGCCTCGCACGACCACACGTTCATGGGGAACAGGACCACCAACGCCAGCAGCACCACCGCCTCGCTGAGCGCGGGCGGTACGGCCTGTCTGGCGGTGGGCGACCTCTCCGCGTACTGGATGCCGACCCTCTACAACGGGAACCAGGAGATCCGCCCGACCGGACCGCAGGTGATCTACTACAAGGCCGGAGTCACCGACTACCGCACGGTGCGGCCCTTCCCCAAGGGGCTGCGGTTCGTCGTCGGCAGCCCGACCCAGACCAAGGAGCAGTTCCGCGACCACCCCGGCACGGTCGAGGGGTTCGAGTGCGGTGAGAGCTTCCACAACTACGACATCCCGGCGACCTGCCCCACCAGCCGGGACACCCAGCTCAACCTGCGGATGCAGGCGCCCAGCTGCTGGGACGGGAAGTACCTGGACACCCCGGACCACAAGGCCCACATGGCCTATCCGATCGTGACGGGTGCCAACCAGGACGTCTGCCCGGCGAGCCACCCGGTCGCCCTGCCGATGATCGAGTTCAAGATGGCGTGGCCGGTCAACGGAGACATGTCGAAGGTGAGACTGGCCAGTGGGAGGGGCTACTCCTTCCACTACGACTTCTTCAACGCCTGGGACAACGCCACGCTGAAGGCCATGGTCGACCACTGTGTCGTCGGCGGCCTCCAGTGCGACCCGCGTGGTTACGACCAGAACAACCCGGGCCGGGGCTCCGTCCTGGACGAGAACTACCGGCTGCGGCGCTGACCGGCGTGGCCGCCTGACCGACCGTTGGGCGCTCTCCCCCGTGGGTGCAGTCCGCTTACGAGGGAGAGCGCTCTCCCATTGTGCTCTCCCTGTCCTCTCCCCACTGAGGAGCTCTCCCCCCATGAACCTCCCCCCTCTCCGACGCTCCCCCCACACACGGCGCCGGGCCACCGCGCGCCTCGCCGCGGCCGCGCTTCTGGCCGGGGCCGTGGCCGCCCTTCCGGCGCCCGCCGCCCACGCGGCGGGAAGTGTCGTCAAGGTGACCGGAACCCAGGGCGACTGGCAGTTGACCGTGGACGGTTCGCCGTACACCGTGAAGGGCCTGACCTGGGGCCCGTCCGTCGCGGACGCCGGGCAGTACATGCCCGATGTGAAGTCGATGGGCGTCAACACCATCCGTACGTGGGGCACCGACGCCACCACGAAGCCCCTCCTCGACAGTGCTGCGGCCAACGGGATCAAGGTGATCGCCGGATTCTGGCTCCAGCCCGGCGGCGGCCCCGGCAGCGGCGGCTGCGTGAACTACCTGACGGACACCGCCTACAGGAACGACATGCTCGCCGAGTTCCCGAAGTGGGTGGAGACCTACAAGGACCATGAGGGCGTCCTCATGTGGAACGTGGGCAACGAGTCGGTGCTCGGCCTCCAGAACTGCTACAGCGGTGAGGCCCTGGAGCAGCAGCGCGACGCCTACACCTCGTTCGTCAACGAGATCGCCAAGAAGATCCATGACGTCGACCCGAACCACCCGGTCACCTCGACCGACGCCTGGACCGGGGCCTGGCCGTACTACAAGAAGAACGCGCCCGACCTCGACCTGTACGCCGTGAACTCCTACGACGCCGTCTGCGACATCCGCTCCACCTGGGAGCAAGGCGGGTACGACAAGCCCTACATCGTCACCGAGGGCGGGCCCGCCGGTGAGTGGGAGGTGCCGGACGACGCCAACGGCGTACCGGAGGAGCCCACCGACGTGGAGAAGGCGGCGGGGTACAAGAGCGCCTGGGGCTGCGTCCAGGGCCACCCGGGGGTCTCGCTCGGGGCGACGCTCTTCCACTACGGCACCGAGTACGACTTCGGGGGTGTCTGGTTCAACCTGCTCCCCGCGGGCCAGAAGCGGCTCTCGTACTACGCGGTGAAGGAGGCGTACGGCGCCTCCACCTCCGGTGACAACACCCCGCCCGTCATCAGCGGGTTCACCGTCGACAACGCCACCGCCGTGCCGGCCGGCCGGACCTTCCGGGTGAGCGCCTCCGTCACCGACCCGGACGGCGACGCGCTCAGCCACCAGGTGCTGTTCAGCTCCAAGTACGTCGACGGCAACGGCAGCCTGACGGAGGCGGAGTTCACCGACCGGGGCGACGGCACCTTCGACGTGACCGCCCCGGACCGGCTCGGCGTCTGGAAGGTCTACCTCAAGTCGACCGACGGCCAGGGCAACGTCGGCATCGAGACCACGTCCCTCAAGGTGGTGCCGCCGCAGGTCGACGGGGTCAACCTGGCGCTCGGCAGGACCGCCACGGCCTCGACCTTCCAGGCGGACAGCACCGGCTGCCCCTGCCCGGCGGCCAACGCCGTCGACGGGTCCTTCGACACCCGCTGGGCCAGTGAGTGGGCCGACCAGCAGTGGATCCAGGTCGACCTGGGCGCCACCACCTCCTTCGACCACGTACAGCTGGCCTGGGAGGCCGCCTACGCCAAGGGCTACACGGTCCAGACCTCGGACAACGGCGAGGACTGGACCACCGTCCACACCGAGACGGCGGGCAACGGCGGCATCGATGACATCGAGGTCGCCGGGAGCGGACGGTACGTCCGCGTGCACACCTCCGAACGCGGCACGCCGTGGGGCAACTCGCTCTACGAGTTCGGCGTCTACCGCAGCTGACCCGCCGGACGGCGAGACCTGCCGCACCGTTTCTCCCCGCTGCCGGTGCGGTGGGACAGGCCGTGGCGGCCACGGAAATCCGTGGCCGCCACGGCCTTCCCCCTCGTAGCGTGGCCCCTTCCGGCCGCTGGACGGTGGCCACCTACGACCCTCGCGGCTGCTCGCGCAGCTTGCTGGACGGGGCCCGGTGACGGACCAGTCGCCCGCGACACACGCGGACGACATCGTCCGGCTGGTCGACCTGCTGTCGCCGGACGGGGCTCCCGCCGCGCTCTTCGGCTCCAGTTCGAGCGCCGTCGTCGCGCCGGCGGCCCTGGCCCGCCACCCCGGCCGGCCGAGCCGGGTCGTCGCACACGAACCGCCCGTGGTCGCGCAGCCGCCGGTCCCGGACGCGGGTCGCGCGCTCTTCGCGGCCGTACGGGAGGCGTTCCGGCGGGACGGGGTGCCGGCGGCGATGGCCACGATGGCGGCGGGGCTCGCGCCGGAGGAGGGGCAGGCGGCCCCAGGCCCTGAGCCGGCGCCCCCAGGTCCTGAGCGGGCGGCCCCGGACCGGGAGCAGGCCGCCGCCACCGCGGAGGAGGCTCGCACCCCGGAGCGGAACGCGGAACAGGCCGCCACCCGGGAGCAGAGCCCTGACCCGGAGCGGGCGGCCGAGAGGGGAAAGCCCCCAACCCCCCGCCCAGGCCGCCACCTTCCGCCGGATGCACGCCAACCTGCCCGTCTTCCTGGAGCACGTCCTCTGTCCGTTCAGCGGTTACGTCCCCGACCTCGTGGCCCTCAGAGCCGCCTCCGCCCGGCTGGTCGTCGGCGTCGGCCGGGACTCCCGTGCCCTCCTGCCCGCCGTCGCGGCCGAGCGGCTGGCCCGGAACGTGGACGCCGAGGTGGTGGAGGTCCCCGGCGGGCACATCGGCCTCACCGAGGACCCCGGGCGTTCGGCGCCCGGCTGCGGGACGTGCTCCTCGCCCGGTGAAAAGGCTCCCGGCCGTGGCGGCTTACCACCACGGCCGGGAGCCTTCGCGTGCGGGGAGTGGGTTCAGACGGCCAGCCCCGCGCGGCGTCCCGCGTGCTCCCGGATCAGCGCCGCGTACCGGCGACCGCTGCTCTTGACCGTACGGCGCTGGGTCGCGTAGTCCACGTGGACCAGGCCGAACCGCTTGTCGTAGCCGTACGCCCACTCGAAGTTGTCCAGCAGCGACCAGGCGAAGTATCCGGCCAGCGGTGCGCCCTTGGCGACCGCACGGGCGCAGGCGGCGAGGTGCTCCTCCAGGTAGCGCACACGCTCCGGGTCGTGGACCGAGCCGTCGGCCGCCACGGTGTCCTGGTAGGCCGAGCCGTTCTCGGTGACATAGATGCGCTCCACGCCGTACTCCTCGGTGAGCCGCAGCAGCAGCTGCTCCAGCCCGTCCGCGTACACCTCCCAGTCCATGTACGTGTGGCGCCCGTCGGCCACGGGGACCTGCGTGAAGCCCGGCGCCTGGCCGGACGGATCGGCGGTGACGATCTGGCGGAAGTAGTAGTTGAGCCCCAGCCAGTCCAGCGGCGCCGCGATGGTCTCCAGGTCGCCCGGCCGCACCGGGAGTTCGACCCCGTACGTCTCGACCATGTCCTGCGGGTAGCCGCGCCCGAGGACCGGGTCCAGCCACCAGCGGTTGATGTGGCCGTCGGCGCGGCGGGCGGCGGCCAGGTCGGCCTCGCTCGTGCTCGCCGGCACGATCGGGCTGAGGTTGTTCACGATGCCGACCCGGGCGTCCGAGGAGGCCGCGCGGATCGCCCGCACGGCCAGGCCGTGGCCCAGGTGCAGGTGGTACGAGGCGCGCACGGCGGCGGTGAGGTCGGTGAGCCCCGGGGCCATCCGGCCCTCCAGGTGCCCGATCCACGCCGAGCAGAGCGGCTCGTTGAGCGTCGCCCAGTCCTTGACCCGGTCGCCCAGGCGGTCGACGACCTGGGCGGCGTACGCGGCGAAGTGCTCCGAGGTCTCCCGTACGGTCCAGCCGCCCCGGTCCTGGAGCACCTGCGGCAGGTCCCAGTGGTAGAGCGTGGCGAACGGGGTGACCCCGGCCTCCAGGAGCCCGTCCACCAGCCGGTCGTAGAAGTCCAGCCCCGCCTTGTTGACGGGCCCGTCGCCACCCGGCACGACGCGCGGCCAGGCGACCGAGAACCGGTAGGCACCGGCGCCGACCTGCTTGATCAGGCCGATGTCCTTGGGGACCCGGTGATAGTGGTCGCAGGCCACATCGCCGGTGTCACCACCGTCGATCTTGCCCGGGGTGTGCGAGAACGTGTCCCAGATGGAGGGGGAGCGGCCGTCCTCGGCCACGGCTCCCTCGATCTGGTACGAGGCGGTGGCGACGCCCCAGGTGAAGTCGGCCGGGAGGGAGTCGAGGTCGGTCACGTGCTGCCTTTCTGCGGGGGTCACTTGACGGCTCCCGCGGTGAGTCCGGCGACGAGGTAGCGCTGGAGGAGGAGGAACCCGGCGACGATCGGCACGCTCACCACGAGCGAGGCGGCCATGACCTGGTTCCAGTAGACGTCGTTCTGCGTCGCGTACCCCTGGAGGCCGACGGAGAGGGTGCGGGTCGCGTCGTTGGTCATCACGGAGGCGAAGAGGACTTCGCCCCAGGCCGTCATGAACGAGTAGACGGAGACGGCGACGATGCCCGGCACGGCGGCCGGCACGACGACGCGGAAGAGGGCGCCGACCGGTCCGCAGCCGTCCACCAGGGCGGCCTCGTCGAGGTCCCTGGGGATGGAGTCGAAGTACCCGATCAGCATCCAGATGGAGAACGGCAGCGAGAACGTCAGATAGGTGAGGATCAGGCCGCCGCGTGAACCGTAGAGGGCTACGCCGGTGGAGCTGCCGATGTTGACGAAGATGAGGAACAGCGGCAGCAGGAAGAGGATGCCCGGGAACATCTGCGTGGAGAGCACCGTGACGGTGAAGACCCGCTTGCCCCGGAACTTGTAGCGGCTCACCGCGTAGGCGGAGAACACCGCGATCGTCACCGACAGCACCGTCGCCGAACTCGCCACGATCAGCGAGTTGACGAAGTACTTGGCGAGCGGAACGGTCTTCCAGATGTCGAAGTACGGCTGGACCGTCAGGGTGGAGGGGAACCACTGGAACTTCCCCGACACGTCCTGGAGCGGCTTCAGCGAACTGCTGACCATCACGTAGACCGGCAGCAGGACGAAGCCGGCCAGCAGCGTGAGGACGACGCGGCGGGTCCACAGGAAGGACTGCGGGGCGGCCATGGGGGAGCGGGAGCGCGAGCGGGCGGCGCCCGGGGTCCGCGTGAGGCTAGACATCGGCGCCCTTCCTTCCGCGCGAGGTGAGGATCAGATAGACGGCCGTCACCAGCAGCAGGAAGAGCAGCAGCAGGACGGACATCGCCGAGCCGGTGCCGAAGTTCCAGGTGACGAACGAGGACTGGTAGATGTGGATCGAGATGAGGTCCGCGCTCTCCGGTGCCGACTTCCCGAACAGGACGTACGGGGTGTTGAAGTCGTTGAACGTCCAGAGGAAGAGCACGAGGACCAGCACCTGGTTGACCGGGCGCAGCGAGGGCAGCGTGATCTTGCGGATCTGCTGCCAGATGCCGGCGCCGTCGATCGAGGCGGCCTCGTACAGTTCACGCGGGATGTTCTGAAGGCCCGCCATCAGCATGAGGAAGGCGAACGGCCAGCCCTTCCAGACCGAGACGATGATCAGCGTGTAGATGCTGTTGTCGCCGATCAGCCAGAAGGAGGGCTCGTCGGTGATCCCCAGCTGGTCGTGGAGCACATGGTTGATCAGGCCGTTGTCCCGCTGGAACATGAACGCCCAGGTGATGACGGCGGCGTAGACCGGCAGGGCGTACGGCACGAGGAAGATCGCCCGCAGGATGCCCCGGCCCCGGAAGCTCTCCTGGAGGAGGATCGCCGCCGCCGTCCCCAGCAGCCAGGCGAACCCGACCGAGAAGAACGTGAACACACAGGTCACGAAGAAGGAGTGGAGCAGGGCCTCGCCGATCGGCGCGTCGATGTCGACGGCGATGCGGTAGTTGTCGAGGCCGATCCAGGGCGCCGCACCCCAGTTGTTGATGAAGAACTGCGTGAGCTGACGGAAGCTCATCACGATCCCGATGACCATCGGGATGATGTGGATGAGGAGTTCCAGCAGCACGGCGGGCAGGAGCAGGAGATAGGGCAGTCCGCCTTGGCGGATCCGGTCGGGGATGCGCGGCAGTCTCCTGCGCGCACCCCCGGTGCCCCGGCTCGTACCCCCGTCGGCCGACTGCTCGGCCTCGGGGCTGGTGACGGTGGCGGTCATGGGTCAGGGCCTCACTGCTGCATCGTCTGCTGGGCCTTTTCGAGGCGTTCCTTGACGGATGCCTCCGTCACCGGACGTCCGGCGGCGGCGTCCGCCCACAGCTCCTTGACCGCGGTGCCCACGGCCGTCTCGAACTGCGACTCGTTGGGGACCTGGGGGAGCGGGGCGGCGCTGGTGGCCAGGGTGTCGCGCAGCACCTTCAGGTCGGGGGCGCCGAAGGCCTCGTCGGCCTGGGCCTCCTTGACCGGCGGGATCGACCCGTAGGTCTTGTTGAGGTGCTTCTGCTCCGCGTCGCTGGTCATGAACTTCACGAACTGCTTCGCGCCGTCCAGGTTCTTGCTGTTCTTGAACACCGCGATGTTGATGCCCGCGACCATCGAGTTGACCTGCTTGCCCGTACCCGGGGTGCCCGAGGGACCGGCACCGGGGCCGCGCCCCAGTCCTCCGGCTTCATGCCCTGGGCGGCGAAGGTGGAGGCGGCCGCCTGCCACAGGACCATCGCGGTCTTGCCCTTGGCGAAGTCGGTGAGGGACTGGTTCTGGGCGTACTCCGCGTTGCCCGGAGCGATGATCTTGTCCTTGGCCATGAAGTCGATGTACTGCTTCACGGCGGCGACGGCACCGTCCGAGGTGAAGGTCGCCTTGCCGTCCTTGTCGAAGAAGTCGGCGCCGTGCTGCTGTCCCAGCACGAAGGTCTGGTGGATGTTGTTGGAGAGGTTGCCGCCCTCGGCGCCAAGGCCCCACTTGCCGTCCTTGGAGACCTTCTTGCCGGTCGCGACGAGGTCGTCCCAGGTCGCCGGCGGCCCGTCGATGCCCGCCTCGGCGAACATCTTCTTGTTGTAGTAGAGGGCGTACGCCAGCGAGTACAGCGGCACGGCGGCTGGCGGTTCGCCCTCCTTGCCGGCCGAGGCGACCGCCGAGTCGACGAAGCGGTCCCGGCCGCCGATCGCCTCGAAGTTCTTGTCGTCCCACGGCAGGAGCGCGCCGGTCGCCTGGAGCGAGGCCGACCAGGTGTTGCCGATGTTCAGGACGTCCGGGCCCTGACCGGACGCGGTGGCGGCGAGGATCCGGTTCAGCAGGTCGGCCCACGGCACGACCTCCAGCTTCACCTTGATCCCGGTCTCCTTCTCGAACTTCTTCAGCTCGGGAGTGAGGATCTTCTTGTCGGCCTCGATGCTGGGGCCCTGGTTGGACGCCCAGTAGGTGAGGGTCTTCGGGACCCGTTGCCGCCCGAGTCGGTCGACCCGCCGCCACAGCCGGTGGCGGCTGCGGTGATGGCGATGGCGAGGGTGACGGCGCTTGCGGCTCTGAGGTGACGCATGAGAGGTGGCCCCTTTCCGGGGGTGGCTGCGTTCGGGAACCGAACGGCCTCCATGACTTAATTTATGCCGTGATTTAAGAGGTGAGGGAAGGTCGCGTCAAGGCCTGCGACCGGGTATGTTCCTGGACGGGAAGGAGCACCATGGCCGAGCGCAACAGACGAACCGTGCGTGACCTGCGACGGGGCAACCGGGCGAGGGTATTGCAACGGTTGTATTTCGACGGTCCGCTGAGCCGCCAGGAGCTCGGACCCGCCACCGGGCTGAGTTCGGGCTCCATCAGCAACGTCGTCGCCGAACTGGCCGCGGAGGGGCTCCTTCAGGAGGCCGGCATCGTCGACTCCGACGGCGGCCGCCCCCGTACGCTGCTGAGAGTCGCCCCGGACGGCGGCCTGTTGATCGGCATCGACATCGGGGAGACCCGGGTACGGGTGGAGCTCTTCGACCTCTCCCTGACCGAACTGGCCCGCACCGAAAGGCTGCTGGCCCAGCACGGGTACGACGTCGACCGCATCGTCGCCCACGTCCGTACGGGCGTCGCCGACGTCCTGCGCGACGCGGGCGCCGACCCGCACCGGCTGCTCGGTATCGGCGTCGGGGTCCCCGGCATCATCGAACGCGAAGGCCCCGAAGGTCCCGACGGAAGGCGCACCGCCGTCGTCCACGGCCAGACCATCGGCTGGCAGGCGGTCCCCTTCGAGCAGCTGCTGCGTGAGGCCGTCGACGTACCGCCCGAGGTGCCGCTCTTCATCGACAACGGCGCCAAGACGCTCGGCCGCGCCGAGATGTGGTTCGGCGGCGGGCGGGGCGCGGGCGCCGCCGCCATCGCGCTCATCGGCTCCGGGGTCGGGGCCTGTGTCGACCACGGCGACATCCTCGCCGAGGACCGCACCAGCCTCGCCCTCGAATGGGGCCACACCACCATCCAGCTGCGCGGACGCCGGTGCCGCTGCGGCTCCATCGGCTGCCTGGAGGCGTACGCCGGCGCGGAGGCGCTCCGCGAGCGCTGGCGCGAGGCGGGCGGCCCGCTCCCGAGGACGCCGACGACGAGACCGCGCTGGCCGCCCTCCTGGCCGCCGCCTACCCCCCGCCCGGCGGGCCCGCCCCGGACCGGATCGCGCTCTCCCTCCTCGACGAGACCGCCGAATGCCTGGGCGCCGCCCTCGCCGACCTGGTCAACCTCTTCCTGCCCGAACGCATCCTGCTCGGCGGCTGGGCGGGTCTGCTGCTCGGCCCCCACCTGCTCCCCGAGATCCGCCGGTACGCCGGCGAGTACGCGCTGCGCCACGCGGCGGCCCGCACCACCATCGAGATGGGCCGCCTCGGCCCGGACGCGGTCACGGTCGGCGCCGCCACGCTCCCGCTGGCCGACTTCCTGACCCGGGGCGGCAGCCGCCCGGCCCCCGGCACCCGGCCGGACGGCACCGGCACACCACCCCGGACGGCGACCGAGACCGTACGCAACCGCAGCCGTACGAAGGCGGGTTGAGCACGGAAGACCCCGCCGCTACGCGGACCCCCGCACCACCAGAGCCGGTTCGAAGATGACCGAGGTGGCGGGGGAGGACGGGCGGGCCATCCGGTCCAGGAGCAGCCGGGTCATCTCGGCGGCCATCTCCTCCACCGGCTGGCGGACCGTGGTCAGCGGCGGGCGGCACGCCAGGGCCGCGCTGCTGTCGTCGAAGCCGACCACCGCCACGTCCTCGGGCACCCGGCGGCCGTGCTCCCGCAGCACATGGCAGGCCCCCATCGCCATCAGGTCGTTGGCGGCGAAGACCCCGTCCAGATCCGGGTGCTCCGCCAGCAGCCGCTCCATCGCCGCCTCACCGCTCTCCTGGGTGAACTGCCCCTCGACGATGGGGGTGTACGGGTGCCCGTGGCGCGCCATGGTGTCCCGGAAACCGGCCAGTCGCGCCTGGCCCGCCGGCACGTCCAGCGGGCCGCTGATCGTCGCGATCCGGCGGCAGTCCCGGGCCAGCAGATGCTCGGCCGCCAGTCGCGCGCCGTCCTGGTGGGCGAGGTCGACGTAGCTGATGGGGACGGGGCGCGCGGGGCGCGCGTAGAGCACCGCCGCGAGCCCCGCCTCCGTGAGCAGGCCGGGCAACGGGTCCTCGGCGTGTGTGGAGACCACGAGCGCCCCGTCCGCACTGCCCTGCCGGAGGTACGCCACCACCTCGTCGCGGGCCCGCGAGGTCTCCGCGAACATCAGCACCGGATGCATCCCGCGCGGCCGCAGGTAGTTGACCACCCCGGTCACCACCCGGCCGAAGAACGGGTCGGCGAAGACCTGCGCGGTGAACGAGCCGTCGTCCCCGGCCGCCTGTGAGCCCGAGCCCCCCTGCCCCGGCTCGACGCCCGCCCCCGACACCACCAGCGCCACGGCGTCCGCCCGCCGGGTGACCAGGGAGCGGGCCGCCCGGTTGGGCGCGTACCCCGTGACGGAGACCGCCTGCCGCACGACCTCCTGGATCGCCGGATCGACGTTGCGCACACCGTTGATGACCCGTGAGACGGTGGCGCGCGAGACACCGGCCGCCCGTGCCACGTCCTCCAGGGTTGGTGCTCCGGCCGACCGCAGATCATCCGTCATGAGCGCCTTTATAGCACTTGCGGAGAGCGCTCTCCATCGCAACCGGCCGCGCTCTCCCGCCCCTTGCCCAAGGGGCGGGAGAGCGCGGCCGGTTGGGCTCAGGGGGCGGAATCCGGCCACAGACCCGGCCAAGGCGGCCGACTCTCCCGATTCCCTTGTGATCAGCGTTCGCGCCGACCTACGTTTGCCGCTTGCGACGTGTCCCAACGCCAGTGGGGGAGCCCAGTCATGGCCGCAAACGGTCGGCATCGCAGATACCAGCCCAGCCGGATCAACCGTGCCTCGCTCACGGTGACCGCGGGCGGTGCGGGCATAGCGCTCCCGCTCATCACCGCGGCCTCGGCGGGAGCCGCCCCGGGGGAGGTGTGGGAGAAGGTCGCCGCCTGTGAGTCCAGCGCCGACTGGGCCGTCAACACGGGCAACGGTTACTACGGCGGACTGCAGTTCAGCGGACCGACCTGGGCGGCCTTCGGCGGTACGCAGTACGCGCCGCGCGCCGACCTCGCCACCCGGGACCAGCAGATCGCCATCGCCGAGCGGGTCCTCGACGGCCAGGGCCCCGGAGCGTGGCCCGCCTGCTCCGTGAAGGCGGGTCTCACCCGGGGCGGGGAGACGCCCGGCACCGCCCCGCAGAGCGCGGGCAGCCGGCCTGTCCAGGCCCCGGCGCCGCAGAGCGCCCCGCCCCGGCAGCCGAGGACGTTACCCGCCGCGGCGACACCGACGCACGTACCGGGAAAACGCGACGCGTACACCGTCACGAGCGGCGACTCGCTCTCCGGCATCGCCGACGCCCAGCGGGTGCGAGGCGGCTGGCAGAAGCTCTACGCGGCCAACCGCGCGGTCGTCGGCGACAACCCCGATCTGATCTTCCCCGGCCAGCGGCTGAGCCTCGTGCCGCGTGGCGGGGACGGGGCGAGTGCCCGCAAGCCCGCACCGCCGCCCGAGCCGCAGAAGCGGCAGGCCGCCCCCCGGCCCGAACCTTCCGAGCGGCAGGCCGCGGGGTCCCGTGCCGATGAGGCGAAGAAGGCCGAGCAGCGCAAGGCCGAGCAGCTGGCGGCCGCGTCGAAGGCCGAACTGAAGCGGGCCGAACTGAAGCGGGCCGAGCAGAAGCGGGCCGAGCAGAAGCGGGCCGAGGAGAAGCGGGCGGAGCAGAGGAAGGCCGAGCAGAAGCGGGCCGAGGAGAAGAAGGCCCAGCAGAAGCAGGCATCGGCGGAACGCGCCGTGAAGCACTCCGGCATGAGCGCCCCCGTCGCCGCCTCCACCGGCACCGCCTACCGCCAGGCCGGCTCCTGGTCCAGCGGCTACCACACGGGCGTCGACTTCCCCGTGCCCACCGGGACCTCGGTGAAGGCCGTGGCCGCGGGCCGGATCGTCTCGGCCGGCTGGGCGGGGGCGTACGGCTACGAGGTCGTCATCCGCCACGAGGACGGCAGGTACAGCCAGTACGCGCACCTCTCCGCGCTCCATGTGAAGGAGGGGCAGTCGGTCTCCGGGGGCCAGCGGATCGCCCGCTCCGGCTCCACCGGCAACAGCACCGGCCCGCACCTGCACTTCGAGGTCCGCCTCGGCCCCGGCTACGGGTCGGACATCGACCCGCTGGCCTACCTCAGGGCAGGCGGCGTCAGCGTCTGAACCGTCCGGTCCGACCGGGGGGCCGCGGCTGACGCCGCACCCCGCCGGTCGTGCCCGGCCCGCCGAGGACCGCCGAACCCCACGCGCGGCACGGCGTCACCCGGCACGAGGGGCCGCGGCGGAACGTACGTCGCCCCGACCGCGACCGGTGCCTCCCGGGGCGAACCGAGCCCGACCGGTGCCCCGTCGGGCCGCGCGGTCGTGCCCTCCGTACCGCCGCCGTCCCCCGGTGCCGGGGCCACCGGGCCCCGGCGCCTCAGGCGCCCCTCCCCGGTCTGCTCCGCGCTCAGCCGCTCCCTCGTCAGCAGGACCAGGCCGGCCGCCGCCAGCGCCCCGCAGAAGAGCGCCAGGACCGCGCCCGCCACGCCGTGGCGGAAGTGCTCGCCGAAGAGCGTGATCCCGATCGCGGCGGCCACCACGGGGTTGACCACCGTCACCGTCGCCAGCGGGGCGGCGAGCCCCGCGCCCCGGTAGGCGGCCTGGGAGAGCAGCAGGCCCGCCGCCGCGAGGCCGGCGATCACCAGCAGCGTCGGCAGCCCCGAGCGCACCGAGCCGGACGTCCACTCCATGGCCACGGTCTTGGTGAACACCGAGGCCATACCGAACGCCCCACCGGCGGCCGTGGCGAGCACCGCGCTCCGCAGCACCGGACGGCGCAGCGCCCGGGCCAGCAGCATGAGCGCGCCCACCGCCCCGAACGTCACCGTGGCCAGGGCCAGCTGCTCGGGGCCGCGCAGGGTGTGCGGGTCGGTGCTGCCCGTGAGGGCCAGCAGCCCGACGAGACCGGCCGTTGCCATGAGCGCACCGCGCCAGGCCGTCGCCCCGGCCCGGCGTCCGACGAAGAGGGCGGCCATCGGCAGGGCGAAGACGATGGTGAGCGCGCCGAGGGGCTGGACGAGGCTGAGGGGGCCGTAGGCGAGGGCCACCACGTGCAGGACCGCGCCGACCCCGTTGAGCAGCACGGCCACCCACCAGACCGCGTTGCGCACCAGGGCGTGCGGGGAGTTGTCGCGGCGCGCGGCCACCCGCTCCTGGACGATCGCCCCGGCCGCGTACGCGACCGCGGAGATCAGTGACAGCAGCACAGACAGCGCGAGGGAGCTCATGTACACCACCCTGTCCCTGTCCGGGTGCCGCGTCATCGTCCTTGAGAGGTCACTTGCGCGTACTGCCCCAGTAGTACGGACGTCGGACCGAGGTCCTCCCCTCGACGGTAGTCCTGCCGGGCCCGGGCGTCAGAAGTTGTGGACCGGCGGATACGGTGAGCCGCGAGGCCGGTACGCGCGGTCGCCGGGACCCGGCCGCGCCCCGGCGCCGACCCGGTGACCGCGGTGAGTGAGGAGCGGGGCATGGACCTGGCACAGGCGGCGTCGGTGGGAGGCTTCTTCGCGCTGCGGACGACGCCGGGCCCCGGGGGCGGCCACCGGCCGCTGGCGGAGCTTTACGCGGGCGGTACGGCGCCCCTGACCGCCCGGGTCGACAGGGTCGCGGAGAGGCTGGGCGCCCCCGAACGCCGGGTCGCCGCCTCCATCGCCCACCTCGGCCTCGCGGCCCGGCTCTGGTCGATCGCGCTGGGCCCGGCCGCGCTCTTCGGGCGGTTCCCCGGCCTCGCACCGGACACCCTGCACTGGGACCCGCTCAGCACCTCGCCGGACGATCTGTGGCTCGCGGACCCCGAGGAGCTGCCCGGGACGGCCGGCCTGATCCGCGAGCAGGTCCAGTACGGGCATCTGGTGCCGCTGGCCGAGGCCGTCCGGCGCGACGGCAACATCTCCCCGCAGCTGCTGTGGGGCAACGCCGGGTCGGCGCTCGCCGGGGCCGTACGCGAGCTGGTCACCTGGTCGCGCGGGCAGGGCCGCCCGGATGTGGCGCGGCGGGCCCGCGCCCTGGGGGCCGAGCTGTTCGACCACCCCGACCTGCGCTCCACCGGCACCCCGCACGGCCCGGCGTTCCGACGGCGGAGCTGTTGCCTGTACTGGCGCTGTCCGGGCGGCGGGCTCTGCGGCGACTGCGTCTTCGACCATCCGCCGGGTGCGGCCGGGGCGGCCCGGTAGCCGACGGGGCCGGTCCGGCCCGGCCGCACCCCGCGTGGTCACCGGGCCGGGGGTGTCAGGAGGGCAGGGCCGCGTCTATGGCCTCGTCGACATCCAGCAGGACCGGGATCGCGCTGTCGAGGCCGATCATCCCGATCAGCCGCTGGACGAACGGGGAGGGCGCGGCGATCCGCAGCCGGCCGCCCAGCGCGGCCTGACCCTGGAGCAGCACATTGACCGTGGTGGAGTCCGCGAAGCCCACCCCGGAGAGGTCCACGACGACGGGGCCGAAGCCTTCCGTGGTCGCTGCGTCGAGTGCCCGGCCGAGCGGCGGCACGCTGTCGATATCGAGGTCACCCGACACGGTGAGGACCAGAGCACCCCGTTCCTGACGGGTGATGATTCTGACTGCTCTGTCTTCGTTGGGCGGTGGTTGCACGGAAGGCACCTCGGGCGGTTCGGGCGGACGTCATGAGCCGGTATGTCGGACGGGTCGGCCTCGTTCCGTCCCTGCTCACGGCGGGGTACGAGGATAACGATAGAAGGAACAGTTGCCATTTGACAACATTCTCCATTGGGTAACAATCTGATCCGCAACGGTTGAAGGATCAGCCGTCGACGGTGACGTACCGAGAGAAGCGGAAGCAGGGGCTGGATGAGGCTAGGCGCTGTCGGCGACATCATCGCGGAGCAGGGGGTCCGCCGCACCCGTTTCCGGCGAGAGCCTCTCCGAAGCGGCCACGTGGAAGGCCGTCAGGCCCTCCGCCAGCGCGGCCACGGCGGCCGGTTCCATCCGTTCCAGCACGGCGCTCAGCTCCCGGGCACGCAGCGCCCGGTACTCTTCAAGGAGGGCCCGGCCGCGCAGACTCAGCCGCAGCACGACCTCCCGTCGGCTCGTCGGGCTCGGTGCGCGCTGCACGAGCCCCATCGCCTCCATGCGGTCGCACAGCCGGCTGACCGACGGCGCACGCGAGCCCAACGCCTCGCCCAGCGAGCGCAGATTGGTGCCCTCCTGCTTCTCGATCACGAGCAGGGCCCGGAGCTGGGAGGGGGATACCGTTCCGGAAGCGGCCGCTTCCTGACCACGGCCCCAGAGCACCTCCAGCAGCTCCGAGGCTGCGGAGGCGTCGGCGGACACCTCTGCGCGGGTGCGCGGGCGGCGGGCACGGTGGGGCATCCGTCCACTCTGTCATCCGCCAGCCCTACTTGTCAGCCCGGCTTCGGCCCCTACCACGTCGCAGGACGAAGAATGCACGAGAGACCGTGAACAGAAGACCGGACATCGAGACGGCCGTCAGGGCCGCCGCTCCGCACGCGCTGCTGACCACGCTGCGCACCCTGCTCGCCGACGCCTACGGGGCGCTGGCGGTGGAGCTGCATCTCGCCGACTACGGTCTGAGGGTCCTCAAGCGCCTCGACCACCCGGACGGCGAGGAGGAGCCGCTCTCCCTGCACAACAGCGCGGAGGGCCGGGCCTTCGGCAGCCAGGAGCCCCGCGAGCAGCAGGTCCGGCACGGCGACGCGGTCGACCACTACCTCCCGGTGACGGTGCGCGGCGAGCGCCTCGGCATCCTCACCGTCCGGCTGCCCGCCGCCCGGTCGACCCCGGACATGGTGGGCGAGCTGACCCATGTGGCCGATCTGCTGGGCCACGAGATCCTGGTCGCCGAACGGGACACCGACGTCTACCAGCGCGCCCGGCGCACCACCCGGCTCACGCTGGCCGCCGAGATGCAGTGGCAACTGCTGCCCGCCCGGGCCTGCACCGCCGCCGAGTTCGCCATCGGAGCCCAGTTGGAGCCGGCGTACTCGATACACGGCGACAACTTCGACTGGGCGGCCGACGCCGAAGAGCTCACGCTCGCGGTGACCAACGGCATGGGCGAGGGCATACAGGCCTCGCTGCTGACCAACCTCGCGGTGAACGCCCTGCGCAACGCCCGCCGGGCCGGCATCGGCATCGCGGACCAGGCGGCCCTGGCCGACCAGGCGCTGTACGACCAGCACCGGGGTGCCTCGCACGTCTCCACGCTGCTGCTCCGCTTCGAGCTGGCGACCGGCCGGGTCGGTGTCGTCGACGCCGGATCGCCGCAGCTGTGGCTCCAGCGCGGCCGCACGGTCCGGCGCATGGAGCTGGACGCGCAGCTCCCGCTGGGCATGTTCGAGGAGTCGCACTACACGGTCCAGGAGTTCCATGTGGAGCCCGGCGACCGGCTGCTGCTGCTCAGCGACGGCGTGTACGAGGCGGTGTCCCCGGCGGGGGAGACGTACGGGGAGAAGGCGCTGGCCCGGGCCATCCAGTCGACGCGGCTGCTTCCGGCCGCTACCGTGCCGCGCGCCATCCTCGGCGAGTTGGCCGAATACCGCGTCACGGAGACACTCGACGACGCGTTGGTGGTCTGCCTGGACTGGTTCGGCCGCCAGGCCGACGACGGCGACGGCTGAGACCGGAGCACCGTCGAGGCCGGGAGACACGATGCTCCCGGGGGCGCGTGAAGTGCCCCCGGGAGCATCGTCGTGTCCGGGTCAGGTGGAGAGCTGGAACTCCGCACGAATCCGCTTGCCGACCGGCACCCGCTCGGCCGTGAGCCGGTCGCACAGGGCCACCACGATCTCCATGCCGTGCCCGCCCAGCCGGGACGGGTCGGGGCCGTAGAGCACGGGCATCGCCGTACTGCTGTCGTACACCGTGACGCTCATGGTCTGTGCGTTGCCCTCCAGCTCCAGGAGGTACGGACCGTGGCTGTAGCGGTCGGCGTTGGTGACCAGCTCGCTGACGGCCAGCATCAGATCGCTGCGGGTGTGCTCACTGATCGGGGCCAGGCACTCCACCGCGAGTCGCGTGAGGAAACGGTCCGCCAGGGCGCGGGCGAGCGCGATGCAGCCCGGTTCGCCGTCGAAGACCTCGGCGCTGAGCAGTACCTCAGGAGACCGCAGACCCTGGTCGGGGTCCTCCGGTGGTGAGGTGACCTCTTTGTTCATGTGCTCCAGCCAGGCGCCGCTGTAAGGTCGTCGAGGACCCTATTCCGCCATTCGTCTACCCGAGTCGAGAGATCCCACTCCAGGCGATCAGGACCGATCCTACGCACGACCGGGCAGCCGTACCACCGTCACGAAGAATTCGTCGATCTGCCGCACCGCCGCGATGAACTGATCCAGGTCCACCGGCTTGGTCACATAGGCGTTGGCGTGCAGCTTGTAGCTGCGCAGGATGTCCTCCTCGGCCGAGGAGGTGGTGAGGACGACCACCGGGATGAGCGCGAGCTCGGGGTCGCCCTTGATCTGCTCCAGGACCTGCCGCCCGTCGTACTTGGGCAGGTTCAGGTCGAGGAGCACCAGGTCGGGGCGGGGCGCGTCGGTGTACTCGCCGCGCCGGTAGAGGAAGTCCAGCGCCTCCTGGCCGTCGCGCACGACGTGGAGGGTGTTGCGGATCTTGTTGTCCTCGAACGCCTCACGGGTCATGAGCTCGTCGCCGGGATCGTCCTCGACCAGAAGGACCTCGATGGGCTGTACGGGGCTGTTCACGAAGGGTCTCCCGGCTGGCTGGCGGTCAGGGCCGGAGCGGGGAACTCCGCCGTGGTGTGCTGAGGTGCCTCCGGCGCTGCAGGCAGGGTGAAGTGTATGCGGGTGCCCTCATCCGGCTGGGCGTCCAGCCAGATCCGGCCACCGTGGAATTCTACGATCTTCCGGCAGAGCGCCAGACCGATGCCCGTTCCGTCGTACTCGTCGCGCGCGTGCAGCCGCTGGAAGATCACGAAAACCTTGTCCGCGAACTCCGGCGCGATCCCGATCCCGTTGTCCGCGACGGTCAGGTGCCAGCTCTCGTCCTCGCGCTCGCAGGTGACGGTGATGCGGCACTCGACGTCCGGCCGGCGGAACTTGACCGCGTTGCCGATGAGGTTCTGCCAGACCATCGTGAGCGCCGTACCGTCGCCCAGCAGTTCGGGCAGCTCCTCGGGCCGCTCGACCACGGTCCCGGACTCCTCGATCGCCACGGTCAGGTTGCCCAGCGCGCGGTCCAGGGAGCGGCCCAGATCGACCGGCTTCCAGCTGTCGTGGACCCGGCCCACCCGCGAGAAGGTCAGCAGGTCGTTGATGAGCACCTGCATCCGCTTGGCGCCGTCCACCGCGAAGGCGATGTACTGCTTGCCCCGGTCGTCCAGCTCCTTGCCGTACCGCTTCTCCAGCAGCTGGCAGAAGGAGGCGACCTTGCGCAGCGGCTCCTGGAGGTCGTGCGAGGCGACGTACGCGAACTGCTCCAGCTCGGAGTTGGAGCGGCGCAGCTCCTGCGTCTGCGCGGCGAGCAACGCCTCACGGCCCTGCGCCGCGTCCAGCTCGTCGACCAGCCGCTGCCGCATGTCCTCCACGGCCTCGGCCACGGCCTGGACGTCGGAGGGTCCCTTCGCCTCGATCCGCAGGGCGAAGGCGCCCGTCCGTACGCGGTCCGAGGCGGTGCGCAGCCGGTTCAGCGGAATGCCCACCACCCGGTGGAGCAGCACGCTGAGCGCCACCACGGTCAGGATGAAGACGGCCACCAGGGCGAACAGCACCTGGTCTCGGGTGGTGCGGGCGTCGTTCAGGTCGGCCCGCACGGTGTCCCGGGCCTCGGAGAGGTGGTCCTGCTGGGCGCCGTAGGCCCGCCGCAACGCGTCGAAACCCGCCTTGCTGCTCTGTAGCTGCGCCGAGGCGCCGGCCTCGTTCGGCCCCTGCTCACGGACCAGCTTCAGCAGCGGCTCGGCCTTGCCCTCACGCCACTGCCGTGCGGCGGTCTCGATCGCGTCGAGATCGTCGGCGAACCGCTTCTGTCCGCCGATCAGCTGCCGGGCGCGGGCCAGCCGCTCCCGCTCGGCGGCCTGGCCGGCCTCGTACGGTTCGAGGAACGAGTCGTCGCCGGTCAGGGCGAAACCGCGGACCCCGGTCTCCTGGTCCAGCAGCGCGTTCTGCAACTGGAAGGAGACCGATCGCGCGGGCTGTATTCGGTCGACCAGATCGGTGGTGTGGTCGGACATCCGGGCCAGCACCAGCCCGCCGACGACGAGGCAGCCGCAGACGACCAGGATGAAGCCGGCGAGGATCAGGTGCACCCAGTTCTGCACCGTGAGCCGGGCGGCCGCTCCGGAGCGTGCCGGGGCCTTCCTCGTGTCCGTACGCGTGGACTGTTCCGTGCTCATGAAAGTTCCGATCCCCAGCCCAGATGCAGGACGGCCACATCGTCCGCAAGACCGCCGTAGGGGGCGGCTCCCTCGGCGGCTCCGCCCACCAGCGCGTCGACGAATCTTCGGCCAGGCAGCCGCCCGTGCGCCCGCGCCATCTCCAGCAGCCCTTCCTCACCGAGGCGGCTGTCGGGGCCGGTGCGCCCTTCGAAGAGTCCGTCGGTGAAGAGTACGAGACCGTCACCGGGTGCCAGCGGCAGGTCGACCGTGTGCCACCGGCCCATCCCGGGCAGCAGCCCGAGCGCCATACCGCCCTCCGGCTCCACCCAGTGGACCTCCTCGCCCCGGCGCAGCAGCAGGCCCGGGTGGCCCGCCCGGACGATCTGCACACTCCGTCCGTCGGGTGCGAAGGACAGGGAGGTCATCGTGGCGAAGACATGCGAGTCCGAGCGCTCGGCGACCAGGATCTCCTCCAGCAGCTCGATCTGCTCCAGGTGCGGGGTGCCGCACAGCACGGCGGTCCGCCACGCCACCCGCAGACAGACACCCAGCGCGGCCTCCGCCGCACCGTGCCCCGAGACATCGCCGATCACCGCGTGGACCGCGCCGTCGGCGGTCTGCACGACGTCGTAGAAGTCACCGCTCAGCAGCCCGTGGACGCGCCCCGGCTCGTACCGGGCGCGCGCCTGGAACCGGTCGTCCCGCAGCAGCGGCACGGGCAGCAGGCCGCGCTCCAGCCGGGCGTTTTCCTGGGCGATCAGCTGATTGGACCGCAGTGCGGCGGCCGCCCGCTCCACCGCCTTGCGCTGAAGGGCGTAGCGGATCGCCCGGGAGAGCACCTCGGGGTCCAGCCGCCCCTTGACCAGGTAGTCCTGGGCGCCACCGGCGACCGCGCGCAGCCCGGTGCCGGACTCGTCGAGACCGGTCAGCACGACGATCGCGGCGTCGCTGTCGGACTCCAGGATCTGGCGTACGGCGTCCAGGCCGTGGACGTCCGGGAGGTGCAGGTCCAGGAGCACACAGACGGGGGTGGTGCAGGTGCGCAGGAAAGCGCGGGCCTCGGAGAGGGTCTTGCGCCACGTGAGGGCGAAGTCCAGCTCGCTGTCGGTGAGCATCTCCTCGACCAGCAGCGCGTCGCCCGCGTCGTCCTCCACCAGGAGGATGGTGGCGTCGACGCTCCACAGGAGGCTGCTGGGGGAGGGGTCGCCGGTGATGTCCTGCTGGGCGGGGATGCCGACGGTGCCCACAGGTTTCAGAGACATGCCCATGGGTGACTCGGCCAACCCCTCCACCCCCTCGGACGACCAGCATCAGACCATCCGGCCGATCGTCGGGAAGCATATGTGATCGGCGGCCCCGGCAGATGCCGCGGCCGCCGCTCTGACAGGAAGCGGCCGGGCACCCAGGAGGTGCCCGACCGGACGAACGGCGGGTGCCGGGGAAACCCCGATCAGGTCAGGAAGTGAGCGGACTCACGCCTCGACGCTCATGCCCTTGCGCAGCTGCTTGACGATCCGGGTCAGCAGTCGCGACACATGCATCTGGGAGACACCCAGCTCCGCGCCGATCTGCGCCTGGGTCATCTCGGCCCCGAACCGCATCTGCACGATCCGGCGCTCCCGGTCGTCCAGCTGTTCCAGCAGCGGTGCCAGGGTGTGCAGGTTCTCCACGGTCTCCATGGCCGGGTCGGGCTCGCCGAGCACATCGGCGTACGCGCGCTGCTCCTGCCCGGAGTCGCTGTCGGCCGAGGGGGTGTCGAGGGAGCCGGCGGAGTAGCCGTTGGCGGCCACCAGCCCCTCGATGATCTCCTCCTCCGGCAGGTCGAGGTGGGCGGCGAGCTCCTTGACCGTGGGGTCGCGGTCCAGCTCGGCGGAGAGCTGCTCCTTCGCCTTGGCGAGGTCGACCCGCAGCTCCTGGAGGCGGCGCGGGACGTGCACGGACCAGGTGGTGTCCCGGAAGAAGCGCTTGATCTCGCCCACGATGTAAGGGACGGCGAAGGTCGCGAACTCGACCTCGCGCGACAGGTCGAAGCGGTCGATCGCCTTGATCAGCCCGATCGTGCCGACCTGGATGATGTCCTCGGTGTCATCGCCACCGCGGTTGCGGAACCGGGACGCGGCGAAGCGGACCAGCGAGAGGTTCATCTCGATCAGGGTGTTGCGGGCGTACTGGTACTCGTGGGTGCCCTCCTCCAGAACCTGGAGGCGGTCGAAGAAGACCTTGGACAGGGCCCGCGCGTCCTTGGGGGCGACCTTTCCGGCGTCCTCGACCCAGGGCAGTTCCTCGGCGCCGACGTCGGTCCGCGCGCCGACCAGGTCGTCGCTCAGAGGCGCCGTCGCTCCGGTGGCTCGCACAGACATCGCCGTCATGGTGTCACCCTCCCTGTCACCCAATGTGTCGGACCGTCGCCTTCCCGGTCGTTCCGAAGTCATGCCTGCCTTTTCGAGAAAGTTTTCCGGCGCCTGTTTTCGGGTCCTCGTCCGGGCCGTCGCCCGCCCGGCCCGCCCGAACGGAGCAGCCTCGCGCGCATGGCAAACTTGAGCGGGGTGTTTCGGCCCGCGGTGACCCCTGACCCGCGGCAATGACAGGTGACAGAGGAACGGCAATGACGGTGACAGAGGACAGCCCGGAGCTCGCTCCCGGAATCGACGAGTTCGGTCCCGGTATCGACCCGGAGCGGCTGGCCGTCTGCCTGAGCGTGCTGGACGAACTCGACCGCATCGAGGTCGACCACCCGGACGCCATCGCCGTACGCCGGGCCACCGCCGGGATCTACCGCACGGTGAAGCAGCGCCGCCGCCAGGAGCGCCGCGCCGCCAAGACCGCCCATGACCGGGCCGTCACCGAGGCGACCGCGACCGGCTCGGCCGAGCGCATCGACGACGAGACCCAGGGCGTCCTGCCCTCCTCCTCCGCGCAGGCCGAGATCGCGGGGATACTCCAGCGCCCCCGCTCCTGCTACATCTGCAAGACCCGGTACGTCGAGGTGGACGCGTTCTACCACCAGCTCTGCCGGCCCTGCGCCCAGGAGAACCGCGCCCGCCGCGACGCCCGCACCGACCTCACCGGACGCCGGGCACTGCTCACCGGCGGCCGGGCGAAGATCGGCATGTACATCGCGCTGCGCCTCCTGCGCGACGGGGCGCACACCACCATCACCACCCGCTTCCCCAACGACGCGATCCGCCGCTTCAAGGCGATGGAGGACAGCGACGAGTGGATCCACCGGCTGAAGATCGTCGGCATCGACCTCCGTGACCCGGCCCAGGTCGTCGCGCTGGCCGACTCCGTCGCCGCCGAGGGCCCGCTGGACATCCTGATCAACAACGCGGCCCAGACGGTGCGCCGTTCACCGGGGGCCTACAGTGAGCTCGTGGCCGCCGAGTCCGCACCGCTGCCGACGGGCGAGCTGCCCGCCGCCGAGGTCATCGGCACCTTCGGCAGCGGCACGGTCGACCGGGTGGCCGCCCTGCCCGCCGCCCGCAAGGAAGGCCTCAGCGCCCAGGAGGTCACCGACCTCGCGCTGGTCACCGGCTCCGCCTCCCCGGCCCGGATCGCCGCGGGCACCGCGATCGACGCGGGCGGGCTCGTCCCCGACCTGCACGACACCAACAGCTGGGTCCAGACGGTGGAGGACGTGGAGCCGATCGAGTTGCTGGAGGTCCAGCTCTGCAACTCCACCGCGCCGTTCATCCTGATCAGCCGGCTCCGCCCGGCGATGGCCGCGACCGCCGCGAAGCACGCGTACGTGGTCAACGTCTCCGCGATGGAAGGCGTCTTCAGCCGGGGTTACAAGGGTGCGGGCCACCCGCACACCAACATGGCCAAGGCCGCGCTCAACATGCTCACGCGCACCAGCGCCCAGGAGATGTTCGAGAAGGACGGCATCCTGATGACGGCCGTGGACACCGGCTGGATCACGGACGAGCGGCCGCACCCGGACAAGATGCGGCTGGCCGAGGAGGGTTTCCACGCCCCGCTGGACCTCGTCGACGGCGCGGCCCGGGTCTACGACCCGATCGTGCGCGGCGAGGGCGGCGAGGCGCTCTACGGCTGCTTCCTCAAGGACTACGCTCCCGCGAACTGGTAGACCCGGCCTCGATCGGCGTAACCCAGCCGGACCAACCGGAACCGCATCTTCCGTGCGGCGGCCGAGAACCCGGCCCAGGATGGATTCTGGGCCGGGTTCTCTGTTGCCCGAAGTGGCCGAAAGTGACCCACTGCACACGTTCTATAGAGCGCGGAGCCGCTCATTTGGTTACTCTGAGGCGAACGGACGCCATCGAGGAGCCCACGAAGGTTCCCCGACCGTCCCGGGACAGGTCTGCAACCCGACCGCCGTCCCGCCCCGACCCGGCGCCACCGCGACCGACATATCTCAAGTCCCTGCCCCACTCCGGGGCGGTCGATCTCCGGCGCCGCAGCCGGAGCGTCGGCTCCGCCCCGGGTGACGCGACACAGAGGAGTGCGCGGTGACGACACCAGAACTGACCAGGCGCGAGAAGCGCCCCGCCGAACGGTACGGGGAACGGACCGCACGGCCCGAGAAGCTCCGGAACATCGAGGTGTGGGCCAGGTCCGCGCCGATCCGGCTGGCCGGCTACGAGGACGACCTCGCCGAGCCGCACATCCTGCCAGGCATCGACTGACCGATTCGGCACGCCTCTACCGCAGGCTGGCTCAGCACGACCACGGCCCGTGTCCCGGTCCTCCCGCTCCGGCGGGAGCGGCCGGGACACGGGCCGCATGAACTCCCGGACGTAGGTGCGGTCCCACCGGGCGCCGGTGGCCCGCAGCCGCCGGAGACCGGTGAACCGGTAGTGGAAGACCCGGGCGCGCACATGCAGGGGCGGGGCGTCCGGGAACGGGTTGTGCGCGAGCAGCCGGAGCGTGTCCCGGTCGCCACGCAGCAGCCGGTCGGTGAACGGGCCGAACCAGGAGCGCGCGTACGCGGGGGAGAGCGCCGCGAACCACATCATCCAGTCCAGTCGCAGGTGGTACGGGGCGAACGGGCGCGGCAGCCGCCGCTCATCGCCCGGTTTGCCGAGGAAAGGGCACCAGCAGCTGGGTGATGTGGTTGGCGGCCACATCGACCCGGTGGACCGGCCGGGGCGGATGGTGGAAGAACCAGCTGAGCGGCCCCGGCATCGGCTGGGTCTCGTGGTGGCAATCCGGACAGGTGAGCTTCCACCAGCACGCGTCGCCGCGCATCTTGATGAGCCCGGCGCCGGACTCCAGCCGGAACAGCAGCCACCGCAGCAGCCAGAGCACCAGGACGGGCGGCGCGGTGTCCCCCGTACCGAGAAGGATCGCGAGGAACCCGGTCTCCAGGAGCAGCGACTCCCAGCCGAATCCGTACCAGACCTGCCCGACCTGGACGACCGACAAAGACAGCACCCAGGGCAGCGCCCACAGCAGCATCCCGCCCAGAGCGGCAGGTGGCTGTCCAGCCCGGCGATCAAGGCCACCGGGAGCGCGCAGCCGCCCCAGGCGACGGCGGCGAAGAAGTGGTCGGAGTAGGGCAGCCGGAACAGCCCCGGTGCCACCTTCCAGGGCGTGCGCCGGAGCTGTTCCGGTGCGGGCAGGATGCCGCGCTCGCCGATCAGCGCGCGGAACTGGAGGGCAGCGGAGAGGAAGGCGACCAGGTAGATCACGGCCGGTGTCCGCTGGAAGACCAGCCTGCCCAGCCAGTAGCCGTCGGCGGAGAGCCACTCCATCCCTGCCGGTATCGGCCCGGTGCCGGCGTTCAGCCCGCCGCGACGAGCCGACGCAGCGTCCGGCCCAGGCGGCGCGCGTACCAGCGCTGCACGGGGGGCACGAGCGGCCCAGCGAGCCGTGCGTACCAGACGGCGGGGCGTGAGAACGCCATGACCGTGAACCAGACCGTGCCGTCGTCCGCCAGGTCGACGACGAAGCACTCCTCACCGTTCTCCGGATGGCCGGTGAGGGTGCCGTAGCCGAACCCGGTGCGGCCCTCCTCCCCGTACGCCGTCCAGATCACCTCGCACGGGACGCCCAGGCGCAGCGGCCCCACGCCGAGCGACACCCGTACGGAGGCTCCGGGCTCCGCGCGTGCGGCCGAGGCCTCGATCCCGGCTCCCGAGGCGCGGTGCATCCGCCACTCGGTCACCGCCGCGCCCGCCGCCGCGAAGTCGTCCGGGCCCCGGCCGACCTGTGTGCGGTGGTGCAGGTGGTGGTAGCCCCGGGGGAGCGGGCCGAGGCGGGTGGCGCCGACCTCGGGGTAGGTGAGCGTGCTCATGCGGTCCTGCTTTCGGAGTGGGTGGTGGTGCGGATGCGCCGCCAGGCGAGGAGTGCGCACAGGGCGAAGCCCAGGGCGTTGCCGAGGCCATGGGTGGCGGCCATCCAGGTCAGGGTGGGGTGGGGCAGTCCGGTCGCCTCGCCGACGGCCCAGCTCAGGGCGAGGAGCATGGTCGCCACCAGGACGCCGGCCGAGATGAGGAGCAGCAGCCGGGTCGCCCGGTCCCGGCCCTCCTCGCGCCCCAGGCGCCAGGTGAGCAGGCCGACGGTCCACATGCCGGCTGTCAGGACCACGGCCCCGGCCAGTTCGGCCCAGTCCCCGATGAAGTAGCCGACGAGGACGAGCAGGGTGCCCAGCGGCACGCTGAGGGCGGCGAACCGGCCCGCGGGGCCCTCGGTGACCTGGCAGACGAGCCCGGCTACCAGGGCGGCGGCGAATCCGGCGAAGTGGAAGTGCGGCACGGTCAGGGCGAGGATGCCCAGCTCGAAGCCGAACAGCTGGTGGCCCCACCGCTCCGCCACCAGGGCGAGCCCGGCGACGGCCGGGGTGACGAGCGCGGTGAGCAGGGCGATCCCGGCGGGGGAGAGGTCCCGGTCCCGCACCGCCCGGCGGGCGCCGTGCAGGGCGAGGAGGACGGTTCCCAGTGCGTAGCACGAGGCGAGCGCGGTGGCGGCAGGGCCGCGCGGCAGCCATAGGGCCACCGCACCGGGCACGGCGAAGAGGGGCCAGAGCCTCCGGATCCCGTCCAGCTCCCGCAGCCCGGTCAGCCGTAGCCCGGCCGGGACGACCAGGAGCATGCCCAGCATCACGATCACATCGACCAGTACGGTCACGGCCCCACCCCTAAGTTTGAACGCGTTCAACTCCTGAGGAGAGAGTAGAGGCTTTCTTGAACGTGTTCAAGAAGGGTTCGCCGGTCCGGTGTCCGCTTGCGGGTTGTCCTTTGGTGCGGCACAGATGGTGACGGATCCATCCGTTCGCCATGGACAGGCAGGAGAGCTCTGTGCGCTCACCCCGACGTTTCCGACGCGCTGTGCTCGCCGCACTGGCCGCCGGGGTCCTGCTCGCCGCCGCCGGCTGCGACAGCGCCGCCGACCGCACCACGAAGGGCACCACCGGCACCGCGGATGCCGAGGACGTCCTCCTTCAGCCGCTCGGCGAGCCCGGCCCCGGCCCCTTCACGAAGCCGACGGCACGGCCGGCGCCCTCGCCGTCGGTCACCCGTTCGCCGCAGGAGGGCGACGGCTCCGCCCCCCGGGCGGTCCACCGCGTCTCGGGTGCCGTTCCCGGGCTCTACGGCGGCGTCCGGTCCGAGGCGTCCTGCGATGTGGCGCAGCAGGCCCGCCTGCTCACCGCGGACCAGGACAAGGCGCGTGCCTTCGCGGAGAAGGCGGGCATCGAGGCCGTGCAGATCCCGGGCTATCTGCGCTCGCTCACCCCGGTGGTGCTGCGCGCCGACACCCAGGTCACCAACCACGGCTACAGCTCCGGCTCCGCCACCGCCTTCCAGGCCGTGCTCCAGGCGGGCACCGCCGTCCTGGTCGACGGCAAGGGGCTGCCGAAGGTCCGCTGCGCCTGCGGCAACCCGCTGGACCGGCCCGTGGTCGCGAAGGGTCAGGTCGCCCACCGGGGCGAGCGCTGGGCCGGGTACGACCCCGCACGGATCCTGGCGGTCGACCCGAGCCCGCGGCCGGCGAGCAGCCTGATCATCGTGGACACCGCCGACAACGCCTGGATCGAACGGGCCGTCGGCGACGACGTCGCGCGCGACCGCGACCCGGAGGACCCGCCGCCCTTCGAGCCGAGCGAGGACCTGCTCTTCCCGTCCCCGGCCCGTCCCACCGATCCTGGACCCACGGAGACCGCCCCGTCGGCCCCCGCCGAGCCGGAGGGCTCGCCGTGCCCGGACCCCTCGGGCGACCCCGCCGAGCTGCCTCCCGGCTGCCCGCCGCCCATGGAGCCCGACCCCGGTACCGAGGCGCCGGACGACTTCGACGGCGCGCCGACCGACGAGCCCTGGGAGATGGAGGAGGACGGGTCCGGCGTGGTGCCGGAGCCGACCCAGGTCTTCCCGGGTGACCCCGACGGTCTCGACGAGCCGGCGGACGACCGCGTTCCGGAGCCGTTCGCCGGCTGACCGGCCGCCGCCCGGAGTGCCTGCAGCCCGTGCGGCGACCGCTCCGGGCGGCGGAACGAACCACTCGAAGAATCGGACAAATGGTGGCAGAGTGGCCCACATGGATGATCGGGTAGCGGGTGCCCTGTCACTCCCGGACGACTGGCCCGCCCACCCGGACCTCAGCCTCGCCCTGAACCGTATGGGCAGCTTCGACTGGGACCTGGACACCGGCCTCATGCACATGGACCGGGCCGCCCTCGACGTGTTCGACCTGGCCGCCGAGGAGTACGACGACCGGCCGGCCTCCCTCGCGCGGCGCGTACCGACCGACGAGGCCGTACGCCTGGACGGGATGGTCTCGCAGGCCCTCAAGAGCGGTCTGACCAACTACGGCGCCTACTTCCGGATCCAGCGCCGCGACGGCACCCTGCGCTGGACCCACACCCAGGGCTTCGTCCGCCGGGACGGGACCGGCCGCCCCCGCCGCATCATCGGGATCGTCCGCGACGCCACCCAGGAGCTGGCCGACTCCGCGGCCCGGCAGGAGCTGGACCTGGAGCGGCGCGAGCGCACCAGCCTGGTCGAGGGCACCACGGCGGCCCTGGCCCACGCCCGTACGGTCAAGGACGTCATCGCCGTCCTCAAGGACTCCCAGGGCCTCGCCCATCTGGGAGCCACCAGCCTCGTCATGGGGCTGCTGGAGTCCGGCCGCATCCACCTCGTGGCCGACGGCCCCGAGGGCGCGTACGTCCCCGGCACCCGGTTCACCCGGGTGGACGAGCAGTATCCGATGAGTGAGGTCGTCCGCACCCTCACCCCGCGCTTCATCGAGTCCGCCGAGGACTTCGCCACCTCCTACCCGATCCTCTGGCCCAACATCAGCCACCTCGGGATCACCTCGGCCGCCTACATGCCGCTGATCGCACAGGCCCGCCCGATCGGCGCACTCGGCCTGCTCTACCGGGACAAGGCGGGGTTCACCCCCGACGAGCGCAACCTCCTCATGGCGCTCGGCACCTCGATCGCCCAGAGCCTCCAGCGGGCCATGCTCTACGAGCAGGAGCACGACCTCGCCGAAGGGCTCCAGCAGGCGATGCTCCCGCGCCGGATCCCCGCCGTGCCGGGCGCGCAGGTCGCCGTCCGCTACCGCTCGGCCCGGCTAGGCCGGGACATCGGCGGCGACTGGTACGACCTCATTCCGCTGCCCGGCGGCCGGGTCGGCGCCGTCATCGGGGACGTCCAGGGGCACGACACCCACGCCGCCGCCGTCATGGGGCAGCTGCGCATCGTGCTGCGCGCCTACGCCGCCGAGGGGCACAGCCCCGCCACCGTCATGGCCCGCGCCTCCGTCTTCCTCCACGAGCTGGACACCGACCGCTTCGCCACCTGCACCTACGCCGAGGTCGACCTCACCACCGGGGTCATCCAGGCGGTCCGGGCCGGCCATGTCGACCCGCTGGTACGCGACGTGGACGGGAGCTGCCGCCGGATGCCGGCCGAGGGCGGACTGCCGCTGGGGCTCTCCGCCGAGTTCGGGCGGCTGGAGTACCCGGTCTCCACGGCGGAGCTGGACCCGGGCCAGACGATGATCCTGTTCACCGACGGGCTGGTGGAGATGCCGGGCGCCGACCTCGACGAGGGCATGCAGCTGCTCACCACGCTGGTCTCCAACGGCCCCCAGAGCCTCCAGAAACTGGCCGACGAACTCTGCGACGCCGTCGACGTGCGCGGCGGCCAGGACGACGTGGCGCTCCTGCTGCTCCGCCGCCGCGCCGCCCACGCGCCCCAGCCCGGCGGCCGGCTCCGCCAGCACGTCGCCCAGAACGACCCCGAGGCGCTCAGCTCGGCCCGCCACATGATCCGGGCGGCGGTACGCGCCTGGGGCGCGAAGGAGCGGGCCGACGAGATCGAACTGGCCGCCGACGAGCTGACCACCAACGCCCTGATGCACACCGACGGCGGGGCCGTCGTGACGATCCGGGTGCTGGCCGGCTCCGAGCGCCGGCTGCGCGTCGACGTGGAGGACCGCTCCAGCGCCCTGCCCCGCCGCCGGGACGCGGGGGAGGACGGGGTCTCCGGACGCGGGCTGATGCTCGTCGACCGGCTGGCCGACGTCTGGGGCGTGGAGTCCCGGGGCAGTGGCAAGTGCGTGTGGTGCGAGTTCCTGATCCCCGAGCGGCCGTGATGGGCGGGAGCCACGTGCTGTAACAGTACGTAACATGTCCGTGCTTGACCGTAACCGACCGCAAACGATTGACTGCGGGGGGACGGCCGTTCCCCCCCGAAGACATGAGGCCCCTGTTGGGTACCGAACTCCTGGCCCCTCTCGATCTGGCCTTCTGGCACCTCGAATCCGACGCCCACCCCATGCACCTGGGCGCGCTCGCCGTCTTCACCCCGGCCCCCGGCACCACCCCGCCGCACATCCTGGACCTCCTCCGCACCCGGGCCGCCGCCATCCCCGGCTGCGGATGTGCGTCCGGGACGTCCTGCTGCCCGTCGGCGGCGCGGCCTGGACCGTCGACAAGGACTTCGACGTCCACAGGCACGTGCGCCGCGTCGCTGTGGAGGACGGCGACTTCATGGCGGGGGCCACCCGGCTCGCCGGGGAGCTGATGGAACAGCCGCTGGGGCGCGGGGTGCCGCCCTGGCAGATGTATCTGATCGGCGGCGCCGACGACGGGCCCTTCGCCGTGCTGGTCAAGCTGCACCACGCACTGGCCGACGGGATGCGGGCGGTCGCCATCGGCGCCGGGATCTTCGACGAGATCGCCGCCGCCACGGCCCGGCCCGTCACCCGCGGCCGTCCCGCCGTCCCGCCCCGCTCCTGGCTCCCCGACCCCCGCGAGATGGCGGGCATGGCGCTCGGCCGGATCGGCGAGGTCGGCCGGGCCCTGGGCGTCGGCGCCTCCGTCGTCCGCGCGGGCCGCCTAGACCTGCGCTCCACCGCCTTCACCGCACCCTCCAGCGGCACCCGGCGGCTGGCCACCGCGGACCTCGACGCCACGGCCCTCCAGCGGATCCGGCGAGCCGAGGGCTCCACCGCCAACGACATCCTGCTCGCCGTCGTCGCCGGGGCCCTGCGCCGCTGGATGGCCGGGCGCGGCGAGGCGCCCGCCACCGACCCGCGCGCCCTGGTCCCCGTCTCCCGGCGCAGGCCCGGCGGCGGGGTGAACGGGAACCGGCTCTCCGCCTACCTCCTCGACCTGCCCGTCGGCGCGGCCGACCCCCGGGAGCGGCTCAGGACGGTCCGGGCCGCCATGGACCGTAACAAGGCGGCCGGACCGCTGAAGGGCGCCGGGGCCGTGGCCGTACTCGCCGACCAACTGCACCCGCTGGCCCACCGGTTCGGCGCACCGCTCGCCGCGAACGCCGCCCGGATGCTCTTCGACCTGCTGGTCACCAGCGTGCCCCTGCCGCGCACCGCGCTCTCCCTCGGCGGCTGCCCGCTGAGCGCGCTGTACCCGATGGCGCCGCTGGCCCGGGGGCAGTCGCTGGCCGTCGCCCTGTCGACGTACGGCGGCCGGGTGCATGTGGGCCTGGTGGCGGACGGCAAGGCGCTGGCGGACCTGGAGCGGCTGGCGGCGGCGGTGGAGGAGGAGTTCGAGGAGCTGCGGGAGCTGGTGACCGGTGGCCGGGTGCCCGCGCCGGTGCTCTGAGCGGACGCCGGGACCCGCCGTCGCCCGGTCGTCCTGACGGGCAGCCGCGGTCGCCCTGCGGCAGGCTGGACCCATGCCCGAGCTGCCCGAAGTCGAAGCCCTGCGGGTCTTCCTCGACGACCACCTGGTCGGCAAGGAGATCGCCCGCGTCCTCCCGCTGGCGATCAGCGTCCTGAAGACGTACGACCCGCCGCCGGCCGCCCTCGAAGGCACCACCGTCACCTCGGTGGCCCGCCACGGCAAGTTCCTCGACATCGAGGCGGACGGGCTGCACCTCTGCACCCACCTGGCCCGCGCGGGCTGGCTCCGCTGGAAGGACTCCTTCCCGGCCGCCCCGCCGCGCCCCGGCAAGGGCCCGCTCGCCCTGCGCCTGGTGACCTCCGACGGCGACGGCTTCGACCTCACCGAGATGGGCACCAAGAAGCGGCTCTCCGTCCACCTCGTCCGCGACCCCATGGATGTCCCGGGCATCGCCCGCCTCGGCCCCGACCCGCTCGCCGACACCTTCGACCGGGACGCGTTCGCCGCGATCGTCGCCGGATCGCGCCGCCAGATCAAAGGCGCGCTGCGCGACCAGTCGCTCATCGCGGGCGTCGGCAACGCCTACAGCGACGAGATCCTGCACGTCGCGAAGATGTCCCCGTTCAAACGGACCGCCGACCTCGACGAGGACGACGTCACCCGCCTGTACACCGCGCTGCGCACCACCCTCAAGGACGCGGTGGAGCGGTCCAGCGGGGTGGAGGCCGGAAAACTCAAGTCCGAGAAGAAGAGCGGGATGCGGGTCCACGGCCGGCCGGGCGAGGCGTGCCCGGTCTGCGGCGACACCATCCTGGAGGTCTCCTTCAGCGACTCCTCGCTCCAGTACTGCCCCACCTGCCAGACCGGCGGCAAACCGCTGGCGGACCGGAGAACGTCGAAGTTCCTGAAGTAGGGACGTCCCCGGACCAGGGACCCGCGCGTTCCTGAAGCCGGCCCCGGGTGCTCACCGCTCCACCGTCACCAGCCGCCGCCCGTCCGCCGTCCGCACCTCGAAGTGGTCGATGCCCTCCGGCCGCAGCGCCGCCCCGCCGGAGACCTCCACCAGGCCGCCCCCCGCACCCCCGGCCGACCAGCTGCTCACCGTCTCCTCGCTGCCGTCCCGGCCCACCGCGATCAGCGCGCACACCCCGACCGCCGGCACCCGGACGACCTCCAGCGCCACCGACGTACCCCACTCATGGCCCGCCGCCGTCACCACCGCGGCCGCCCCC
The DNA here is from genome assembly GCF_003610995.1 of Streptomyces griseus subsp. griseus. NCBI lineage: Bacteria > Bacillati > Actinomycetota > Actinomycetes > Kitasatosporales > Streptomycetaceae > Streptomyces > Streptomyces griseus. The sequence goes on from NZ_CP032543.1 coordinate 6,917,457, forward strand.
GACGCCCGGTCCGCCCCCACCCACCGCTGCACCGCCACACGCCCCGGACCCTCCGCCGATCCGGCCACCGCCAACGGGCCGCACACCGCCAGCACCACCGCCGCCGCCACCAGGGCGAGCCGCCGCCGGCCCGACCTGCGCCGCCCGGCCGTTACCGCCTCCACGAGCCGGTCCGCGAGCCCCGGCGACGGCCGCACCACCGGCCCGGCCACCGCCAGGCGGGCCGCCACCGGGGCCAGCTCGCGCGCCCGGACACGGCACTGCGGACACTCCTCCAGATGCTCCTCGAACCGGAAGGCGTCGGCCCTCCCGAGGACGCCCAGGGCGTAGGCCCCCACCCGGATGTGGGGCTCGGTCGTCTGCATGTACTGCGGTACGGGAACAAGCCGGGATTCACTCAAGCCATCGGCCCCCGGAGCACCTAAACTCCGGGCTCATGCTGCGCGTACTCGCCGTCGACGACGAACCACCCGCCCTGGAGGAGCTCCTCTACCTCCTGCGCGCCGACCCCCGTATCCACAGCGCCGAAGGTGCCACTGGGGCGACCGAGGCGCTGCGCCGCATCGGCAACGCCGTGGACGCGGGCCCCGACGACCCGTCCGCGATCGACGTCGTCTTCCTCGACATCCACATGGCGGGGCTCACCGGTCTCGACGTCGCCCAGCTCCTCGCCGGATTCGCCTCGCCGCCGCTCATCGTCTTCGTCACCGCGCACGAGGGCTTCGCCGTCCACGCCTTCGACCTCAAGGCCGTCGACTACGTCCTCAAACCGGTCCGCCGCGAACGCCTCGCCGAGGCCGTACGCCGCGTCGCCGAACAGGTGGGGGAGCGGGCCGCGCCGCTCAACGACACCGCCACCGACCAGATCCCGGTGGAGCTCGGCGGCGTCATCCGCTTCATCCCGATCGACGAGATCGCGTACGCCGAGGCACAGGGCGACTATGCCCGGCTGCACACCGCGTCGGGCAGCCACCTCGTCCGCATCCCGCTCACCACCCTGGAGGAGCGCTGGCGCTCGCGCGGCTTCGTCCGGATCCACCGCCGCCACCTCGTGGCGCTGGGCCGGATCGACGAGCTGCGGCTGGACGCGGGGAGCATGAGCGTACGGATCGGGGAGGCGGAGCTGGCCGTCAGCCGCCGCCACACCCGGGCCCTGCGCGACCTGCTGATGCGCCAGGGCGGCCGCTGACCTGGGGCATCCTGCCCGGAAACCTTCCCAGCACCACCCCCCGCCGCCTACACTCCGAGCCCATGTCCCAGGAGACCGCACCCCGGCGCGAAGTCGTCACGGGAGAGCCCCGCCGGGTGCGTCCGCTGCCCCGCTACCGCACCCAGGCGGAGATCGAGGAGCAGACCGCCCTCGGCGGCGCCTACGTCCGCTCGCTGATGCGCAGCCAGCTCCGCGCCGGGCTCACCGTCTTCGCCGTGCTGGCCCTCGTCACGGGCACCCTGCCGCTCCTCTTCGCCGCCCTGAACAGCGCTGCCCTGGTCTGGGCGGTGCTCGGCTTCGCCACCTACCCGCCGCTGACGCTGGCCGCCTGGTGGTACGTGCGCAGGGCCGAGCGCAACGAGCGCGACTTCGCCCGGCTGGTGGAGGGCCGCCCGACGCCGTGAGCACCCCCGACCACACGGCGTCCTGGGTGGCGGTCGCCCTCGTCGTCCTCGCCACCGTCCTCGTCGGCGGCTTCGGCCTGCGCATCTCCCGTACGACCTCCGACTTCTACGTCGCCTCACGCACCGTGCGGCCCCGGCTCAACGCGGCCGCGATCAGCGGCGAATACCTCTCCGCCGCCTCCTTCCTCGGCGTCGCGGGCCTCGTCCTGCTGCACGGACCGGACATGCTCTGGTACCCGGTCGGCTACACCGCCGGATATCTGGTGCTGCTGGTCTTCGTCGCGGCACCGCTGCGCCGCTCGGGGGCGTACACCCTGCCGGACTTCGCCGAGGGGCGGCTCGAATCGCTCCATGTCCGGCGCCTGGTCAGCGTCCTGGTGGTCGGTGCGGGCTGGCTCTACCTCGTCCCGCAGCTCCAGGGCGCCGGGCTGACGCTGAAGATCCTCACCGGGGCGCCCGGCTGGTTCGGCGACGTCCTCGTGGCGACCGTGGTGATGGTGGCCGTGGCGGCGGGGGGGATGCGGTCCATCACCTTCGTCCAGGTCTTTCAGTACTGGCTGAAGCTGACCGCGCTCCTCGTCCCCGCCCTCTTCCTCGTCCTCGCCTGGCAGGGCGACGGCCGCCCCCGCGTGAGCTTCGACGACCAGTTCGCCGTCTTCCGCGCCGACCACCCGCTCTACGCGACGTACGGGCTCATCGTGGCGACCTTCCTGGGCACGATGGGCCTGCCGCATGTCGTCGTCCGCTTCTACACCAGCCCCAACGGCCGCGACGCCCGCCGCACCACCGTCGCCGTCCTCGCCCTGGTCGGCCTGTTCTATCTGCTGCCGCCCATCTACGGGGCGCTGGGCCGGCTGTACGCCCCCGAGCTGCGGCACGGCGGCGACGCGGACGCGGCCGTCCTGCTGCTGCCCGCCCGGGTCATCGGCGGGCTCGGCGGCGATCTGCTGGGCGCGCTGATCGCGGGCGGGGCGTTCGCCGCGTTCCTCTCCACCGCCTCCGGGCTCACCATGGCCGTCGCCGGGGTCATCACCCAGGACGTGCTGCCCTCGCGCGGCGTACGCTACTTCCGGCTCGCCACCGTTCTCGCCATCGCCGTGCCGCTCGCCGGTTCGCTGCTGGTCAGCCGGGTGCCGGTGGCCGACGCGGTGGGCATGGCCTTCGCCGTCTCCGCGTCCTCCTTCTGCCCGCTGCTCGTCCTCGGCATCTGGTGGCGGAGGCTCACCCCGCCGGGGGCGATCGCGGGGCTCCTCCTCGGCGGCGGCTCGGCGCTGCTCGCCGTCGCGATCACGGTGAGCGGTGCCGTACGCCCGCCCGGCTGGCCGCACGCCCTGCTCGCCTGGCCCGCCGTCTGGTCCGTCCCCGTGGGGTTCCTCGCGATGATCCTCGTCTCGCTCGCGACGCCGGGGCGGATACCGCCGGGCACCAACGCGGCCATGACCCGCTTCCACCTCCCCGAGGCGCTGACCTCGGCACGGGCCGCCGGGAGGGAGCGATGACGGGGGCCGGGACCGCCGTGCTCGTGGTCCTGGTGGCGCTGCTGTTCGGCACGGGGTTCCTGGTGGGGCGCCGCACCGCCCGTCCGCTGCGGCCCAGCGATGTCGGCACCCCCGTCGAACACGCCACCTTCGAGACCCTGCACACCGCCTCCCTCGCCGCGCCCCCGCTGCGGGCCGGCCTCACCGAGGAGAGCGCGCGGCGCTCGGCCCGCCGGCTGCGCTCCCTACTCGGCACCGACGCCCTGTGCCTCACCGACCGGGAACGTGTCCTGGTCTGGGACGGCGCCGGACACCATCACGGCAAGGATGTGATGGACCATATCCAGGAGCTGCTGGAGGGCGGGCGCGGCGCCGCCTTCGACAGCGGCTGCGCCGACCTGGACTGCCCGCTGCGCTGGGCGGTAGCCGTCCCGCTCACCGTCGAGAACCGGGTCCTGGGCGCCCTCGTCGCCTACGCCCCGCGCGAGTCGGCGGTGCTGGCCCGGGCGGCGGGCGAGGTCGCGCGCTGGGTCTGCGTACAGCTGGAGCTGGCCGAGCTGGACCGCTCCCGTACGCAGCTGATCGAGGCCGAGATCAAGGCGCTGCGGGCCCAGATCTCCCCGCACTTCATCTTCAACTCCCTCGCCGCCATCGCCTCGTTCGTCCGCACCGACCCCGAGCAGGCCCGCGAGCTGCTCCTGGAGTTCGCCGACTTCACCCGCTACTCCTTCCGGCGGCACGGCGAGTTCACCACCCTGGCCGATGAACTCCACTCCATCGACCAGTATCTGGCCCTGGTCCGGGCCCGCTTCGGCAAGCGCCTCTCCGTCACCCTCCAGGTCGCCCCCGAGGTGCTGCCGGTCGCCCTGCCGTTCCTCTGCCTCCAGCCGCTGGTGGAGAACGCCGTCAAGCACGGCCTGGAGGGAGCGGTCACCCTGCCCGGGGCGCGGCCCGAGGACGCGACGGCCCCCTTCCGGATCACCATCAGCGCGCTGGACGCCGGTTCGGAGGCGGAAGTGGTGATCGAGGACAACGGCACCGGCATGGACCCCGAACGGCTGCGCCGCATCCTGCGCGGCGAGGCCACCACCCCCTCCACCGGCATCGGCCTGCTCAACGTGGACGAGCGGCTGCGCCAGGTCTACGGGGACGGGTACGGGCTCGTCATCGAGACCGGGATCGGCGCGGGCATGAGGATCACGCTCCGGCTGCCCAAGTACCGGGCGGGCGTGCACGGTTCATGAAGCCCGGGCCCCATCCCGGCCCGTGCCCGGCCGCTTCAGCAGAGATGGACGGCCAAGTGTCCGAGGGGCAGGCCCAGTTGCCACGCGGGCGTCCACACCTGGACCTCGCCCTCTCCCTCGTGCGGGCCCCCTGCCACCGGCTCCCAGGGCGCGGGCACGATCGCGTCGAGGTCCGCGGCGAGCAGCTCGGTCTCCTCCAGCCACCGCCAGGCCGCCCGGGCCAGCGTCAGATCGGGGTCGCCGGGCCCGGCCCGCCGCCCGGACTCCGCCAGCCGCTCGCAGACCCAGCTCCGCCAGGCCGTGCCGTACGCCGTGAGCAGCCGCAGCTCATCGACCCGTGCCTCGGACAGGGCACCGGGGACCGGGGTCTCCCTCAGCAGGCCGGAGAGGAACATCGTGAGCGCGAGCGCGTCGCGCCCGGCCCGGAACTCCAGGGTCGTCGGCTCCATCAGATCGCCGGTGCGTAACAGTTCGTCCGCGATGTACTCGGTGTACAGCCAGGCCATCGGCACCGGCAGCCCGCCCCCACCGGTTCCATCCGTATTCTCGGGACGCATCCCGTCTCGCCTCTTTCCTCGCTCGGTACCGGGCTTCACGCAGCATTGAACCGGGGGCGGACGCCCCGCGTGGGCAGAAGCGGAGGATCGCCCAGGAGATGCGAGGCTGTGAATGAGTGCCGACCCCGGCGACGACCCGCATGTGCGCCTGCTGCTGGGCGCGTACGTCCTGGACGCGCTGGACGCGGGGGAGACCTGGCGGGTCGCCCGCCACCTCCAGCTCTGCGACGGCTGTGCCCGGGACTACGTGGCGGTGGCGGAGGCCTCGGCCCTGCTCGCGCTGTTGCGGGCGGAGGACCTCCGTGAGTAGCCGGGCAGATTGCGCGAGAGCAGCCGCAGGGCGTAGTACGAACGGGACTTGACGGTCCCGGCGGGGATGCCGAGCACCTCGGCGGTCTCGCCGACGCTCAGCCCGCGGAAGTAGATCTGCACCAGCACCGCACGGTGTTCGGGGCTGAGCGTGCGCACCGCCTCGCGGACGTCCAGGGCACGGACGGCCGAGTCGGCGGTGTCCTGGACGGCCGGGGTGCTCTCCAGCACCAGATCGCTGACCTCGGTGGGGCGCGCCTGCCGGGAGCGCCGGGCGTCGATGGCGAGGCGGCGGCCGACGGTGAAGAGCCAGGGCCGCATCGAGTCGTAGGGGGCGTCGAAGGCCTCCGGGTGCTGCCAGGCGCGTACCAGGGTCTCCTGCACCAGGTCCTCGGCCCGCTGCCGGTCCCCGAAGGTCAGGCCCAGCAGGAAGTGGAAGAGGGCGGGGCCGTGTTCCCGCTGCAACTCCGCGATGGCCCGCTCATCGGTCGTCGTCGTGGTCTTCATGAACGTCCTTTCCCGCGGGAGGCCCCCGACGGCCTCGCTGCCGCCTGGCGTATACGAACGCATTCCAAGGCGCAGGAACAGGCGGTGCACCGAGGCGTGCGACGAGCGGTCGCTCAGTGCGGCGAATGGTGCGGCGAACGGTCAAGGGGCCGTCGGGGTCGGACGGTACGACCAGTTCAGCTAGGTATGCGGCAATGCTCCTTGCTTCAGCGGTATGAAGATATGTGTAGTCGGATGGTCGTAATCATCCGAACATGGAGTCGAGCAGATGACGCAGCGCATCCGACCGGGCGCCGTGGCCGCCCTCGCCCTCCTGCTCGCCGCGGCCACCGGCTGCACCGGCCGGCAGCCGCCCGAGGCGCCCGCCCCGAGCGCGCCCGCCGCCTCCCCGAGCGCCGCCCGGGGTGCGGGCGCCCAGCACGCCGACGCACCGCGCCCCTTCACCCTCATCGCCTCCGGCGACGTCCTGCCGCACTCCTCCGTCATCGACCGGGCGGCGGCCGACGCGGGCGGGCAGGGGTACGACTTCACCCCGATGCTCAAGGGCGCCGCCCCGGTCGTCTCCCGCGCCGACCTGGCCATCTGCCATATGGAGACGGTGTACGGGAAGGACGGTGGCCCCTACACCGGCTACCCCAGCTTCAAGTCACCGCCCGAGGTCGCCACCGCCCTGCGCGCCACCGGCTACGACTCCTGCTCCACCGCCTCCAACCACACTCTGGACGCCGGTGCCGCGGGCGTCGGCCGGACCCTCGGAGCCCTGGACACGGCCGGCATCCGCCACGCCGGATCGGCCCGTTCCGCGGCCGAGGCCGCCCGTCCCACGATCCTGCCGACGGGCCCGGGCAAGCGGGCGGCCAAGGTCGCCCACCTCGCGTACACCTACGGCACCAACAACATCCCGCTGCCCGCCGGGAAGCCGTGGACGGTGAACGTGATCGACGAGAGCAGGATCGTGGCGGAATCGCGGAAGGCGCGGCGGTCGGGCGCCGACGTCGTCGTACTCTCCGTGCACTGGGGCACCGAATGGCAGGACGAACCGGATGCCCGGCAGCTGGACCTGGCCCGGCGGCTCACCGCCTCGCAGGACCGAGGCCGCCCCGACATCGACCTGATCATCGGCACCCACGCCCACGTCCCGCAGGCGTACGAGAAGGTCAACGGCACCTGGGTGATCTACGGCATGGGCGACCAGATCGCCGGCGCGATGATCAACTACCAGGGCGTCCAGGACCCGCGCGGCAACCAGAGTTCGATGGGCCGCTTCACTTTCGCGCCGCCCGCGCGGGAGGGCGGGCGCTGGACGGTGCGGAAGGCCGAGTTCGTCCCGCAGTGGTACGACACAGGCGCCGGGCGCGTCGTCGACCTCAACGCCTCCGTCAAGGCCGGGGCCGACCACCACCGCCAGGTCCGCGACCGGATCCGCGACGTGGTGCTGGGCCGGGGCGCGGCGGCCGACGGCCTCGTGATGGGGGAGTAGCCCTGGCCGCACGAGGGGCTACGGCACAACGGTGACCGATCGGCGCCCCGCCCGCACGAGGGGCTACGGCACCACCGTGACCGGCCAGCGCCCCGCCTTCACCAGCCGGACCGCCACCGAACCGATGAACCGGTGCCCCGCCGACTCCGACGCCCCCACCACCACGGCGTCGGCGGTGAGTTCGTCGGCCGCCGTCACCAGCCCGTTGTACGGGTCGCCACGGAAGGTGTGGAACTCCCAGCGCACGTCCCAGGTGTCCTTGAGCCGCTCCGCCGACTCCCGGATCTCGTCCACCAGCTCCTGGGCGACCTCGCCCGTCGTGTCGCCGACGGGCACGCCCAGCGCGGCCCCCGAGGGGATCACGGGCTGGACGTAGACGAGGGCCAGCATGGCGTTCTGCCGCCGGGCGAGACCGGCGGCGTAGGCGGCCGCGCGCATGGACGAGTCGGACCCGTCGAGTCCCGCGACGATCACCTTGGGCCCGTCCGTGCCGCGTTCGAACTGATGAGGCTGCTGCTCTGTCACGGCTCCGAGGCTATCGGCTGGCCCGAGGGCCGCGGAGGAGGGCCCGCACCCCGGCCCGATCGCTGCGTCGAATGGGTACAAAACGGTCAGGCCTCGGTGTCGTCGGCCGACGAGGGGGCTCGGCCGTGCGAGCAGTTGGCCATGAGAAGTGATCACCTCCGGCCCGACCGCCGCACCCTGCTGAAGGTCGCCCTCGGCCTCGGGACCGCCACCGCCGTGCATCTGATCGCCGCCGATCCGGCGTCGACGCCCACCCGCCCCGCACGGGCCGCGGGCACCCCGCCCGCCGCGGCCGCCGGGCCGCCCGCCGGACTACCGGGCAGGCCGCCCGCGTACCGCCTCCAGCCCATGACGGCGGGCTCCCCGCCCCGCTTCCGGCCGACCAGGCCCCCGGTGCGCACCCGGCCCTTCGAGAAGCTCCCCGACCTCGGCCACTCGATCGTGCTCAGCTTCGACGACGGCCCCGACGCCCGCTACACCCCGGACATCCTGGCCACCCTGCGCAAGCACCAGGTCCGCGCGATGTTCTTCGTCTGCGGCGAGATGGCCGACGCCAACCCCGACCTGCTGCGCGCGATGGCGGACGACGGCCACGTCATCGGCAACCACTCCTGGTCGCACCCGCTGGTCCCGGGGCTCTCCCGCGCCGCGATCCGCAGCGAACTCGGCCGCACCAGCGAGACGGTCGAGACGGTGCTCGGCGCGGCGCCGCTCTGGTACCGGGCGCCGTACGGCGCGTGGAACCGCAACTCCTTCGAGATCGGCGCCGACCTTGGCATGGAGCCGATGGCCTGGACCGTCGACACCCTCGACTGGACCACCCCGGGGACCGGCACCATCGTCCGCCGGGTCCTGGACGGAGCGGCGCCCGGTGTCGTCGTCCTCTCGCACGACGCGGGCGGCAACCGGTCCCAGAGCGTCGAGGCGCTGCGCCGCTATCTGCCCCGGCTGCTCGACGAGGGCTACCGCGTCACGGTGCCGCACCGGGTCTGAGACCTCGCGCGTACGACGGTGCCCCCGGCGGTCCGCCGGGGGCACTCTCGTACGGACTCCGCTGCGGTCAGCGGGTCCCGACGAGCCGGGCGAAGACCACCACGTTCCCGTCGTAGCCGCCCGCCTTCGAGTAGCCCCCGCCGCAGGTGATCACCCGCAGCTCCGAGTGGCCCGTGTCGCCGTAGACCCGGGCGCCGGGGAAGTCGTTCTTCGAGAAGACCTCGACCCCGTACACCTCGAAGACGCCGACCCGGCCGTCGTAGCGCTCCACCTCGACGCGGTGGCCTTTACGGAGCGAGCCGAGGCCGTAGAAGACCGCGGGCCCGGAGTTGTTGTCCACATGGCCGACCACCACGGAGGTGCCGCGCTGCCCGGGGGCGATGCCGTTCTGGTACCAGCCGGCGAGGTTGGGGTCCTCGGGCGGCGGGGCGTCGATCCAGCCGTCGGCGTCCAGGTTGACGTCGATGATCGGAGCGTCCACCTTGATGGTCGGGATCTTCACCCGGGAGGCGGGCGCGTACGGCAGCGGCTGCACCGGTTCGCCCTCCACCGGCGGGCCGGCGGTGTCGCCGCTCAGGTCCAGGGAGGCGGCGGCCGCGGGCTGCGGCGGGCCCTCCTCCCCGAACTCCGCCCCGTTGCGCAGCAGGGCGAGGCCCGTGAGCATGACCAGGGCGACGGCACCCCACGGCACGCGTCTGGTCCGCTCGGCGCCAGCGTGGTCCCGGCCCATGGTGCTCCCTTCGTCGCGACGCTTGGAACGTTAGGGGCGCTGCGGCCGGGCGGCGATCAGGGAGAGGCGAACGGGTGGTGGGCCGAATCAGGGCCTCGGGCGGGCCGCAGCAGGCCCCCGGGCGTGACTGCCCTTCGGAGTAATGAGCGGATAAAAGTTCTGGCGGCCTGTGACCTGCGGCTCCGTGGGACGCAGAGGTTTTCGTACGGCGTGTCGTGTCACCGGGGTGGAGCAGTGCCGAAGTGCGAGCCGTCGAACGACTGGTGAGTGTTCGTCACGGGAGGCGTTCACGTCGATCCATTCCCGGAGGACAGGACTCCGGGGCGTTTCCCGCTGGAGGTCCACACGATGCGTGCTTCACGCGCTCTCGCGGTCACTGTCACCGCTTTCGCGGCTGTCGGGCTCGCTGCCCCCCTGGCCGCGGCCACCAACGGCCCGGTCAATGTCGCCGTCAACCCGCAGTCGGTCCACCAGGGCGGCACGCTGAAGATCACCGCCCGCGGCTGCGGTCACGGCGGCACGGTCTGGTCGAACGCGTTCCCGACGACCAGCCTCTCGGCGGGTGACGGCACCAACTACGCCCACGCCCGCGTCCGCGACAACACCACGCCGGGTCACTACCACCTCTCCGTGAAGTGCAGTGACAACGACCGGATCGCGACGCACAAGTTCACCGTGCTCGCCGGCAACGGCGCGCAGGGCGGGCTCGGCGGCTCCATGGGCCCGAGCTCCACCGAGATGCAGGTCGGCGGCGGACTGGTGGCCGCTGCGGCCGTCGGCGGCGCGGTCTTCCTCGTCCGGCGCCGGCGGACGAGCCATGCGGCCTTCTAGGACGTCGGACCTCCCGCCCGGCCCGATACGCCCGTCGCCCCGAGTCCTGCGGTCAGGACCCGGGGCGACTGTCGTGCGTTCCACCTCGGACCTCGCGCCGTCAGTGCCGGCTGCCGGTGCCGCGGCGGCGTACGAAGTAGAGGGTGCCGGTGGCGGCCGCGAGCACGAGGGCCGCGCCCGCCGTGACCTCCACCGGGTTCATGGTGCCGGAGCTGCCGCCGAGCCCGCCGCGCACCCCGCTGGGCGCGATCGCCGTGGAGCTGACGGTCGGGGTCGTGGTCGGAGCGGTCGTGGGCGTCGGGGTGGTGGTGGCGCCCCCGGTGATGGTGAGGTTGACGTTGCGGGTGGTACCGGTGGAGCCGCAGGCGAACGTCACCGCGTAGACCGCGCCCCGGCGGGCGTCCGTGTCGACGGTGGCGGTGGCGGTGGTGCTGCCGCTCGGGATGACGGTCGTGTCGAAGATGCCCGAGGTGACGGTCGTCTCGCCGGTGCACCCGCCACCGCCGAGGGTCACCCGGCCCCCCGGAGCGATCACCGAGGGGGAGATCGTCGGGTTGAACGTGTTGATGGCCCCGTCAGGCGCGGCGTGGGCGGCGGACGGAGCCAGCAGGGTGAGGGCGGTGGCGCCCAGGAGTGCGAGGGGTGCGACACGTATCGCGCGCATGGTGGGTCCTCCGGGTTCCCCGAGGGGCAGCTGCGGAATGAATTTCCACATAGCAGGAAAAATGCACCTCGATGCGCGACACGCTAGGAGGCGTGCGGACCGACCGCTATCGGGGTCCGGCGAACGGGTCATTCAGTCCCCCGGCCGGCGCACTCGGCGGTCCACCGGCCGGGGGAGCGGGTATCAGCGGGTGGCGTGCGGGAACAGGTCGAGGAAGGGCTCGGCGGTGGCCGAGATGCCCCGGCCGAAGGGCGCGTCGAAGTCCCAGATCAGGAAGAGCAGGAAGGCGATCAGCGCGCTGAAGAGCCCCGCCAGCAGCAGCTCCCGGAACGTTCTCCGGATCTGCAGGGTGAAGATCAGCCCGACCGTCACCAGCGCCCCGATGATCAGGCCGAACCACACCACCCCGGGCATCGTCGCCCCCGCGTTCTGTCCCCGTGAGCTGCGGGCGTCGTCCGCCGCCGCCACCTGGTCCACCAGCGGCTGGTAGGCCTGTCCCTCCAGTTCCGTCCGGGGTTCGAACTCGGTGACGTCCGCCCGCACCCGGTCGAGCAGCTCCGTGCCGCGTTCGGTGAGGGTGCCCTTCGCCGACATCACCTTCCACTCGGCGTCGAGGACATGGGCGACGTACGCGTCCACGTCCGCGCGGATGCGGTCGCGGACCTCGGCCGGGTAGACGGAGGAGCGGGCCTGCACCTCGTGCAGCGCCTGCGCCTCCAGCCGTACGGACTCCTGGGCGGCGCTGCGGCCCTCCCAGACCCCGGCGATGGCCAGACCCAGCACGATCGCGTAGACCACGCCGATCATCATCGTCATGTACTCGATGACGTCGGGCGTCTGGGACGGATCGTCGTCATCGGCGATCCGGCGGTTGTTGAGGACCGCGATGGTGAGCACGACCGCGCAGGCCGAGGCCATGGCAATGCTCAGGACGAGCCATTCGGACATGGGTGACTCCTCGTCAGCGGGACGATCGGGGCCGCAGCACGGCGACGGCGAACACCGCCGGGGCGGTGATCAGCAGGGTCGTGGACACCAGCGAGGGTCCGCTCCGCGGCTCCTTGCGGGTCGCTTTGCGGTACGTCGGAAGCGCCACGCGCCGGGCCTCCGGCGGCTTCGGCCGCACCGAAGGGCTCGGTGACGGCTTCGGCACCGGCTGGGGCGCGGGCGCGGGCGCGGCCTTCGGCGGGGGCGGTGGTGGCGGCGGTGACGGCGGCTCCGGTGGAGGTGGCGGTGGCGGTGGCGGAGATGGTGGCGGCGGTTCCGGCGCCGGTGGCGGCGGGGGAGGAGGCGCTGGTGGAGGCGGCGGCTCCGGTGGAGGTGGTGGCTTCGGGGGCGGCGGGGGTGGTGGGGGCTCCGGAATGGTGACCGCCACGCAGTTTCCGCTGCCCGCCACGGCGACCGCCGTGCTGCCGTCGTCCTGCCCGATGGTGGCCACCGCGCAGGCGTCGGCGGTCGCGGGCTGCGGTACGGCTATCAGCCAGACGAGTGCGGCGGCTGCCGAGAGCCGCCCGATGCGGGATCCGTACACGACCGGGAGCCTGATCGACGCCGCCCGGCGACACGCGCGACTCCGCGGGGATTCGCCTGATGGTGGGACAATGGGCCGTTCATGTTTGCGCACGGTTGACGCTCCGGCAGATGGCCGGCCCTCGACCCGGTGCGCGCTCCGCCGAATTCTTCCCGGCCCGCGTTGAACGCCACCCCCGTGACGCCGCGTACCTAGGGCCATGAACGGCGCGGACTCGCGCCGCCATCGGAGCGATACGACGACGTACTACGGGAGTCGACATGAACACCTGGCGCAACGCCTCGCTCGCGGTCACCGCTGCGGCCCTTTTGACGCTGATGACGGCGTGCGGTCAGGAGCAGGGCACGGCATCGCCCAACGGCCAGGCGGTCGGCAACGCGGCCCCGGCGCAACAGCCGGCGGAGGGCGGCTACGGCTCGGACGGCGCTGGTTACGGCTCCGGCGCGGATGTCGCGGCCCCCAAGGCGGCGGGTCAACTCGCCGTGCGGAACAGCAAGAAGCTCGGGAAGGTGCTCACCGACAGCGAGGGGTTCACCCTCTACCGCTTCGACAAGGACACCGCCAAGCCGCCGAAGTCGAACTGCGACGGCGAGTGCGAGAAAGCATGGCCCGTGGTGCCCGCCGACGATGCCACCGCCGCCGCCGGGACCGATGCCTCGCTGCTCGGCGAGGTCGTGCGGACCGACGGCTCCAAGCAGTTGACCGTCGGCGGCTGGCCGATGTACCGGTTCGCCAAGGACACCTCGCCGGGGCAGACAGGCGGCCAGGGCGTCGGCGGTACGTGGTTCGCCGCCGCCCCCGACGGGAAGAAGGCGGCGGCCAACGCCGACAGCACGGAAGGCGCCGAACCGGCCGACGCGGCGGGGCTTTCGGTCCGCGAGGACCCGGAACTCGGCGACATCGTGGTGGACAAGCGCGGTATGACGGTTTACCGGTTCACCAAGGACTCCGCGTGGCCGATGAAGACGGCCTGCACCGGTGAGTGCCTCAAGAAGTGGCCGGTAGTCGCCCCTGTGTCCAAAAACTCGGTGGAAGGCGTGACGAAGAAGGGATTTGTCACTTTCGACCGGCCTGACGGGATCAAGCAGCAGACCATCGACTGCTGGCCGGTCTATACGTTCGCCGGGGACGAGAAGCCGGGTGACGTGAACGGCCAGGGAGTCGGCGGCACATGGTTCGCGGTCTCACCCGACTCCAAGCTCGTCGGTGCACAGAAGTAACCGTCCAGTAGCTCTCAAGTAGCCCCGAACCACCGGGAATCCGTGGGTGAAGCTCCGGTCCGTCGCTGCATGTGTACGCGCAGCGACGGACCGGTCGTTGTTGCCACCGGAGTGTGACCAATAACGGATCGCTAATTTCCGTTTCCACTCGCTCTCTTGGCGGTCGATCAGTAGCCTCTGGTCAACACTGACCATGAACATGGCCGGATCGCCGTGGCGAACTTGTTGGAGACATCGATGGAGCGTCCCGCCTGGGCACCGCAAGGCATAGATATCTCGGTGCCGAGCGTGTCCCGCATGTACGACTTCTATCTGGGCGGATCGCACAATTTCGAGGTCGACCGGGAAGCCGCGCGGAAGGCCATGGAGTTCCTGCCGGGCCTCCCCAAGATCATGCAGGCGAATCGGGCCTTTATGCGCCGGACCGTGCGGTATGCCGTCGACGCGGGGATCGACCAGTTCCTGGACATCGGCTCCGGTATCCCGACCTTCGGCAACGTCCACGAGGTCGCCCAGGCCGCCGACCCGCGGGCCAGGGTGGCCTACGTCGACCACGACCCGGTCGCCGTCGCCCACAGCCAGGCGGTGCTGGAGGGCAACGACCACGCCGTCATAGCCGCCGCCGATCTGCGCCGCCCCCAGGAGATCCTGGAGAACCCGGCGGTCACCGGACTGCTCGATCTGGACCGCCCGGTGGCCCTGCTGCTCGTCGCGGTGCTCCACTTCATCGAGGACGCCGACGACCCCCGCGCGGCGGTCGCCGGACTGCGCGACGCGCTGGCCCCCGGCAGCCTCCTCATCCTGACCCACGCCTCGTACGAGGGCATCCCGCTCTCCAAGGAGGAGGCGGACGGCACGGTCGGCGTCTACCGCACCATCCGCAACCCGCTCATCATGCGGACGCACGAGGAGATCGGCGCGTTCTTCGAGGGGTACGAGATGGTGGAGCCCGGTCTCGTGTCGATGCCCGAGTGGCGGCCCGACACCCCGCAGTCCCCGGAGCAGGAAGACCCGTACGCCTTCTCGGGCTTCGGCGGGGTCGGGCGTAAGGCGTGAGTATTCCCGCCCAGGCGTCCGGTGAGCAGGACGCGGAACCGGACGGTCCCGAAGGCCGGCTCCGGAGGTTCGCCACGATCTGGAGCCGGGCCATCTTCCCCCTGACGGCCACCTCCCTGACCCGGCCCGAGTTCGAGCAGCACCTGCTGCCGCTGGCCCGCGAGCTCAGCCTCACCCTGCACGCCCACCCGTTCGACGCCTCGCCCGCCGCCCGGATCGGCGCGGCACTGGTCGACGCGCACTGCACCGACCCGGACGCCCTCAGTTCCACGCTCGGGGTCGTCGACTCCTACCTCGTGCTGTACTGCGGCGGCAACGGCCCCGGCGAGCTGTCCACCGAGGACGCCCGCGCCCGGTGCGCCCGGATCCAGCACACCCTCGCCTCCGGCTTCTCCCAGGCCCTGCGCGAGCGGACCCTCGCCGAGCAGGAGGCCATCGCCCGCTCGGCTCTCACCGCCCGCTCGAATGCCGAACAGGCCCTCCACACCACCGAGGCGCGCTTCCGCGCGGTCTTCAAGGACGCCGCCGTCGGCATCGGCATCGCCGACCTCGACGGCAACATCCTGGAGATCAACGACACCCTCACCAAGATGTTCGGCGGCCTGGAGCACCATGTCCGCAGCCACAGGGTGAACGAGTGGGTCCACCCCGAGGACTCGCCGCAGGTGTGGAAGTTCTACAACGAGCTGGTACGGGGGGAGCGCGACCACTACCGGGTCGAGAAGGCGTACTACCGCAACGACGGCACCGTCCTGTGGACCAACCTCACCGTCTCGCTGCTGCGCGACCCCGAGGGCCGCCCCCAGTACCAGCTGGCGCTGATGGAGGACACCACCGAGCGCCGTCTGCTCAACCTGCGGCTGCGGTACGAGGCCACCCATGACGCGCTCACCGGACTGCCCAACCGGACCCTGTTCTTCGAGCGTCTGGAGAAGGTGCTCTCCGGCAAGGACGGCGGCCGCTTCGGCCTCTGCTACCTGGACCTCGACGGCTTCAAGGCCATCAACGACAGCCTCGGCCACGCGGCCGGCGACCGGCTCCTGGTCGAGGTCGCCGACCGGCTCCAGAGCTGCGCCACCGCACCCGGCGAGATGGTCGCCCGGCTCGGCGGCGACGAGTTCGTGGCCCTGACCACCGGCCCGGACACCGCCGACGCGGTGGGCGAGCTGGCCGGCCGCATCCTCCACGTGCTCGCCACCCCGGTCCGGCTGGACGGCCGCGAGC